>CAIOTJ010000150.1 GCA_903861195.1 uncultured Planctomycetaceae bacterium | reverse complement strand
TCAGGCCAGGATCTCGTGGACCACGCGGGCGGGTTCGACCCCGGTCAGCCGGAAGTCGAGCCCCTGGGCCCGCACGGTCAGCCGGTTGTGGTCGAGCCCCAGCAGGTGCAGCATGGTCGCATGCAGGTCGTGAACGTGAACGGGATTCTCGACCGCGTGGTAACCGAGGTCATCGGTGGCTCCGTAGGTGATGCCCCCCTTCACCCCACCTCCCGCCAGCCACATCGAGAATGAACGCATGTGGTGGTCGCGCCCCGCCTCGGCCCCCTTTCCCTGGAACATGGGGGTCCGCCCGAACTCACCCCCCCAGATGATCAGCGTGTCTTCGAACAGCCCGCGCTGCTTCAGGTCTTGAATCAGGGCGTAGGTGGGGCGGTCGGTCAGGCCGCAGGTGGTGTGCATGTACTTCACCAGGTCGCCGTGATGATCCCATCCCCGGTGATAGAGTTGGATGAAACGCACGCCCCGTTCGGCCAGCCGCCGCGCCAGCAGGCAGTTGCGGGCGAAGCTCGACGCCCGCAGAGGATCATCGTCCAACCCGTAAGACTCCAGCACGTGCCGGGGTTCCTGCGCCAGATCGAGCAATTCCGGGATGCCGGTCTGCATGCGGAAGGCGAGTTCGTACTGGTCGATGCGCGTTTCGAGTTCGGGATTGGGGGAACGCTGCAACTGTTCGGCATTGAGCCGGCGCAGGGTGTCGAGGGCCCGCCGCTGCTGGGCCATCGTGAGGCCGGGGGGGTTCTGCGCGTAATGCACCGCTTCCCCCTGCTGCTGGAACTGCACCCCCTGGACTCGCCCGGGGAGGAAGCCGGCCCCCCACTGGCGGGAGGAAATCGGCTGCGGGTTGCGACCCCCCTCGCTGGTGAGCACCACGAACCCCGGCAGGTTGCTCGACTCGCTGCCCAGGCCGTAGGTGATCCAGGCCCCCATGCTGGGGCGGCCCGAGATCGACGTGCCGGTGTTCATGACCGTGTGGGCCGGATCGTGATTGATCTGGTCGGTGTGCATCGAACGGATGATCGCCAGATCGTCGGCCAGTTGGCTGGTCCAGGGGAGAATCGTGGCGATTTCCTGCCCCGACTGGCCGTGTTTTGCGAACGGGAACTGCGCCCCCAGCACCTTCAGCTGTTGACCCTGCAGTTGGGCGATCGGCTGGCCCTGGGTGTACGACGCGGGCATCGGCTGCCCGTCGAGTTCATTCAGCTTGGGCTTGTGATCGAACGTCTCGAACTGCGATGGCCCTCCCGACATATAGAGAAAGATCACCCGTTTGACGCGGGGGGGAAAATGCGGCCCGACGGGCGTGCCGGCGAGGGGCGTGCCCGCTGCGTGGGCGGGAGCATCGCGGTCGAGCAGCGTCGACAGGGCGATACTTCCCATCCCCAGGGCGGTCTGCGAGAGAAAGGTGCGGCGCAGCAGATGCATGAGAGACCCCACTCGAACCCATCGGGCGTGTCCGGGGAGCCTGTGGGGGATGGGTCAGCGACTCCACCCCGGCCGGCTCCCGAGTCTCCATTGTGACAGCCCCGTCCGGGCAGGGCCACACTGCGGGGTCGCCCCGGCTGCCCGGCGAACGTTGGCGTGGCGTGTCGGAACCGGGGACCGGTTGCCCGCCGGCGACCGGCGGCCGGGCTCAGTCTTCCGTCCCCGTGTCGTCGGATTCGGGAAGACGCTCGACTTCGGCGGGGGCCATCGACCGCGGCGGGGTGTCTCCCAGCAGCGCGATTCCCCGCAGGCGGCGGCGCTGCCGGGGGGAGGCGGACGGGAATTGCCGTCGGGACCACGAGTCGAACGCGGCGAGACGCCGGTCAATCTCCCGATCGAGCTGCGCCAGACTCGCCCGGTTGGACACAAACGCAAACGCGGCCCCCCACCCCCGGATCAACTGGTCGATCCGGGCCAGCCACTGGACGTGGCCCGCTTCGGTTCCCCGGCGGGTGTCTCCCGCAGTCCACCGTGCGAGCTCGGCGCGGGCCCGCGCCAATTGCCGGTCGAGCCGGTCGAGCAGTTGCCGCCGTGAACGCCGGCTGGGGGCGACTCCCCGCGGATGGACCCGGCATCCCAGAAAGTCGAACCCCCGCCCGGCCGGCAGAAGCACCGACTTCCCGCTGCCGTCCCCCGGTGCGTAGCAGGTCATCCCCAGCCCGGCCAGTTCCTCGCAGGCGATCTGGAATCCCTGTTCCACCAGTTCGGCGGTCGGGCCGAGAATCACGAAATCGTCGAGATAGCGCAGGGTGACCAGGCCCCCGGCATTGAGCCGCCGGTCGAAACCGCGCAGCGCGATGTTCCCCGCCAGAACCGACAGCAGCGAGCCCTGCGCGACCCCCGCGGGCCCCAGAGGGAACAGGTCAAGCCAAGGCTGCACCTCGGCCGGGTTGGCCAGTTCGGTTTCCATCCCCCGGCAGAGCAGGTCGACGAGCCGGGGATCGGCCACTTCCTGCCGCAGGAACGCCCCCACCTCGGCCCGGGGAATGTGGGGGAAGAAATTTTTGACGTCCGACGTGGCGGCGAACTGGCCGGTCGTCCGCAGGGAATGCCGGACCGTGGCGATCGCCTCGGGAACCCCCCGGCCCAGATTCCCCGCGAAGCTGGTGGGGCAGTCGAGCACGGTGGTCAGTTGGCCGAGGTGGGAGCGCAGCCGCGGGTCGCGGGTCTGCAGCACCCCCAGCAGAGCCCGCTGCACGACGCGGTCGGCCACTCCGGGAACGGTCACCCCGCGGCGTGACCCGCCGCTTTTGCGCTTCACATAGGCGAGCCGGGGGTGGAAGTGAAACGTCCCCAACCGCAGTTCGTCGCGCAGGCGTTCGAGGTGGGCGATGGGGTGGCGGTCGAACGCGGCCAGCTCATCGCGCAGTTCGGGCCAGGCAGTCTGCAGCAGGGAACGCCGCACCAGCCTCCAGGACCGATGGAGGTGCTCGAGCGCGCAGAACGGGGTAAACAGGGGACCCATCACCACCACCATTCCAGAACCATCGCGGGCCCCCTTCCGAGCCGTGGGCCCGCGATTGTTAGGTACCGGCGTTTCCGGGAGCCCCTCTGGTTCCGGGGGGAACTCGAGGGGGCGATCCACGAAACCCGTCGCCACGCTCCGGGCACACGGAGTGCCGGAACGGGCGAAGACCCCGCCTGGGAAGAGGCGGGGCCAGCGTGGAGACGACGTGCCGCTCCACCCCTGGGGAGTGTCGGCCTGGGGTGTGGAGCGCGTGGGTCTGGAAGGACGCGGTGGGAACACCGCGACGGCACAGCCCCGACACTCCACGGCCGGCAAACCCCCGCACAGGCGCGACCGGTGGACCGGAACGCGGGCCCCGTGCGGAAGTGACGCTGTCATAGCCGATCGTCCTTGGCGGGGGCAATCGCGCCGAATTCACCGTTCGCCCCCTTCTCCACGACAGCCATTTCCCGAACCCACCGCACCTGTCCGTTTGTTAACAGACTCGTTTCCCTTGAAGTGGGACGAGGGCTATACTTCCAGAATCGATGGCTGTCGGTCTGCGGCGTGTGTCGCTGGGTCGCAGGGGGCGGTCTGTCGACATGAGCACCCTGCGGGTGAAACGGATCCTCTCTCTCGATTCTGGAAGTTCTTCCATGCGCCGTCTCGTCGCCCTGTGTGTGGCGTTGATGTTGTGTGCCGGGCCTGTGTTTGGCCAGGCGAAAGGCCCCCTCGAAGCGGTGGGGACCGATGCGGCCGCCGTGCTGCGTCTAAAAAACCCGAAGGCCACGGTCGAGAAGCTCGCCGACCTGGTGGATGCCGCCAAGGAAGGATTTGGCGGGCAGGTGCGGACCCAGGCGGGCATGCTGGGGCTGCTGATTTCGAACCCGACGCTGGCCGGGGTCGACATGGAGCAGGATTGGTATGTCGCCGTCTACGTTCCCCAGGGGGCCGACAAGGCGACCGATGACCCCGAAGTGGTCTTCATCATTCCCGCGACTGACATCAAGGCGATGAAGGAGGGCCTCGATTCGGAACTCAAGTTTGAAGAACACGGCAAATACGGCGTCTACACACTGGGGAGCAAGGCGGCGAACGCCGTTCAGGCCCGCCTCAAGGGGACCGGCAAGTCGATCGCCTCGCTGGCCGACACCGGAGCCAAGAGTCTGTACGAAAAGGGCGATCTCTCGCTGTTCCTCAACGTGCCTCTCCTGCGCACGGTGTATGCCGACGAGGTGGAGCAGTTTTTCCAGCAGGCGCGCGAAACGGTGGCCAATCTGCCCGAAGCTCCCGGCGGTCCGCAGGGAATCGATCCCAAGCTGATCGGCGAGGTGGGGGGCACGGTGCTGAAGGCGCTGGAAGACGCCAAGGGAGATCTCACCGGCTGCACGATCGCCCTGAATGTCGCCAAAAATGGCATTCTGTTTGAAGATCTGCTGGGGTTCACCCCGGGAAGTGCGGCTGACCGGTTCCTCGCCCGTCACAAGCCGGCGGGGTTCGACACCCTGGCGAAGTTCCCCGAAGAGCTGCAGGGCTACATGGGGCTGAGTGTCGACTTTCCCGAACTGGCCACCCTGGGGGCCCGGATGATGCAGGGCAACAACCGCGCCAACGCCGCCGCGAAGGAAGCGATGGACGCCCTCAGCAAGGTCAAGGCGGGCCCCACCATGGGTTCGTTTGGCCTGGGGAGCATGACCGACGGGATCCTGCGCGTGACCAGCCTGATGGAACTGGCCGACGTCGCCTCACTGAAGACCGCCACCCGCAAGATGCAGCAGGCGTTTCCGGAGGGGATCGAGATTGGCAACGGGATGAAGCAAAAGTACGACCTGACCGTCGATGGCGAAACCATCGGGGGTGAAAAGGCCGACGTGGTGAAGATGGAAATGGAAATCGATCCGAACGATCCGCAGGGGGCCATGGCCGCCCAGGTGATGGGGATCATGTACGGTCCCGAGGGACTGGTGACCCGGTCGGTCTTCCAGAAAGACCGCATTCTGAGCACCACCGGCGGGGGGACGGAAGCGATGGAAGCCTTGCTGACATCTCTGAAGGGAACCGCCCGCACGGAAAGCCCCGCGGGCAAGACCCGGGCGTACCTCGGCCCGCAGGCGAATCTGCTAGGGCTGATGGATCTGCCGGGGACTGTGTCCAAGGCGCTGCGGATTGTAGGGGAGAGCGACATCGGCAAGATGTTCCTGCCGCTCGATGAAGACACCCTCGAATCGCTGGTGCTCCCCGCGAGCTACAGCGGACTCTCGCTGGTGGCCGAGCCGGCTGGCCTGCGGACCCGCACGGCGATGCCGGTGGAGCAGATTCGCGGGATCTTGACGCTGGTCGAGGTCTTCCAGAAGCTGCAAGGGGGGATGGGTGCCGGGGCTGGCGTGAACATTCAACTGGATAACTGAACTCTCAACACCATGGCTGCTGAAGAAAAATACGACGCCCGGCGGGAAACGCTCGTCAACGAAACGCGCACCCTCTTCGAACCGGGGCTCGCCGGCCTGAACGCCGCCGACAAGTCCTGGTTGGCCGAGGCGGTGCACCAGAGTCCCGAGAAAGCCACCAAGATTGGCTACGAACGGTCGCACACCGGGTTCATTCGCGAGATTACGGTCACCGTGGCCGATGTCGAACGGTTGTACCGCGAGCGACAGACGGCCGGTGCCCACTAGGCCCGGTTGGCCGATTGAAGATCCCGGGTGGTTGCGGCCACCCGGGTGCGTCCGATCGTGACGAATTTGCTGCGCACCCCGGTCTGACCGGCGGGAGGCTTTGCTTCCCGCTGGTGAGGCCGGGGTGCGATCGCTCCCGGCTCCGGGGGGAAGCGGCTTTGACGATGTCTCCCGGTGCCGAAGTCTCTTGCCGTTGCTGCTTCCATGTTGAAATCGCTCGACGCGAAACTGGCTGCGATTCACGCCGACCCTCACGGCTGCCGGGAGTTCATCCTGGCCGACGCCAAGGATGCCGACATGGCGTTTGGCGTGGCCGCTCCCGGACTGAGTCCCGAGCAGCATGCGGGTGAGCAGCGATTCAAGACCCTGGCCGAGTACCGCGACCAGATCCGACAGATCGTACGGTCGGAACTGGTGGACATCATGCTGATGTCGGCCAGTACGAGCGAGCAATTGG
This sequence comes from uncultured Planctomycetaceae bacterium, assembly GCA_903861195.1. Taxonomy (GTDB): domain Bacteria; phylum Planctomycetota; class Planctomycetia; order Planctomycetales; family Planctomycetaceae; genus UBA10511. The sequence continues at coordinate 7,397 of CAIOTJ010000150.1, read as the reverse complement.
CGCTGGTCGAGCGACTGTTTGACAACTCGCCGGTCACCCCCGCGGCCCGGGCGAACGACACGACCGACATCCATGTGCTGCGCGGGGGGCGGGTGCATCTCGATGGATCGTATCCGTTCCGCACGGCGTCGCTGGATCACATCCAGTGCGGCCACCTCGACTGCCCTCCCGAGGAACGGGGCCGGGGAGCGAACCTGGGCCTGTACTCGATTACCTTCAACAACGATCCTGAGCGGGACCGGGTGGCGCTGGAGCACTTCCGGGCGTTTCGGGAAGAGGCCGAGCGGAAGGGCTTTCGCTACTTTCTCGAGGTGTTCGATCCGAATGTCCAAGGGGCGGTCCGTCCCGACCGGTTGGGGGGCTTCATCAACGATGCCATCTCGCGGACACTGGCCGGTGTGGCCCGGGCGGGACGGCCGTTGTTTTTGAAGATTGTCTACCACGGCCCCCAGGCGATGGAGGAACTGGTCCGCTTCGATCCCCATCTGGTGGTGGGAATCCTGGGAGGTTCGGCCGGGACCACCCGCGACGCCTTCCAGTTGCTGCATGACGCGAAGAAGTACGGTGGGAGGGTGGCCCTGTTTGGACGGAAGATCAACAATGCCGAGAACCAGCTGGCGTTCGTGAACTTTTTGCGGCTGATCGCCGACGGGCAGCTCGAGCCCGAAGAGGGGGTGCGGGCCTACCATGCGGTGCTGCAACGGCTGCAGATCCCCCCGCACCGGCCGCTGGAGACCGACCTGCAGATCACCGACGGCTCGATGAGCTACGCCGGGACAACCACGACCAGCCTGCCGCCTGCCGCGACCAACCCCCCGGCTCCCGCGACCCCGGAAGCCACGGTCCCCACTCCTTTGGTCCGCATCCCAGCAGCCTCAGGTTCGTCGCCTTCCGCGCCGCCCCCAACCCCTGCGGCAGCGACAGCGACCACGACGGCGCCCTCCCGGTCCCCCAGCAACAACCCCGACTTCGCCCGCATGACCCCTGCGGAGCGGCTGGCCTATCACCAGCAGCGCCTCAACCGCATGCTGGGGCAGGGGTAAGCGCCTCCGTCTGTACGACGAGTTCGAAACCTTGTTGCAACGTGCCTCCCACAGCCAGCACGGGACCCGACATCAGTCCTGCCGCCTTGGTTTGGTGACAGTCAACCGACCACAGACTCCCCGGACCCGGTCTCTGGTTGACGGCAGCCGTTCACGATTGGCTGTCGTCGGGGTCGGCGGATCCTGGTGGAAGCAGCAATTGCCGCAGGCGGCGTTTGGCGGTGCGGCCCAGCCGCAGTTCCGCGGGCGAGTTCGCAAATTGAACCAGACACTCGTCTGAAGACAGGCGGGTCACTGCGCTGATCTGGTCGAGATGCACGATCAGCGACCGGCTCAGTCGGACAAACCGGGTGGGATCGAGCTCGTCGGCCCAGTACCCCAGAAATCGGCGGACAGTGTGCGGTGCTGGAGCGGCACATTGCACGAGCGTGTAGTTCTCGTGGGCCTCAATCCACGCAATCTCGGCAGGATCAAACAGACGGGCCCCCAGCGGGGTCGGAACGACCAGACGCGAGGGCTCAGCCGGACTGGAACCGCCTGGCGCTGGGCGCGGGTCCGGGCAGATCCGGCCGATCGTCCGCGCCAGTCGCTCGGCCGAGGCCGGCTTCAACAGATAGTCACACGCCCCCAGCTCGAACGCCTGAAGAGCGTACTGATCGTGGGCCGTCACCAACACCACCCGCAGTTGGGGGTTGGTGTCGGCGAGGAATTCGAGTCCCGACCGGCCTGGCATCTCGATGTCGAGGAACATGAGGTCGGGTTTGACTTTCAGCAGGAGTTGTTCCGCCTGATCGGTCGTTGTGGCCATTGCCGCCACCTCGATGTGGGGATGTGCGGCCAGCAATTCGGCCAGCCAGCGGTTGGCCGAATCTTCGTCATCCACCAGGATGGCCCGCTGCCTCCGGGAACCGCGATTCATATCCGTTGCTCCGGTGCCCCCCCGGCGGCCAGCGTCGAGAGGGGCAGGGTGACGCGGACCTGGACGCCTGCCGATGTCGTCTCACAGGTCAGAATTGCCTGTTCAAGATGATACAGCTTGAGCCGTCTCCGCAAATTGGCCAAGCCGGTCCCGATCCGCCCCCGACTGCCCGGTTCGATCCAGTCCCCGGTGTTGGTGACGGAGACCTGCAGCATCCCGGCGACCACCCGGCAGTCGACCGTGATCCGCAGTGGCTGGGGACTGCTGACCGGGCCATGCTTCAACGCATTGTCGAGCAAGGGGGAGACCAGCATGGGGGGAATGGGGACCTCGCGGGCCTCGCGGGTACAGGCAATCGTGCAATCGAGGTTGGGGCCAAACCGCGCCCGCTGGACGTGCAGATATTGCTCAAGGGCATCAATCTCACGTCCGAGAGGTTCCAGCAGTCCCTGGCGACCGAGGCAGTAGCGAAGGTGTTCCGAGAGTCCGCTGGTGACCCGCGCGACGGCATCGGGATTGTGTCGGCACGCCAGGATCGCCGTCAGGGCATTGAACAGGAAATGGGGCTGCAGTTGCGCTTCCAGCCGGTGCAATTCGCTGGTCCTCAGGATCGACTCGGCCTCGGCCGCCCGCAACTCGGCCGACTTCGTTCTCTCGGCCTGGAAGAACGCAATGAACAGCAGGCTCCAAACCGTCAGGATGTCAATCCGGTGAAAGACCGTCAGGGGCATTCCCGGAAAGTACGAGCGGCTGCTCAACGGACCGTGCGATGCCACCAAAAGCAACAGCCCTCCCTGGAACAGCAGATACTCCAGGAACGCCGCGAGAAAGAGCACCAGCACACCCCGGGCGAGAAGCCTGCGCTGCGGCCAGGTCTGCTGGGCGAGATACCGATACACCGTGCTCAGCCCGGTCGATACGAGAAAACCGGTGACGACCCGCACGATCACCACCAGCCACGCCTCGGAGACGATGACTTCCGGTCGCAGATAGGGGATCAACACGAATCCGTGCGTCAGCCCGACCACTCCCCAAAACAGCAACTGGGCCAGCCAGAAACGCAGTTCGGGGCGATCGGCCTCCTCCCCGCGCCGGTCCGGTTCGGGGGCCGCGCCGAAGAGGGAGTCTTGTGGAGGGGGGGCGACAAATCTCTGCATGCCTGAAGCCTACCAGACAAATCGCACCGTCCCAGAAAAAAAACCGCCGATTCATCCCGCTTTTCGGCGGATTCGTCACTTTGTGGGTGGGAGTGTGTTGCGGACCGGGCCGGCATCGGGCATGGTAGCCTTGTCCTGAGCGACTGTTGATTCGGGAGGATGCTCGGTCTTCGCGGTTGTGTTCCAGCAACACACCGTGTCCTCACCACCGCACAACTTCCACCGGCTGACCTTCACCACTGGCTGGATTACTTTCGTGGCCAAACCCGCACGATGCCAAAGGACCGTAGACAACGGATCGTGCGGCTTCTCCATCGTCGCCCGCTCTCGCGTCCGTGCGGTTCGAATGGCTCTCGTCCGCGGGTTGAACGGCCAGGCTTCACGCGGACCCGGGTGAGTCGCAGTGCCAATCAATGAATCGCCAACACGTTCATCGCAGGGCTGAAGAACAGAGAGAAGCAGGAAAGGAACAGGAGGACCGGGGACCTGTCCGCCGGCGAGCGAGAGGACAACAGGGGGGGACAGGCTTCGTGCCTGGCGTGTGATCGTGATTGAGCCAGTGTTTCGGGGCTCAGCCCAACACGGTCAACTCGGGAATTGCCCAAGCTCCCTCCCCCCCTGTTCCCTCACGATTCGCGCGAACCTGAAACCAGGCCAATTCCCGTTTTGCGGCGGGTCGTGCACGAGTTTTTTCGGACCGGCCGGCGATTGCCCGGCGTGATGAGCGGCGCGAGTGGGGATTGGTCTGAAGGAGAATACACCCCGCGGTTTGCCTGTTCTCATCATGACGGACAGGCCTGCGGCGGGGCGTTGTACCAGGCTTTCTGGAACTCTGTCTGATGGAAGTTCTGGCGTCTGGTGAGAATCCCGTTCCAGGAAATGTGGCCGGTGGTGGACCAGCCACTCGATGGGCCAATGGCCCTTTCACCGAGAGGTTGAAAACCGGTCGTTCGGACGACAAGTTTGCAAAACTGTCGAACGACACCCTCATCGGCCGGCAGTGAACTTGGAATCGGCTACTGGTCGATTTGCCGCAATGGCAGGGAATCGCCTCGGGACTCCACGGGACCGACCCCACTCATTCGCGACGACATCCACCGCCCCTCCGGCCAATCAAGCTTGGCGGGCCAGTCTGGGGCATTACGACCTCCACTCATCCCCCGGCAGGATTCGGCGCATGAACGTGTCGAACAGGGGAACAGTGAAGGCAGTATCGCCATGTATCGGGCTATAGATCATCCCCTTCGCGACCAGTTGGTTGCGTGTGGGAGCCAGGGAATTCACTTTGCGATTCATGACCGCCGCGATATCGCCGGAGCGATGCGGACCTGGGCCCAACTCGGCCATCGCCCGCAGGTAGCGTTTTTCCAAAGGGGTCAAACGGTCAAATCGAACGCGAAAGAAACTCTCGTCGAGCGTCGCGATCGCCAATCGGTTAGCGGCCACAACCACCTCACGATCGATATGGGGCGACACGGCGACGTCCCAAACTTGTTTTCCCCATTCCTGAAGAAAATCAGGATAACCCTGGGTGTGCTGGTAGATCAGCTCCAGGGCCTCGTCGGTGATGGTGACGGACTGCTCCTCCAGAGGCTTGAGAAGAGCCTGTTTGGCCGCGTCCGGAGACAACGCACCGATTTCCGTGAAATCGAACAAACGCTCGGCATAAGACTTGGCCCGCCCCATTTTTCCAGGAAGCTGGGGGAGACCGGCCCCAACGAGGCAGACCGGCAGTTGGGTCTGAGCCACTCCGTGCAAGGCGGTGATCAGTGCCGCAAGGTCTTGCTCCGGCACAGACTGCAATTCGTCGATAAAAAGACTCACAGCCGTCTCGGCACTTTTGGCCGCCATTCCGATCACCTGCAGTAACGCCTGAAGATCATGCTCGAGGTCACCTTTGTCAGCCAACCCCGGCTCCGGATCGAGATCGAGACCCACTTCAAGATCTCCATATTTGACCTTGAGCGCCTTGACGAAGCCGGCCAGACCCCGCAATGCCCGTCTGGCAAGTTCTGTGGCCTTCGGCTCCCGAGAGAGATCGTGCAACACCAGTCGCAGTTGCGGGGCCAGAATCGCCGGGAGCGATCGACCTTCGGGAGCTTCAATTCTCAGGCAACGCAGATTGGACTTTTGTGCATCCAGGCGGAGCCGGTCCAACAGCACTGTCTTGCCGACACCCCGGAGGCCCACCCGAAGCAGACTCTTCGTCGGCCTTTAAGCGCGAACCCGCGCGAGTGCGATCCGCACTTTTTCACGCAGTTGATCGCGCCCAGCCAACTCGGGCGGAGGCGAACCAGCCCCGGGTGCGAACGGGTTTTCTTCAGGTCTCATGACACGTTGATACCGAGTTTATCCCGATTTACAAGATTCGCATAAACCACAGTAACATTCATATCAATCAACAAAAACACATCCGTATGAACCGTCACGAATTTATCAGAGTGCGTTGCGAGGCAGATCCGGGTTTCCTTGCGAATGTGAACGCCCAAACCCGTCGAACGGTCGACGGAGGGGAGTCCAGCAACCTGCGAATGAAAGCCAGTCTCGATAGAAGTGACCGATTCGCGAAGCACGAATTTGGATTCAAGCGAACAGTGTCTCCGACTGGGATGCGGCGAAGGGCATACCCAGTGCCCAGACTCTCTGGTCCACATCGCCGCACCGCCTCTCGCCGGGATTTCGAAATCCGATTCATAACGACAAAGAAACTGCACACAGCAATCCGCTTTTTGATCTCAAACATTGCAGGCAGCGTCTTTCAGAGAGAGCCAAGCTGCGAGCGGACCGATCCGGGAAGTGGTTGGGAGCAGGCTTCTCAAATGGGAATTCTTTGATCTGACGATCAATTTCGCCGAAATCCGGACGGGAGAATGCCGATTCCAGCCTGCAGGGGAATGCTGTTCGCGGCATGTCCCTGGGGCCGGAGGAGCCGGGAGAGGGGCGATCGACCGCGAACACCCCCTCTTCCCAACCGTTGCCACCCGAACTCCCACCGCCAAAGCGTGCTCTTGCGTTCAGGCTTTGAAGACTGGGGGACTGTTGCCGCGGCGGCCCACCGGCTAGAATTGATCTTCCTGTCAGTTCAGCGTTTGAACTACTGTCCCACCACACAACCAATCACGGTTCCACCCGCTCTCGCACAACTTCCCCCCCTGCCAGTTTCTGACGCCGGCTTCATTCGAAGTTTCGCCGTCAGTCCTTGAGTTCCCCCCAACTGGCCTCGTTGTGTTGCGATTGGAATCAGCCTGCCTGAGAACCTCGACCTTCTGTTCCTGCCACAACCCGCCGGCTTCCCCAGCCACGGGCTTGAAGGCGGTGTTTGCTCCTCGGGATCGAACCTCGCATTCGTTGATTGTCGCCGGAAATGACTGTTGTCGCTGACCTGTCCCCCCGGGAGATCCGGGCTGGTGCGGTTGGGTGGCGGACGTCAGCGGGAGGTCGCAGCGACGGGAATCCTGCCCATGAGTACCCTGATCTACCATCCCCAGTCGCCTGAGTTGGGACGCCGGACGCGTCTCGACGCTCCCGTGGCCCCCCTGACACCCGCAACGACGGTCTCGGAGGGTCCGGTGGTTTCGTCTCCCGCCTGGATCGTCCGCCTGCTGAGCGGCCGGCGCCTGTTGGTGGCCTCGGTGGCCGGCGCGTTGTTGGCGGGTGCCGGCTGGTCGTGGAAGCAGCACGGCTTCGGCGCGACCTCTGCGCCGTCGAACCAGTATGCGACGACCGAGAAGCTGGTGCTGCACAGTGTGCAGCGGCAGTCGTTGCCGATCATCATTACCGAGCGGGGCACGCTGTCGAGTCAGAAAGAGACCCGCATCCAGTGCGACCTGGAAACGGTGCCCGGGCAGCCGGGGACCCGCATTTTGTGGCTGGTCCCCAACGGCACCGCCGTCAAAGAGGGAGATCTGCTGGTCGAATTCGATTCGGCCCCGTTGAAGGATCGGGTGAACGCCCAGAGCGTGCTGTTCGAACAGTCGCGGGCGGCCCAGATCCAGGCGAGCGTGCGTCTCGAGAACCAGAAGACGCAGAACGAGACCAACCTGGCGGCGGCGAAGCTGCGGGTCGAGATGGCCAAGCTGGCGCTGAAGATGTACGAGGATGAATCGGGGGGGACCTACAAGATCGCCCTGAATGATTTGGAATCGAAGATCCAGGAAGCGAAGAACCAGATCAAGGAAGCGCAGGCGGCCCTCAAGATGAAGGCGGCCCGCAAGCACGGGGTCGAGACGCTGTTCAAGCTGGGCTATCGGGGCAAGGGGGACCTCGACCAGGCGATGC
>CAIOTJ010000149.1 GCA_903861195.1 uncultured Planctomycetaceae bacterium | reverse complement strand
TTTTGCCACACCTGGGCGCTCACTCCCAGGTAGCTGCCGTAGGCGGAGGAGGGACGGGCGGTCCACTTGGCGGCGGTCTTCAGCAGCCCCAGCAGATGGGCCGGGTTTTTGTCTCCCGTCACGTTCGGCAACCGCCCGACAACCCGCGTCGGAGCGATGAAGTTCTGGATGTCGAGGCTGAATCCGCTGTCACAGGCATAGGGCAGATCGCTGGGAACATCGCGGTCTCCATCACGGGGAACGTGATTCCGCAGTAGAATCTGCGGAATCACGTCCTGCGCACCCAGCAACATCAGGTATTGGGGCCGCCCACCTCCTCCGGAATACACCTTGTCAATCGCCCGTTTGTTCAGCTTCGGGTCCCGTTCGTCTCCCTTGGGAATTGCCACTGCTCCATAGGATTTCATGGTTGTCACGTCGCTGAGGTCCACATACGAAGTGACAAGACCCCGGGCTGCGTCAGCCTGAATCAAATCTTTGACGGCCTTCTCGATCGCCGTCTTGCCAGCGACAGTGTACTTCCGAGCCAACGCTGTGCCGTTGGAAACAATCAGTTTATCGGGGCTGCTCATGACACTCTTCTCCAAGTCAGTGAATCGCTGTCAGAAAAACGCGAGCTGCATCGGCGATCGCATGCAACTCCTCCCAACTCCAGCTACTTCCCAACCCAACTTCGTCCAGAAGGCCGCTGGTCCCAACCGGTTCGTTCTCCGCAAGTCGTTTCTCGACCCACTGTTGTCTCAGACCGGACGGACTGTTCCCTCCGCGTAAGGCTCGACTTTCGGCAGTCCAGGAAAGGCTTCGCACCACATCCATGCCCAGATCGTTCGAAGTGGTTGTCAACACCTTCTGCTGGGTGATTACACCCCCGGGGGCACTGTGTGACCATCACAGCCAATTCCAGGCCACGGCGACCACGGCTTTGTTGTGCCAAGTCTTCGAAATCGAGCCAAGGAACGCCGCACGACGATAAGGGATCGAAGGGAGTTTGACAGAAAGCCTCAAACACAGTTTCCGCTCCATTGACAGTTCCGAGACAATTGCGGACGAGAAGGTAATCGTCGACGCATCACCTCTCTCTCGGGTTATTGCGTGTGTCTCTGCGAAAGTCAATCAGGGATCGACCCATTTTGTCAGGTTGCGACCTCCCAGCCCAGGCATTTGATGGGTCGACAGCCCCGCCGGCTCCGCAACTGTTGGCACCTTGTGTGTGCCCGGCCTCGGTGCGCATTCAGCCATATCCTGACAGCCCACTACGCAAAAGCACGGGGTCCAGACCATAGCAGCCTCCGTGTCGTCCCGATTGTAAAAACGTGACCAAAGCCGATCTGATCCAGGGCCGCTCCTATGCGGCAGTTGATCTGGGGGCCAATCCGGCCACCACGGCTGCGGGCCGAGATTCAACGATTTCTTCCGACAGAATCCACGCACACCGCGTTGATTCCAATCGATGCCATCACCGGCAGCCTCCCCACGATGCACCCGCATCGACAGAGAGCGGGAAGGCGATCACGGACCCACAGTCGGCTGTCGGTACAGAGACCCAGACGAATTGGCCTCTTGACTCTTCTTTCGATTCAACCCTACTCTTCCGCAGCGTGATGAGAGAACCAAATGCATTGGCTCTTGGCACTGTCGATGATTGTTGTCATCACTTCCGAAGGATCACCAACATGCTTCACGATCAACATCGTACTCTTCCTGTGGCACTGCGCTCTTTTTTGCTGCTGGCTATCGTCCATCAGGCTACTGGCGCGGGGTACCGTCACGTTCGTGCTGATGAGACCCAGCCGGGTAAGTTCAAGGGATATGCCCGAGTTGAAAAGAATCTCAGTCACGCCACGGTCGTCAGCGAAGACAAGCGGGTGGCGACACTCCTGTTCGACAACTTCGTGACGACAGCCTACGGAAAGGGCAATCATCTCGTCGCGACACAGACTCAGACGTTTGTGGTTCCCGTCGAGTCGGATCCAACCAGAGAGACACGAATCGGTTTGCAAATTCGCGGTTTCCTTTCCACGGCTGGTAGCGCCCGAGCCTCTCTCATCGTGCGGGCCGGTGGGAAGACCCGGGTCGTCGACTTGGAGGAGGCGATCATCATGGCTCAACGCAATCTGTGGATTCGACAGGCGTCGGGTTCGAC
>CAIOTJ010000148.1 GCA_903861195.1 uncultured Planctomycetaceae bacterium | reverse complement strand
GAGACTATCCCCGCCTGCGCGAATTGGGGGTCGAACAGGTCTCCGCCGACATCCGCGACACCTCCCGGGTGGCCGCCGCCTGCCAAAATATCGATACCGTCTTTCACGTCGCCGCCGTCTCGGGAATCTGGGGAGACTGGTCGCATTATTACTCAATCAACACCCAGGGAACCCTCAACGTCCTCCACGGCTGTCAGACGCATTCCGTCCAGCGTCTCGTCTACACCGGCTCTCCCAGTGTGGTCTACGACGGCCGCGATCACATCCACGCCGACGAGTCGCTCCCCTACCCCACCCGCTTTCTCTGCCATTACCCCCACTCCAAGGCGCTCGCCGAACAGGCGGTGCGAAAGGCCGCGGCCGACGGCCCCCTGCTCACTGTCTCTCTGCGCCCGCACCTCATCTGGGGGCCCCGCGACAACCACCTCATCCCCCGGCTCATCGCCCGCGCTCGGGCGGGTCGGCTGGTGCGGGTCGGCCCCGGCACCAACCGCATCTCGATTTCGTACGTCGACAACGCCGCCATCGCCCATCTCCAGGCGGCCGACGCGCTCCAACCGGGCTCTCCCCTCAACGGCCAGGCCTACTTCATCAATGATCCCGATCCGGTCGCGATGTGGCCCTGGATCGATGAACTCCTGCGCCGCGCAGGGCTCCCCCCCGTCCGTCGCACAATCCCCGCCGGGCTCGCCTATGCCGCCGGCTGGACCCTCGAAACTCTCCACCACCTGCTGGGCCGTTCGGCCGAACCGCCGATGACCCGCTTCCTCGCCCAGCAACTCGCCGGTTCGCATCACTACTCCATCGAACGGGCGCGGCGCGATTTCGGCTACGCTCCCCCGGTGGACCACGCCACAGGGATGGACCGCCTCACGCCCGACCTGGTTCGCCTTGCCTCTTCCTGACCCCCGCCCGCCGCCATGCCCCTGCTCGCCGGTCTCGACCTCGGCACCACCAAACTCACCGCGATCGCCTTCGATCCCGACCGCGGAGAGGTCGTCTGCCGCACCGCCCTTCCCAACGAGGCCAATCTCACCTCCGCCGCCGACCGGTCCCTGGGACGGTCGGAATGGGATGCGGGTCAAATCGTCTCCCGGGGGTTCGACTGCCTGCGGCAATTGGTGCGGGATCTCGGATCGCGCCGACGGGAGATCGCCGCAATTGGCGTCACGGGCCAACAGCATGGCGCCGTCCTGGTCGACGCCCAGCTCCAACCACTGACTCCGCTCATCAACTGGCAAGATCGACGGGGAAACGAATTCATTCCCGGAACGCAAGAAACCTGGGTCGAGCGGGCCCGGCACCTCGTCGGAGAGAACGCCATCGAACGGTGCGGCTGCCGGCTGCAGACCGGGTTTCTGGCAACCATTCTCTTCTGGTTGCGGCAGCAGGGAGGGCTTCCCGAACGGGGCCGGGCCTGCTTCATCATGGACCTGTTCGCCGCCCACCTCGCCGGGGGCCGCCTCGTCTGCGAACCCACCGCCGCGGGCAGCAGTGGCGTGTTCGCCCCGGCCACTCGCACGTGGGACACCCCCTCGCTCGCCGCGTTGGGGATCGATCCCGCCTGGCTCCCTCCCATCGGCGAGGCCGATCAACCGGTGGGACCACTCGCGGACCGGTGGGTCCGCGAGTTCGACCTGCCCGGTCCCATTCCCGTCGCACCGGCCCTGGGCGATCACCAGGCCAGTTTTGTCGGCAGCATTGGCAATCGGGCGCACGACGTGCTGGTGAATGTCGGCACCGGGGCCCAGGTGGCCGTCTTCACCTCGGACCGGCAGTTCACTCCCCCGGTCGAACTCCGGCCGTTTCCCGTGGCGGGCAATCTGCTGTCGAACGTCGGGCTGCCGGGCGGCTGGTCGTACGCCCTGCTCGAACAGTTTTTCCGCCAGGTGCTCCGCGATTTCTCCGGACAAGAACCAACCGGCCCGCTCTTCGACCGGCTCAATGAACTGGCCGCCTCGGTACCCGCCGGGGCCCTGGGTTTGGAATGCACCGCCACCTTCGCGGGAACCCGCAGCGATCCGCTCGCCCGCGGACGTTTCACCGGCGTCTCTCCGCAAAACTTCACCCCCGCCCATTTCACCCGGGCCCTGCTGGAGGGGATGACGGCGGGCCTGCGCGCGGGGCTCGAAACAGTCCGCCAACAGGCCCCCCAGTTCGAGCCCCAACGCCTGGTGGCCGCGGGAAATGGACTGCGAGAAAACCCCCTGCTGGCCCGGCTGGTCACCCGGGGGCTGGGGCTGCCTTTGGTCTGCACCCACCACTGCGAAGAAGCCGCCGTCGGCTGCGCCCTGACGGCCGGTTTGGCCGCGGGACTGTTTCCCGATCTGGCCACCGCCAGCCGCTCGCTGCGCCACCAGGATGTCATCACGGAAGCTGTCTGATCGTACCCCAGACATACTTCCGCCTTGAGCCTTCCGCCTTTCGCCCCGCGTCTCAATTCGCGTCGGCCACCGCTGCGTCCCGGCCACGAATCTGGCGAAACTGCGGGCTGGAGACAATCACCTCGACCGCCGCCGAGAAGCGTCCCTCGTGCTGGTCGAGAGCAGCCTGCATCTCGGCCAACAGCGGTTCGTCGGAAAGTTGCACGCCGCGTCCCAGCGAATAACCCAGCAGCTTCTTGCAGAACTGCCG
>CAIOTJ010000147.1 GCA_903861195.1 uncultured Planctomycetaceae bacterium | reverse complement strand
GCGAAGATTCCCGTCCCGCTGCAGCCGGGGGACGCGCTCTTCTTCCATGCCCGCACGTTCCATGCGGCGGGGCGGAACACCACCCGGCAGTCGAAGTACTCGGTGGTTTTCACCTTCCGATCGGCCGACAATCCCCCACTGCCAAACACCCGTTCGTCCTCCCAGCCCGAGTTGTTGCTGACACCGGGGGCCTGAGGCGGCCGCGATGCGGGACGCGGGCCTGGCCCCGACACCTTCCACTCGGCCGCAGACCAGCTTCGAACGGTTGCGCAAATTCCCCCGGGGGTCTCTGGCTGGGGAAGGCGTTGTCGCAACGCCGGCGAGCCACCTATGGTTTCATCTCCGTCACCCACTCGCGCAGCAGCTGCGCCGCCTTGTCGTCCACGACGTTCGACCCGACATGGGGCATGCGCCCCAGCCCGGTCTTGGTCAGGCGGTGCAGCAGCATCGAGCGGTTGGCATCTCCCGGCACCAGCACGCGGGGATCGGTCAGTCCGAAGCCTCCCTGCCCCGGTTTGGTATTCACGATTCCCAGTTCCTCCAGCGGCAGAGTCGCCAGCAGTTGGAACTCGGCATTGCCGCCCCCCCATTTCATGTGGCAGTGAGAGCAGTTGGCATGCAGGTACGACCGGGCCCGGGCGTCGAGCGGCTGCGTGCTGTCGTGCGGATTGACCAGCTGCCCCAGTTCGGCCGTGGGCTTCTCGGGTGCCTGTTTGAACAGCCCCAACTGCTTGAAGACGTCGATCTGATTGGCCACAACACCGCTGCCATAATCCTGGTCGCGGTTCAACTGCAGCGTTGAGACCCCCAGAGCGTACTTGGCCGGCATGGTGTGGCAGAGCGTGCATTCACTGCGGCTGGGGAAGTGCCAGACCTGCCGGCGCTCTCCCCCCGGGGCCGCCGGGTCGCGGATCACCAGTTCACGGTCCAGACCATGCTCTTCCAGCAGGGTGGCGTCGGCCTGGTCTTCATCCCAGAGGTAGGTGTAGCCGCGCCACACCTGGTCTCCCACCTCTTCACTGCCGGCCAACTGTTCGAAAACCATCACCCGGGTTTCGAGACGTTTGCGGCTGGCGGGGTTTCCCACTTCGTGCTCGATCGAAAACGTCTTGACCGTGACGGTGCCGTCGGGGAACCGCCAACCGGCGGGGGCTCCGGGGGCCGGTTGTGGATAGGTGACCGTTTCGAACTCGATCTGGGACTCCCCCGGAAGGGCCAGAAAGCGTTCCTTGAGTGCTCCATCGGACCACAGTTCGGAATTGACCGAGTAGGGAATGACCCCGGAGGCGACGACATGGTCTTTGGTCGACGCGAAGAGCCCCGTCTGCGACAGCTTCCGCGGGAAGTCGGCGGCGGTCGAGCGGGCCGTGTTGGGGGCGAGTTCGTACAGCGTGCCGTTCATATAGTCGACCAGCAGCACCTCTCCCGCGTCATCCTCGGCGAAGCTGACGATGCGCAGCGGGGTGTCGACCAGTTCCTTCTGCCATTCCAGCTCGCCGTTGGTCAGCTTCAAGGCATGCACCTTGCCGGTGTCGTAGTCGCCGTAGATGTAGGCCCCCGCCAGGCTGGGGTGCTTCTGGCCGCGGTAGACAAATCCTCCGGTGATCGACCGGAAGTCGCTGTGGGGATGCTCGAAGACTGGCTTGAGAATGGGGGTGGGGCCCAGGAGGCGTTCGGGACGGAAGGGGTGGGTCCCTTCGCTGATGCTCCAGCCATAGTTGCCCCCCTTTTCGATCTGGAGGACCATTTCCCACAGATCCTGGCCGACATCGCCTCCCCACAAGTCACCCGTCTGGCGGTCGAACGAGAACTTCCAGAGTTGCCGCAGACCGTAGGCGAAGACTTCGGGACGGGCACCGGGGGTCTGGACAAAGGGATTGTCGGCGGGGATGGCGTAGTTCTTGCCAGGAGTGTGCCGGTCGACATCGATGCGCAGCAGGCAGGCGAGCAGGTCGTCGAGTTTCTGGCCGGTCTGGCGTTCGTCGGCGATGCCGCTGCCATCTCCGCAGGCGATATAGAGGAAGCTATCGTGGCCAAACGCGAGATTCCCTCCGTTGTGTCCGCCAGAGGGCCATTCGACGAGGGGCACTTCACTCTCGGTTCGCAGTTTCCAGGGCTGGGTGGAACGATCGACCTGGAATTGCGAGACCCGGCTGCCGGTGGGCGCCCCCTCGGTGGGGTCCACGATCGACATCACATACAGCTTCCCGTTCTGGGCGAACTGGGGGTGGGGGGCGAGGCCGTAGATGGTTCGTTGGAGGTCGCCGATGGCCGCGGCGGTGGCCTCGGACTGCTGCGCGAAGTGATGGATGGTTCCAGGCCGGCCGGCGACCAGAAACGACTTCATCCCGGGGACGCGGGCGATGGCCACCGGTTCCAACAGCTTCAACCGGGGATACGCGGGTTTGATGACGAAGGGGGCCGGGGGATCGGGACTTCCCACCAGCCGCGACCCGTTGAACGGGACCCGCCGGGTGGTGTCGAACGGACGCGAACCGACGGGCTCGGCGGCCGGCAGAAGGGTCGCCCAGGCGAACAGCAACAGGCCAGCCAGCAGGAACGGTGAGCGCATGACGACAGCCTCCCTGGGAGGGGACGGGAAAAGAGTCCAGGCACCAGCGAACAGCGTGCGACCTGGGGGCCTCTGCGTCATCCGCCCGGCCGGTTCTCGGAGTTTGAGACACGGCGTAGCGGGTGGGGGGAGTTGTCCCGGTCGAGCGTCGCCAATTCTCAGTCGCCGAGGTACATTTTGCAATCATGTCTCACCCCCAATTCGACCGCGCGAGGCTGTTGATCAGGCCTCTGTTCGAGCGGACGCACGACCTTCCACTGACGGACCAGCTCCCCCTCGACGCGCCCTTGATCGAGCCGGTCGATCCGGTGATGACCCGCCTGGGGGAGGAACTCGCCCACGCCAAGGCCCAAAAGGCCTCAATCATCTTCATGTGTGGGGGGCATGTGATCCGGGCGGGAGTCGCCCGGCACCTCATCGACCTCATGGAACGGGGCCTGCTGACCCACCTGGCCTTCAATGGGGCGGGGCCCATTCACGACTGGGAGCTGGCCCTGGTGGGGGCGACCTGCGAGAGCGTGCCCCGTTATGTGAGCTCGGGTGAATTCGGCCTGTGGCGCGAAACCGGCCGGATGAACGACGTGATCGCCGAGGGGTACCGCCAGGGGCTGGGCTACGGCGAGGCGCTGGGGAAAGCGATCTGGGAAGGGGGTTTCCCCAACCGCGAGCTCTCGGTGGTGGCCCAGGCGTACCGGCTAAATGTGCCGGTGACCGTGCACATTGGCATCGGCTACGACATCCTCCACGAGCACCCCAACTGCGATGCCGAGGCGCTGGGGGGGGCCAGCTACCGCGACTTTCTGGTGTATTGCCAGGCGATCGACCGGTTGGAAGGGGGGGTGATGTACAACTTCGGCACCGCGGTGATGGGGCCCGAGGTGTACCTGAAGGCGTTGGCGATGGCCCGCAACGTGGCCCACCAGGAAGGCCGCCGGATCGCCGGCTTCCAGACCGCCGTGTTCGACCTGCTGGAGCTGGAGGGAGATCCCCAGAAAGAGCCGCCCAAGAACCATCCCCAATATTTCTATCGCCCCTGGAAGACGATCCTGGTGCGGACGGTGGCCGACGGGGGGCGCAGCCAGTACGTGCAGTCGGAACACCGGCGGTCGATTCCGCAGTTGCGGGCCGGGGCGTTGGCCGAAGAAGCCCGGCTGTCCCGGGGCTGAGCGAATGGACCGAGCGGAATTGCCGGCCTGGGGGCCTTTGCGGCGCGAATCGATGTAGAGTAGACCACGATCCGGCGGGTGGCCGGACGCCGAATCAGATTCTTTCGGAAGACCGACATGCATCCCCGCTGCCTGGAACACTGCCTGACCGAGGCCGAGCGCGAGTTCTTCAACACCCAGGGATACCTGGTGGTCGAGAATGCGCTCTCGGAAGAATTTACCAGCCGGCTGCTGGCGGCGGTGGACCGTATCGACCGGCGCGAGCGCGCGGCGGACCAGGCGACCAGGCTCTTGTCGTTCCCCAATGTGCTGGGGGAGGACCCCGCCTTCGTGGAACTGGCGCTGCACGAGCGAACGCTTCCCAAGGTCTGGGGAATTCTGGGGTGGAATATCTATTCGTACCATTCGCATGTGGATGTAACACCACCGGCCGACGCGGCGGCGTTGTCGTGGCGCGTCGCCTGGCACCAGGACAGCATGCGGATGAACGACGAGATGGAGACCAATCCCCGGCCGCGGATGTCTCTGAAAATCGGCTTCTACCTGACCGACGCCTCCCAGGCGGAGCGGGGCAACACGCTGATTGTTCCTGGTTCGCACCTGTGGAACGAGATTGATTGTCCACAGGATGGGGTGTCTTGTCCCGAGGGGACCGAGCCGTTGTGCGTGAAACCGGGTACCGCGGTTTTCATCGACCGGCGGATTTGGCATTCGCGCAGCGCGAACACGTCGCCGTTCACCCGCAAGGTGGTCTGGCTGGGGTACAGCTACCGCTGGCTGCGGCCGAAAGATCAGCTCTCGGTGGCGCAGGTGCTGCCCGCGCTCGACCCGGTGGGACGGCAGATTCTGGGAGACTGCCCCACCAACAACGGAACCTACGACCCGGTCGATGCCGACGTCCCCCTGCGGGGCTGGCTGCGCGAACACTCTCCCGACGAGGCGGCCCGCACCTTGCACGGCGGAGGGCAGGCCCGGCCGCCGGCCATGGTGCGCGGCAGGAATCTCGGGCGGATTTAGGCGTTTGATCCCGTGTTGCGCAGACGGCCGAGCCGCTCGCCACGGGGTGGCACAGAATCCGAGGGGGACGCAGGTGGAGTCGGTGGTCAGGGGGTTCGGCGGGTGCCCCAGCCGAGCACCAGCGCACCCCAGGCGATCAGCGGCAGCAGGGCGACCACTGCGAAGATCACGGGGCGCCAGGTCGGATCGGTCTTCACCACGGTTCCGATGTTCGCCTGCATCGCCCCGAGGATCATCCACAACAGGAAACTCAACGAGCCTCCCACCTTCCCCTGCGCCTTGCCCGAGAGTTCCTGGTTGAAGGAATAGTACAGGGGGGCCAGCCCAAGCGTGCCGAGCGCCGCGACCAACTGCAGCCCCAGCAGGGCCCAGCCGCGGGATAGCCACTGGGCGGGAACCAGCAGCAGCACGCAGGCCGCGAACAGGCCAAACACCGCCAGCCGGGCGCGATGCACATTCCAGCCCCGTCCCGCCAGCCAGGCGGTCAGCCAGCCGGCCGCAAGGCTCCCTACGAACGCGAACAGGTAATAGATCGACGTGAAGTTGTCGACGAACGTCTTGTCGTAACCATAAAAGGTCCGCAGCGTGTCGGGCATCCAGACCCGCAGGGCATGCCAGGGGACGTTGATTCCCACCACGGTGATCAACAGCAGCCACCAGCGCCGGAGAGTGAAAATCTGGTACCAGGGAATCTCGCGGATTTCGCGGGGCTGACCCGCCCCGGCCCCCTGTTCGTCGGTCTGCAGCACGGGGCGGCG
Organism: uncultured Planctomycetaceae bacterium; assembly: GCA_903861195.1. Taxonomy (GTDB): domain Bacteria; phylum Planctomycetota; class Planctomycetia; order Planctomycetales; family Planctomycetaceae; genus UBA10511. The sequence goes on along the minus strand of CAIOTJ010000147.1, from coordinate 11,408 downwards.
CACATCCGACTCGCGAACCAGCGCCAGCCAGGCCAACCCCCAGGGAAGCCCCACGAGAGCCCACAGCCGAAACGAAGACTGCCAGCCCGCTCCCCGTTGGTCTTCCCACAGCAGAATCTGCGGCAGAATCACTTGGGCGGCGGCGGCGCCACTCTGCAGAATGCCATTGCCCCACGTCCGTTGGTGCGGCGGGAATGCTCGTTGTGTCATTCGCAGGGCGCAGGGCCAGTGGGCGGCCTGGAACAACCCCAGCGCGAAACGCCACCCGACGTATTCGTCGAGGGTCCCCGCGAGGGATGCTTCCCAACCGGTGATCGACCAGACCAGCACCACCAGGGGAAACAGCCAGCGAATCGACAGCAGGTCGGCCAGGATGCCGAACACCAGTCCGCCGGCGGCGAATCCGTAGCCGAACCAGGCTTCCGCCCGCCCATACCCGGCATCGTCGGTGCCGAAGTGCTGCTTGATCTCCACCGAGTTCTGCACCCCCACGATCCGGTGGGCGTACACCAGGAAGGTGGCCAGGAAGAGCACTCCGCAGAGCGCCTGGGTCCAGCGGGAAGTGCGGTGCGGTTCGGACATGCCCGGGCAACCCGGCAGAGGGATGGAGAACACGACGTCCGCAGTATGGTGCACAGCCGGGGGGTTTGACCATGGCCGGGGGGCGAACCGGCGGACGCGTGACGGCGGACTGGGCCCGGAGCCTCCGGGTAGGGCCGGCGGTGCGATCCTGGCCAGCGTGACTTGTGCGGGACGGCGGGGAGAACGGAACGCGTGGGGATTTGGGGTCAGGCAGACCTGTCACCCTGGCAGAGCACTGCGGGTGGAGTGGTAGCAAACGGGATGGATGGGGCGATTTTCGGGTAGCCTGCGGGAAGTTTTGTCTGGGGAATTGATCCGAACCGAAAAAACCGGGGTCAAATTGCTCTCGCCGTCCCGGGGGAAGACCGCTAAAGTCCCGCGCCATTTTCCGGAACCCCCGAGTCACCATGGATTTCAGTCTCAAACTACCCCGGTTTGTTCCTCACTGGCTGTTGCGGAACGGGCACTTTCAGACCCTGGCCGCGTTATACCAGTCAGGAGGCCAGCAGCCTCCCGATTGTGCTGGTCGTCATTTGGTGGATGTCTCGGGTGGGGATCAGGTGGTGCTGCATGATGATTGCCCGGGAATCTGGAATCCCGGCGATCCCGTGGCGCTGATGCTGCATGGGTTGGCGGGCAACCACCAGGCGACCTACATGCGGCGGGTGGCCTGGCGGCTGAATCAGCGTGGCATTCGCACATTCCGCATGGACATGCGTTCTTGTGGTGCTGGAATGAGTCTGGCCCGACTCCCCTATCACAGTGGGCGATCCGATGATGCCCTGGCGGCGCTCCGCGAGATTATCCGGCAGTGCCCCGGATCACCGGTCTCGGGCCTGGGTTTCTCGCTGGGGGGGAGTGTGCTGCTCAAGCTGGCGGGGGAGCACCCGCGGTTCAACCCTCCCGAGCTGCAGTCAGTTCTGGCGGTCTGCCCACCGGTCGATCTGGCGTATTGTGTGCGCAATCTCTCGGGGGGATTGGGCCGGCTTTACGACCGGTACTTCACCCGACATCTGTTGGATCACGTTGCGAACTGGCGGCGGGTTGTGCCGGACGTTCCGGATCCCGCAGCGGTGCGGTTCCCCCGCCGGATTGAGGAATTTGACGATTTGTTCACCGCCCCGGTCTGCGGCTTCGACAGCGGTGCGGACTATTATGAACAGGTGAGCGCCCATCAATTTGTCGAGGGGATCGAGATTCCGACCCTCATCATCGGGGCCGCGGATGATCCCCTCGTCGGAATTGAGTCGCTCCGCCGTCTGAAGCTCCCCGCGATGGCCAGTCTGCACACGGCGCCGGGGGGAGGACATATGGGCTTCCTGGCGAATCGCGGCACCGATCCGGACCGGTCCTGGCTCGACTGGCGGATTGTCGACTGGGTGCTGCAGGCCCGTCCGCGGCGGGTGATCTCACACGCGGCCTGAGGCGGCCGCTGTTCACAGCGTTTGTGACTCGGTCAACAGTTCCCGCAGCAGATTGTGGTGGGGGTAAGGATGACCGGTATGCTGCCGGAAAGCTTCGGCATGGGCTGTTCCCAATTCGGCCCCGCGCCGGCTGCTCCACTTGCGGCAACTTTCCAGGTATTCGTCGATTCCATGTTGCTTCAGCAGCCAGTTCCGCTGGCTGGCATGGCAGGCCAGCATCTGCAGCTTGAGGTCGAACACCGCGGTGGTGTCGATCAGGAAGTCAGGCGGGATCGGTTGACCGAAATGGTCCGTCCCCTCCAGGGGGTCGACGTAGTAGAGGTGAGGAATGTGCGTCAGCGGCGGGGCGGGGTCCCAGTGGTGCGTGGTGTAGTTGGGGACCGAGGCGCAGAAACAGGCGTCCCGCACCAGTTTGCTGGTGTTTTCGTGGTCCGACATGTAGTCGACCGGAGGAGCGGTGAGGACCAGGTCGGGACGCACCCGCCGCAGGAACTCGGTGACGCGTCGTCGGCCGGCGTTGTCGTGATCAATCTGGAGATCGAGGAATTCCAGGCAGTGGTATTCGGCGTGGATCAACCGGGCGGCGGCGGCGGCCTCGGCCCGGCGGACGGCGGCGATTTCCAGCGGGCCCAACTCGGCACTGCCGCAGTCTCCCGCCGTCATGGTGGCGATGACCAGCGGGCAGCCCCGCCCTCCCAGGCGGGCCAGGGTTCCCGCACATTGGAATTCGACATCATCGGGGTGGGCGTGAATGGCCAGAATCTTTGGCGCGGCGCGGTTCGGCATGTTTTTGGGAAAACAGGTGTGGCCTGTTTTCTGGACAGGAACTAAACTCGGGTTGTCACCTCCATCAGACCCTGTTGATCTCGGGGCTCACTGACAGATCTCCTTCAGCATACGCAGCGTTTCTCCCCATGGCCACCACTCGTACTGTGCCCCGCGCGAAGCCCTCTCATTCGGGTCAATTCATCCGCAACACCCGCGTTCCCACCGTGGCGTTCACTCATGCCGCCGAGGCGGGACGCCATGTGGCGTTGATGTTGGCTGGGCTGATCCGCGAGAACAATTCCGCGGGGGCCACCACCGTGCTGGGCCTGCCGACCGGTTCGACGCCGATTGGAGTGTACCGGGAATTGGTCCGGCTGCACCGCGATGAAGACCTCGACTTCTCGAACGTGGTGACGTTCAACCTGGACGAGTACTTTCCGATGGATCCGGGCTCGATCCACAGCTATCACCGCTGGATGCGGGCCAATTTCTTCGACCACATCAACATTCCCGAAGAGAACATCCACATTCCCCGGGGGGACATTCCGGCCGAGGAGGTCGAGCAATTCTGCGAAGACTACGAGCAGGCGATCCAGCGCGCCGGGGGGATCCAACTGCAGTTGCTGGGGATCGGCCGCACGGGGCACGTGGGGTTCAACGAGCCGGGCAGTTCGCGACATTCCATGACCCGGATGGTCTCGCTCGATCCGCAGACCCGGGCCGACGCCGCCGGCAGTTTCTTCAGCGCTGAAAGCGTCCCGATGCAGGCGGTGACGATGGGAATCTCGACGATTCTCTCCGCCAAGAAAATCGTCATCATGGCGTTCGGCGAGCACAAGGCGAAGATTGTGCGGAAGACGGTGGAGGGGGACGTGACGTCGCTGGTCCCCGCCACCTTCCTGCAGGAACATCCGCACGCCCAGTTCGTGATCGACAGCCCCGCCGCCAGCCAGTTGACCGCCGTGCAGACTCCCTGGGTCACCGGGAGAGTCCAGTGGACTCCGCAGGTCGAACACCGGGCGGTCATTGGTCTGGCCCTGCAATTGGGCAAGCCGCTGCACAAACTGTGCGAAGACGATTTCATCGAACACCACCTCCACGACCTGCTGAAGCAGCGTGGTCCCATCGGTGCGATCCGGGAGCGGGCGTTTGAAGGGCTGCTGAGAGGAATCCGCACCAAGCCCGCCGGGGAGGAACGGGCGACCGTTCTGGTGTTCAGCCCCCATCCCGACGATGACGTCATCTCCATGGGGGGAACCCTGATTACATTGGCTGATCAGGGGCACGATGTGCACATCGCCTACCAGACCAGCGGCAACATCGCGGTGCACGACTACGACGCGCTGCGGCACATCGACTTCATGCGGGAGTACAACTCGATCTTTGGGCTGGAAACTCCCGAGACCAAGGCGCTCGACCAACGGATGCGCGAGGCGATCCACAACAAGGCGCCGGGTGCCCCCGATTGTCCCGAGGTGCAGCAGGTCAAGGGGCTCATTCGACAGACCGAAGCGACCCGGGCGGCGGTGACGGCGGGGGTTCCCCCCGAGAAGCTGCACTTCCTGAACATGCCCTTTTACCGCACGGGCAAGGTCGAGAAGTCTCCCATCGGTGACGCCGACGTTGAGATCATCGCCGACCTTCTGCGGACCCTGAAGCCGTTGCAGATCTACGTCGCCGGTGACCTCTCCGACCCGCACGGCACCCATCGCATGTGTGCCGAGGCGATTCTGCGGGCCCTCAAGGTGGTCGAGGCCGAGGGGCTGCAGACGGAAACCTGGCTGTACCGCGGGGCCTGGCACGAATACGAGCCGCACGAAATCGAGCGGGCGGTGCCCCTCAGCCCCGAGGTGGTCGAGCGGAAGAAGCAGGCGATCTTCCGTCATGAATCGCAAAAGGACGCCCCCCTCTTCCCGGGGAGCGACAAGCGCGAGTTCTGGGTGCGTGCCGAAGAGCGGACCAAGCACACCGCCGCGATCTACAACCAACTCGGCCTGCCCGAGTACTACGCCGTGGAGGCGTTTGTGCGGTACAGCGGGCAGTTGTAGGTCGAACGCAGGGCTGGCGAGTCCCGCTGGAACAACTGCGGGCCGGTCTCCTCGGTGGGAGCCCGGCCCGCGATGGTTTTCGGCCCGCGATGGTTTTCGGCCCGCGATGGTTTTCGGCAGGCCAGCCGATGTTGCCCCAGGATTTCGCCTGAGGGGGGATCCCTCCCAGCCGACCGGTCAGGAAACCGGTCGGCTGGAAGTCTGGATCGGTGTGGGTCGGCCCGCATCACTTGAGGTCGACGGTCACCTTGTCGATCTTCCCGGTGAACTCGAAGGGGAGCTGGTACCTCTCATCGACCGCCGAGCCCGAGTCGCGGCCCACATCGACCCCTTCCCCCAGCGAGAATTGCAGGGGAACCGTCTTGAGCAGTTTCCCTTCCCCCACCTTCTGGCCATTGGCCAGCAGGGTGACCACGCCCCCCTTGCCCAGTTGACCGGGCTGTCCCTCATACTGGAACTGCACCTGCAGCGAAACCTTGCCCGGAGGCAGTTTCTCGCTGCTGACGAGATACCGGTCGATCGCCAGCATGTTGTAGCTGAAGTGCGCCCGGCCTTCCTGGAGGTACAACCCCAGGCCGCCGGTGAGACCGCCGTGGGTGTAGATCATGCCCTCGGCCCCACCGGCGGGGATCTCCACCTCGGCGGTGATGGTCCACGACTTGTTGAGCATCGGGGGGCTGGCGCCGTCGGGGAGGGCGGCCTGCCCGGGGAAGTAGACAAACTGCTTCCGTTTGCCCGCCAGGCTGGGGCGTCCCTGCAGCTCGGCACTCAGCCGTTCCACCGCCCGCCAGTCGAGGGGCAGCACCTGGTACTTCTCGGCCTCTTTCCAGAAGATCGCCTCCAATTCGCGCAGCTTCTCGGGATGTTGGGCGGCGAGATCGTTCGACTGGGTGAAGTCTTCATTGAGGTTGTAGAGCTCCCACTTGGCCGTCAGGGGATCGAATTCACCCCGGACCGGAACCCACGGCACAAAGCTGCGGCTCGACGCCATCCAGCCCTGGTGGTAGATCCCCCGGTTCACCAGCAGTTCGAAATACTGCGTGGGGCGGGTTTCGGGAGCATTCGCTTCGAAGAACGACTTGAGGAAGCTCGTCCCCTCGATCGGCTTCTGCGGGATGCCGTTGAGCACCTCGGGGGGCGTGATGCCAATCGCCTCGTACAGCGTGGGCACGAGATCGATCGTGTGGACGAACTGGCTGCGCAGGCCCCCCCGGTCGCGGATCTTCGCGGGCCACGAGACCACCAGCGGATTGCGGGTTCCGCCCAGGTGGCTGGCGACCTGTTTGGTCCACTGGAACGGGGTGTTCATCGCGTGGGCCCAGGCACTGGGGAAGTGGTTGAACCACTTCGGGCCGCCGATCTCGTCGATGTGCTCGAGATTTTCTTCCCACTTCTCGGGAAATCCGTTGAAGAACAGGTTCTCGTTGATGCTGCCTTCCAGTCCCCCCTCGGCACTCGCGCCGTTGTCTCCCACGATATAGAGGAAGATGGTGTTGTCGGCGTTCGGCAACTGCTTGACGGCGTCGACAATGCGCCCCATGTGGTGGTCGACGTGGGCGGCGAAACCGGCGAAGACCTCCATCATGCGGGCATAGATTTTCTTCTGGCCAGCGTTGAGCGAATCCCAGGCGGGGAGGCCCTCGCTGCGGGACGTCAGCTTCGCGTTCGCCGGGACGATGCCAAGCTGCTTTTGCCGCTGGAACGTCGTCTCACGGTAGGCATCCCAGCCTGAGTCGAACTTCCCGCGGAAGCGCTCGATCCAGTCTTGCGGGGCGTGGTGCGGCGAGTGATTCGCTCCGGGAGCCACATACAGGAAGAACGGCTTGTCGGGGGCGATGCTGGTCACCCGGCGGGTCCAGGCGATCGCCCGGTCAGCCAGGTCTTCGGTGAGGTGGTAGTCGGGCTTCGTGCTTTTCGGAACCAGATTGCGGTTCTCGAACACGATGGGGTCCCACTGGTTGATGTCGCCCGCGTTGAAGCCGTAGAAGTAATCGAACCCCAGCCCGTTGGCCCAGCGATCAAAAGGGCCGGCGGCACTGGTTTCCCAGGCGGGTGTATTGTGGTTCTTCCCGATCCATGCCGTGGTGTACCCGTACTGCTGCAGCACCTGCCCGATGGTGCCGCAACTGCGCGGCAGCACGCAGGTATAACCGTCGTACCCGGTGGCGGCCTCGGTGATGACGCCGGTGCTGGCCGAGTGGTGATTGCGGCCGGTGATCAACGCCGCCCGGGTGGGACTGCACAGGGCCGTGGTGTGGAAGCGGTTGTACTTCAACCCCTCGGCCGCCAGACGGTCGAGCGTGGGGGCGGGAATCCCGCCGCCAAAGGTCGAGTATTGTCCAAAACCCGAATCATCCAGCAGGATCAGCACCACATTGGGGGCCCCGGCGGGAGCCTTCACCGGCTGCGGAAACTGGGGCGGGTCGGAAGTCTTGTAGGTGCGCCCCACCTTTCCTGGAAATTTGAAATCGGGACGTGGCAGGGACTTGGCGGACTGACCCGCGGCAGGCTCCTGCGCCTGCACATTGGCCCATCCCGATCCTGCCAGGCAGAACACGAGTCCCGCACACAAGCCAACCAACGAACGCAGCAAACAACGCATGACACACCCTCGATGGGAAATGCAGGGGAAAGCGGAATCCGGCCCCGCACACGGACCAGACGACACACCCAGGGACATCCCTGCCGCGACTTTCCCCCCACAGCGAGCGGCAGGCAGGTCAAATCCCAGCCAGTGGCTTTGAGAATACCAAGCGGAGGAGTGGGTTGCGACGAATCATGGGGCGACTGGCCCCTGACGCAGTCCCCTGACGCAGGCTGACCGGCGGATCCATCCCCGGCCGAGGTGCCGACCGCGACCGGGGACGTCAGTCTTGGCCCTGTTGGCCGCGGGTTTATTTCAGCCCGCGAATATCCACGTCGTGGGCGATGCAGGCGACGCAGTCACCCTGGGCCACCATCGCTGGCCCGCGCGTCGCCAGCAGCAGACCGCCGGTTGGGGCGATGATGGGGACCGGTTCGCGATCGGGGCGTTCGAGGAAGTGGATCTGGGCGACGGTCTGACCGGGGGCCGCCTCGGCCCCGAGGGGCAACAGCGGCTCGAAGATGCCCGACTCGGGCGCGAACCGGTAGTCGTCCCGGCTGAGCGCCTGGACCCACCGCGTGGGGGGCAATCCCAGACCCCGGCGGGTCAGCACCGGCCCCTGCAGCACTCCCTGTTGCCGCAGCACGTTGGCCAGGCCGTCCTGCGTGATCGCATGCACGGTCCGACCGACCGGTTCGCCCCCACCCATCTCGGTGGTGACGACAATCTTCCCCTGGTTCTCAGCCTCAACGGGCAGCAGCCCGGAACCGGCGACGTCGGCATACACAAACGAGATGTCGGTGTTCCACGCCTCAACCCCGTCGATCATGGACTTCCGCTGGACCAAGTCGGAAACGAGGTGCATGGTGGCGCACGGCACGAAGTCCATGCTGCGGCCGCCGGTGTGGATGTCGATGACGATGTCGGAAAGCGGAAACAGCACCGTGGTGAGGTAATGGGCGATCTGGGAGGTGACGCTGCCATCGGGACGCCCGGGGAAGGCGCGGTTGAGGTTCATCCCGTCGAGAGGCGACAGCCGGGTCGCCGCCTTGGCCGCAGGGAAGTTCAGGGACGGAACAAGAATCAGCCGGCCAGTGATCTGCCCTGGCTGCAATTCCCGGCAGAGCTTCATGACGGCGATCTGGCCGGGGTATTCATCGCCATGATTCCCGCCGCTCACCAGGGCGGTCGGGCCGGACCCGTTTTGGATGACGGTGATCGGGATCAGCAGGTTCGCCCACCCCCCCAGGTTGTACGAGTAGGGGACCATCAGGTGCCCATGCTGTTTCCCCGGGCGGTTGAAATCGACCGTGGCGTGAATCGGGGAGGCGGCAGTGGCGGGGTTGTGCGTCTGGCTCATGGTGACGAATCGCGAAACGACCAAGGGGGAAGGGAGACCGAAACGGGAGACGAACGACGGGAGGCTCTCAAGACCCGTGGTCTGGCGGGAGCGGATAGGCACTGAGGGGAAGCCCGCTGCCGGGGAGTTCCCGCAAACGCCGAAATGCGGCGGTTACCCGGGCCTCGCGGCGGGCCACCTCGGCCCGATCCTGGTGACGCTTGTCGAAGGGACCGTCGACAGCCACCGGTTCGAACGTGGAATCGACGATGAACTGGGCCTGCACCGGGTTGCAGCGCAGGTGACGTTCGGGGGCGGCCAGCAGCAGGCGGGAATCGAGTTCGCCCAACACAAACCGCAGGTACAGATCGCTGTCGGTGATCTCGGGGACCGGTTCGCCACACACTTCGCAAAGGTAACCGCGATCACACCGCGCCATGCCTGAATCTCACCCTCACGTGCCGCGCCCCGTACTGGCCGGGAGACTCCCGGAACCGCCATCCCGCCGCCGGACGGGTGCACCTCGGCGACAGTTCACAGAATACCGCTTCGCCTTCCGGCCCCATAGCCTGGCCCGGGGGCTGAGGGGGCTGGCCAAAATCAGGCCCGGGTTTTTCACGACATTCCGCGCGATTGGTGCATCGGATCGTGAAAGCAATCGATCCCGTGATCCCGTTCCGCGCGGTGGCAGCCCTCCGGCTGTCGCCCCGCACTGGACCCCCCCTGGGGTCAATCGCGGGATCCGGTCATTGAGTCGGCCGAGGGAACATCGAATTCCACCCCCGGGAGTTCCCGCGGCCGCTGCCCGAGCCGACGCCCTTCCAGCAGGTGGGGATGCACCAGATATGGCTCGTCTTCGCCGCGCCGGAAGGTGTCTGCCAGTTTCAGATCCTTGGTTTTCGCCTTGTACACCCGCCGCACCCCGGGCCGGGGATCGACCAGGTAGTGATACCCCTCTTCGGTTCCACAGTAATACAGCGAACCGGGACCATCCTGCTGGGCCAGAGCCTGCAGGCGGTCGCGCGGCAGAACGACGGCATCGGCCGGGGCGAATTCAAAGGGGGAGGCACACCCGGCGAGCCACGCCGCGAGGGGGAGTGTGAACCAGACCGCCGACCACCGGCTGTGCCGATCCACAGTGACCGTGGATCGCAGGCTCCGCGGTGGGAAGGAGGACATGGGGTTGCCGGGACCGGGGTGAATGCTTGGCGGAGCGACAGACCGCCGCGGGAAAAGTCCCCGTTTGTACGCCGCAGTCCATTTCCGCCGCAATCCCGGTTGCGGAGGTTGTAAATCTTACAAGTCCACCGGGCGGGGAACCCCAAACCGTTCTTGACCTGTCGGGAAAAGACTCATAAAAGGCCCCAGGGATTCAGGCGGTTCGAGTTTCGAACGGTGGATTCCCGAGCATTGTTGAGACATTCGTCAAGCACTTCGTCGAGGGGGGTCCGCCCCCGACCAGCCGCAGTGCTCGTGTCCGGCCACCCTTCCCTCCGATCATCCCCATGCACGCGCAGCAATCTCTCCGCGCCGTGTGCCGCCTGCAATGGCTGGTCTTGGCCAGTCTCGCGCTGTGCTGCGCGGGTTGCGAGGTGGTGGATATCAATGGGGATGTGCGGACCAACACGTCCAAGAAACTCCCCGGCATCAAACCGCCCCTCAACGCCATCTGCCTCGATGTGGTGTTGGTTGAACGTCCCCGGGGCGACAGTCTCGTGGGAACTCCCCTCTGGAGCCGGGTCGACCAGGTCCAGTCGCTCGATCCCGACGTTCGTGAAGAACTGCGAAAGAACGGGTTTCGTCTCGGCGTGGTGGGGACCAACCCCCCTCGGGTCCTGCAGCAACTGCTGGGCGAACAGCCCGATTTCGCCTACGACGAGGCCTCGGAAAAGGCCAAGCAGATTGGCGGACATCGGTTCTTCGTCGCTTCGGGAGGCAATGTGAAAATCATCGCCAGTCCCGTGCATGACGAATGCGAAGTCGAGGTGCCGCGCGATGGGGAGCGCCAAACGCTGACACTGCAGGATGCCGAATGCCGGTTTCGGGTCACCGTGGAACAGCAAGACAATGGCTGGGCCAAGTTGACCTTCATCCCGCAGGTGTTTCACGGTCCCAATCAACTGCGGTATGTGGCCGACCAGGAATGGCGGTTCGAAGACAGCCAGCGGGTCGAGACCTTCTTCGACCAGCGGTTCACCCTCATACTGGGACCGGGCGAGACGATTGTGCTCGCCGCCGATGCTCCCGAAGGCCGCCGGCTGGGCCACCTGTTCTTCACCGGACAGGGGTTGCGGGCCAGCCAGGATGGCGAATTCGAGGCGATGCCCGTCGAACGCCTGCTGATTGTCCGCCTGACAGGCACGGGCGATCAGAATCTTCCATAGGGCCGGGACGCCGGTGGCGTGGTGCGTCAAACCCGTCGCCGACCCGCAACGGACGTCTCCCCGGCAGTGACACGATCGCGGGATGCCGCGAATTCCCGGCGGCCCTGCGGGGAATCTCTCAGCGACGGAAACACTGGAGCGCTCGTTTCCGTGATCCGATCAACAATCGCGTTGAATATCCTGCCAGTCCTGTGCGTGCTTTGAGCGCACACCCCCGCGACCCGGGTGCATTGCCAGAGATTGACCTCCGAACAGGGCTCTGAAGGGGAACCGTGGGGG
>CAIOTJ010000146.1 GCA_903861195.1 uncultured Planctomycetaceae bacterium | reverse complement strand
GCGACTTTTCCGGGAACGCGACTTTCCCGGGAATGGTTGGAGACCGCTCGGACACCCCGTCATGGGCACTTCTGTTCATCTGTAGCCGTGTGTTCCGCCCCAAAGCACGCAAGCAGCGTCGAGCGCTGTGGGGTCATTCAGGGCGGTTGCAGGTCATCCTTTCGGCGGCCAACCGACTTTCTCTCCAGTACGATCCCAGCGACGCAAGTCACACAATGCTCCAGCCACAAAACCTACTGCGATCCTCGGGTTCGAAATTGGCGGTCCTGCTGTTGGCATTCGGGTTCAACTCGAGCCCGGGCTGGGCACAGTTTCCCCCCGTTTCCGGACAGTCGTTCTTCACGGCCGAGGAGGAGGCTCCATCGGTTCCCCCGGCGAATGCCTCCGATCTGGAGGAGATTGTCGATGCGAACGAGGGGGCGACAACGGAGCCGCCGTCAGCTGAGCAACTTCTGCAGCGGCTCGAAAAGACCGAACGGGAATTGCAGGAATTGCGTGAGTCTCGCAGTGAGGATGGCGATCTGCTGGATCGGTTCAAGGACCGTTTCAAGGCCGCCAAGGATCCTTCGATCACCACGGTGGATGAACAGACCCGCAAGTCCCCCGATCAAAAGGCCGAGGCCAAGTCCAAGAAGTGGTTCGATCGGCTGAGCGTTCGGGGGTATGCGCAATTCCGGTACAACACGTCACTGTGGGAGGAGGAAGACTCCGCTGCGGTGCAACACGCTGGCGACCGGTCTTTCGCAGATGACCAGAATTTCTTGATCCGCCGGGCCCGAGTGATCATCTCGGGAGACCTGTCGGAACACCTCTACGTCTACCTGCAGCCAGATTTCGCGGCCAGCGTTCCCGGAAGTTCTGATGCCTATCAGTACACCCAGATCCGCGACTGGTATGGAGACATCTACGTCGACACCGACAAGGTGCACCGGTTTCGGGTGGGACAGTCGAAGGTCCCCTATGGTTGGGAAAATCTCCAGTCGAGCTCCAACCGGATCGTCATGGACCGTAACGACGGAATGAACAGTGCCGTCCGCAACGAACGTGATCTGGGAATCTTCTATTACTGGACTCCGGAAGAAGCTCAGGACCTGTTCAAATACGTGCTTGATCAGGGGCTGAAAGGATCTGGCAACTACGGCGTGTTTGGATTCGGTGTCTACAACGGTCAGGGTGGTTCCCTGGCGGAACAGAACGACGACTTGCACCTCGTGACCCGTCTCACCTGGCCGTTCTACCTGACCGAGGAGCAGGTCGTGGAAGTCGGTATCCAGGCATATACCGGGAAGTACACCGTGCTGTCCTCCCCCATTCGGCCGCTGGGCGTGGGAGCCCCCATTCGTCCCCTGGGGACTCTCGAGACCAACAATCGGGATGGCATTCGGGATGAGCGGGTCGGGGCAACCTTTGTGTACTATCCCCAGCCGTTCGGAATTCAAGCCGAGTGGAACGTCGGCAATGGTCCCGGTCTGAACGATGCCCAGACCGAAGTGGTCGAGCGGGCGCTTCAGGGGGGCTATGCTCAACTGTTTTACAAGCATGATCTGCCCTGTTGGGGAACAATGTTCCCTTTCGCGAGGTTCAATTTCTTTCGCGGTGGTTACAAGCCCGAACGGAATGCCCCCTACAGCGACATCAAGGAATGGGAGTTTGGCACGGAGTGGCAGTTCACCCCCCAGGTCGAGTTGACGACGGAATATGCCATCACCAACCGGACCAATACGACTGCCCAGGCAGTGGGCCGAAGCTATCTCCCCTATGAAGGACATGCCCTGCGAATGCAATTGCAGATCAACTATTGAGAATTCAGGGGGCCCCCTTTTCTTCTCCCCCCTGACTTCTCGACGTCTCGAGGGCGGCAGGGGCTGGGACCGATCGATGTCCCCCACCCGGACAGCCCTTTTGCACGGCTTCCAGAGGTTCGGGTTGGGGGGGACGTTGGAACACGATTGCCTCGGGGCGTGTCGGAAGCCCGTTGGCACCGAACACTGCCCGCCTGCGTTCGCGGCGGTGGCTCCCTCTCGACAGTGGATTCCCGCAGGATGGCGTGACATGATGAGGGCTCATGGCACGAGTGGGCCGCCGCGGCGGTCATCACGTGCGGAGAACAGTGCGTCCGAGACGGCAGTGACCTGTTGCGCGAATGGGGAGTCGAGACATGGGGCTGGGCGCTCGAGATGCAGTCTCGCCAGCCCCTTCGGCCCCCGCCGATTGCACGAGTTGCGAAGCGGATGTGCACACCGGCGGTTGGCGCAAGCGGTTTCCAGCCCTCCCCTGGAACTTCCTGGTTTGGCTCGGCCTGATTCCCGCTGGCGCGTTGATCCATGAAGTCTGGGTCGGCTGCCGCTGGAACCTGCGGGCCAGCGCCCTGCAGCGAATCCAGGCGGCGGCGGCTGGTCAGCGCGGCGGCCTCTCGCCCGTGGGGCTCGCGGAAAGCCCCCGCCCCTGGCGACGTCTGGTCGAACCCTATGTGCCGCTTCCCCAGGCCGCCTCCCGGATCGGTGATCGGCTGGGGTTTGTTTTCAACGAAGTGAATTGCTCGGCACTGTATCTCTATCAGGGCTTCACCGATGCCACTCTCGCGGATGTGCGTTGGTTCCCCGAGGTCACGGAACTGCGGGTCTCTGAAGCGGAAGTGACCGACGCGGGACTCGCGGCCCTGCGCGGTCTGCGGGAGCTGCGATCGGTCTCGTTGCAGAAGCTCCCCATTCAAGGAACGGGACTCTCTGCACTGCGGGACCTGGATCGGCTCGAAAAGCTGAACCTCGATGGCTCGCGGCTCACGGACCGGGGACTCTCCTCTTTGCCGGGACTGCCGGCGCTCGCAGACCTGTCGCTGGCCGGGGTTCCCATCACCGGTGAAGGATTGGTCTGTCTCGACCGGCTGCCCCGGCTGAGCACCCTCGTGTTGCGCGGATCGGGTGTCGATGACCGGGGGCTCAGGTCGCTTCCCGCCTTGCCCGGTCTCAAGTCGCTCGATCTCTCCGAGACCTCGTTGCGCGGAGAGGGGCTGGCTGCGCTGGGGCAGTTGCGGCAACTGAAGAGTCTGTCACTGGATCGAACCGGGTTGGATGACGCGGGGTTGTCGTGGCTGCCGACCCTGCCGGCCCTCACGCAACTCTCCTTGCGGGGGACCCAGGTGCGTGGAGCGGGGTTGGCCGCGTTGGAACGCCTGCCCGCCTTGCAGACGCTGTTTTTGGATGAGACGCCGCTGGACGAGACCGCCGTCGCGCACCTGCCGCCGCTGCCCCAACTGCGAACGCTCTCTTTGCGAAAAACGTCGCTGTCGGCCGCGGCGTTGCCCGGCCTGATCCAGAAACTCCCAGGTTTGCAGGTGCTGGAACTGCCCAGGACGGAGAGCCTGACTCGCGAGGTGCTGGACGAACTGGTCGACCAGACGGGGTGGCGGGTCTTCCACTAAGAATGTGTCAGCCACTTCCCGCGCCAAGGACCTGGCGCAGCAACTGTTCCCAGGCGGTGATCAATTCGACCGCCTGCAGACGTCGGGCGAGAGGCTCGAGCGTGTGGTCCTCCGCGGCTGCCTCGGTCAAATCGACCATCGCGAACGGGTCCCAGGTTCCCGAACGCAGCAGCCGCCGGCGCCAGGCCACCTCGGCGGGAGCGGCCGCGGCGAGCAGTGTGTCGGCCCGGGTCGCCAGGGGGGTAAACACCGGATGGCGTCCCAGTTGGCGAAACCAGTATTTGCTGTTTCCAGAGTCTGGTTCGCGGCGGTGCATGATGGCGTGCCAGTAGTCGCACATCTGATGCTTCCCTTCCCCCTCGTGCTGTTGCGATTGCCGATGGCTGAGGTCCAATTCCCCCTGGCACTGCCAGACAGCCGCCTGCAGGGCGGTTTGATCGCAGGGATCCGACGTCTCCCGCCGGGCGAGGGGAGGCAGGTGAGTCTGCAGCCAATCGCGCCGCCAGGCGTGTGACTGGGGCCACGGTGCGGGGGTCAGTGAGGGCAGCCGATCGACGGGAAGTTGGTCCCAGGCAAGCGTGTTGGCACAGGCGGCGGCTACCGGGAGTTTCCGGGAGATCAGAGGGGCGGTCAGACCCCATGCCGATCGGGCCGGTGGCGAGGCCCTTTCAGAAGTCTCCTCAGTGCTTCGGCGAAACAGCACCACAGCCGGATGCTCGGGGCCCAGACACAGCCCGGCCCAGGCGGGAGTCAGGTGCGGGAACAACAGTTGGCTCCACGGATCCTGAGCCGAGACAATCCAGACGGCCGCGAGGTTGGGATCCGATTCGAGCAGCGCCAGGCCCCGCCCCAGGCTGTCGGCGATGTGAGGAACCTCGGAGAGATCGTCGAACCAGACGAAGTACGGAGGCGATTGGTCGGAAGTCCCCCGGGTCCAGTCAGTGAGGCAGTCGGCGGTCGCCCCGAGATGCCAGCGGCAGTCGACGGTCCCGATTCGGGCGGGTAGGGGGCGGGTTGGTTCCGACGGGGGGCTGAAACAGTCGAGTGTCTGGGACATGCGGGTTGCACGCCGGTGTGCGAGGAGTGAGAAATGGGGCATCGGCCCCTTGAATTCGACCACCGTAGCAGGCCCCAGAGTCGGTGTGCCATGTGTTCATGTGTATCAAATCCGCGCGGGGGAGGTTGGTTTTCCCTGACATTCATGGTACCTTAATACTTGTGTCCGGGCTTCCTTCGCGGGGTCGGGAGACGTCGAGAGGGTCCTTTTCCAGAGAACTCGCCCCGGTCAACGGCTGGAGGCTGGGAGAGTTTTGATTGGCAAAGGGGCGTTTCAAGAGCTGACCGGGTGGGTGTTGCGGCGGGTGCTGGGCCTGCCATCCCGGAGCAGTTGGGGAAACGGCCGAAGAACGCATGCAGAATTTTCTCACGGGGTATCAGCTCAGTGACGCCACTTGGCTGTACCTGTCGTTTGTTTTGATCCTGGCGGTCTATTTCAAGTTCAGTCGGTTGTGGTCTCTCCGGAACCTCGACCTGCTGCTGCTTTTAATGATCTCCCCGGGCCTGCTGATGCTGCGCTCGGGGGACGAGTGGCAGGCGTGGGGAACCTGGTGGCTGATGGGGGTCTCTTCCCTGGGCTTGGTGCGGTCCCTGCTGGATGTGTTGTTTGTCCGGCGGCCCCGGCTCGAGCAAAACATGAATGCCGCCGGGATGAGTTTTCTCACGGCCGCCACCGTGGTCTTCCTGACCACCAAGCTCTTGACCGATCCCGTTCAGAAAGAAACGGTCCGGGCTCTGGCACCCACAGGGGGGCTGACATCCGAGGCGGCGATGGCCACCGATGTGCTCACCCCCGGTACGGAATCCAGCTCCGGTCCGACCACCGCCCTGGTGAAACGGGCCGTGGATTCGCTCAGCGGTGCCGTGGTCCAGCAGAGCCAGGCCTCCAGCGACCAGCGGGGCGATGTCGAGATCTTCATGATCCGGGGCCTCGCGATCCTGTCGCATGTCGCGGTGATCATTGGCCTCCTGGTGGTGGGGCGGCAGGTGTTTGGCGACCCCGACCTGGGATTTGCCATGTCGTCGTTGTATATCCTCATGCCCTGCACGGCCTATGACCTGGGGTCGGTCATTCAGGTGCTTCCCGCAGCGCTCGTGGTGTGGGCCATTTGCTGTTATCGGTCCCCCTTCGTGGCGGGAGTGTTGCTGGGACTCGCCTCAGGCATCTTGTTTTTTCCTGCGTTTCTGTTGCCCGTTTGGTGGAGTTTTTATGGGCGGCGGGGCGGCAGCCGTTTTGCGCTGGCCGTCGGTTTGACCGCAGTGCTGGTGGTTGGGGCGTTGTGGTTTGTCAGCCGGGGGGGAAATGAATTGGTCGAGAGCACGCTGGGCTACGTGCGGTGGACCAGCCTGCAGATCTGGGAAGAATCGCCTCCGCAGAGTATCTGGGGCTACCTGGGACCAAGTTGGCGGTTACCGCTGTTGGTGGCGTTCCTGGTGATGGTGGTGGCGACCACGCTGTGGCCCCGGGAAAAGACCCTGGCCCACCTCATTCCGCATTCCGCCGCGGTGGTGCTGGGGGCCCAGCTCTGGTACCCCTACCAGGGGGGCGTCTACGTGCTGTGGTATTTGCCCCTGTTGCTGATGGTGGCCTTCCGTCCCATGATGACCAACCATCAGGCCCCGGAAATCACTCCGTTGACAGGCTGGTTCCGCACAAATTCGAAACGATTCGGGAATCCCTCCGAGGCTGTGCGCGTCTGAACGCGGTTTGGCCCCCGCACGCCACAGGCCGGGACGGATGATCACAAGTCATCACCGGGGTCCAACGCCTGGCAGGCGTTTGGCGTAGTCTCGCCTGTTGACGGCACCGAACGGCTCGATGTGACTCCCGTTGTTCCCCAGGACTGCCGCACGACAGATTCGCTTCCGCGCCCTCTTCCCTCTGGCAGGCCTTATCCGTGCGGTTTTTGTTGCAGCGGTTCCGGACAGGCAGGTTTGGCCTCCTCAGAGTTGCAGCTCACGCCGGCAATGCGGAGTCCTTCGCCGGGAACCTGGGGCCCCAGCCGCGTTCGCTCGACTTGTTGCGAAGCGGCGGCGTGCATCCGGGGCGGTTGTCGATCGTTCTGGCACTCGCCGCGCTGTTGGTCTACCTTGGGGAAATGGGGGTGCGGGCCCAGGAAGAGGCCTCGACTGGCCCGGTGGCAGAGGCCTCTTCTGGCCCGGTGGTGCAGGTCGGTCTGCAGGGCTGGTACAAAGTCGGCCAGCCGTCCGAGGCACGCGTCCGGTTTCCCAGGCCGTTGAGTGTTCCGTCTCAGTTGTGGGTCGAGGCCCTGGATGTGGATGGCATTCCGGCTGTGTTTGCCGGCCGTCCGTCTGCTGTGGCCGATGGTTCCCCAACGCTCTCCGCCCCGTTCACCGCGGGACGACTGGGGGGTGGTTTGGAACTGTGGGTGACCGATGCGGAAGGACGCGAACTCTGGCGCCAACGATTGGTTCCGGGGCGGGACTCGACCCAGGAATTGCATCGCCCTCTGCGACTGGATGTGCCGGTCTGGTTGACCGCTGCCCGGTTGCCCGCCCCCTACCAACCACAGGCTGACCGATCGACGTCGCAACCGGTGGCCAAGACCAGACAGCCCTGGGTGCTGGGGCTGGCGGAGATCTCGGAGTTTCCCTCCTCTCGGTTGGGGCTGCAACCAGCCCAGGTGGTGGTTCTTCCCACCCGGTTGTCCGAGGGGGTGGGGCCCAGCCTGCTGGAGCAGATTTCTGAAAGCCAGAGCGAGGCGTTGCGGCAGTGGGTGCGGCAGGGAGGGCATCTGGTGTTATCACTCTCGTCGGCCGTTGCCTGGCAAGCGAGTCCTCTGTCGTCCTGGATTCCAGTCGAGGTCGATGGTGACGTGCAGGTGCAGCAATTCAGCAACCTGGAGGCCTTTGTCGGCAAAGTCGCCCCGCTCCGCACCGCGGGACGAATCCGCGTCCCCCGGTTGAAGAACCTGCCGAACGTTCAGGCTCCCGTGCGCGATCTGGGGGGGACCCCCTTGGTGGCTGTTGTTCCCTGTGGACTGGGCCGGGTCTCGCTGGTGATGTTGGACATCGAAAAAGCCCCCCTCGCCGACTGGATGGGTCTGCCGGTGTTGCTGGAGAAGCTCACCACCGTGGGTTGGTCGGCGGGGCGGACCGTCCGGGATGTGCCAACCGCGACCGGGCAAAAGCTTTCGCAGGTGGGCATCACCGATCTGTCGACCCAGTGGCACGCCATTCAAGAGCGATTCGCCGAGATCCCCCGTCCCAGCTATTGGTGGGTGATGTTGTTGATCCTGCTGACGGTCGCACTGGTCGGCCCGGTGGATTATCTGTTTGTGAATCGCCTGTTTCGCCGGGGGGAATGGACGTGGCTGACCTTTCCGCTTTTGGCTTTGGCGGGAGTGGCGCTTGGTCTGCAGTGGGGACGTGGAACGAACGGGGCTGACCTGCGGTTGAATCAATCGGATCTGGCCGATGTCGATGTGACGACGGGTGTGGTCCGCGGGCGAACTTGGGTCACGCTTTACAGTCCCGAGCATCAGCGCGTGTCGCTGCAGGTTGATCCCCTGCCGGTGCTGGGGCTGTCATCCGACCAGGCGAATGCTCGGAAATCGCAGTTGACGTTCGTGGGGAGCCCTGAGACGGGTCTGGGAGGCCTGTATCGTGAGACGGGACTCAGCGTCTCGGGCCGGCGGTATACCCTGGGCCCGGGAGCCGGGAATTTTGACAATCTGCCAGTGCTGCAGTGGTCGACACGGACGGCCCGTGCCGATTGGGAGGGAGTTCTCGAGAAGCCCCTGGCGCTCAGTCGGCTGCAGTCGAGCGGGTTCAACAAAGTGCAGGGCTCGCTGGTGCATACCCTGCCAGGCCCTTTGCACAATGTCTTGCTGGTGGTGGGGGGCTGGGCCTACTTCCCCGGGAATGAACGCGGCACTGTGCTGCCGGGAGTTCCCTGGCAACCGTCCGGTTCCCAGTCCCAGCAGCGCGATCTGCGGGCACTGCTGACGGGCGAGCGGCGGACGAAGGTGGAGCGGAAGGGGCAGGTCGAGGGGGATGTGGTTCGATCTTCCCGGGCCTACGACCCCACCTCGCTCGATCCGCACGAACTTTGGCGGATGATCACGTTCCATGAAGCGGTGGGGGGCGATCGCTACACCGGGCTGTCGAACAGCCTGTTGGCCGATCTCGAAATGACCGGGCTCGTGCAGTCGGGTCGGGGAGTCCTGATCGGTGAACTCGAGCAGCCCCTGTCGCAGACCGTCGTCAACC
The DNA here is from genome assembly GCA_903861195.1 of uncultured Planctomycetaceae bacterium. Classification (GTDB taxonomy): domain Bacteria; phylum Planctomycetota; class Planctomycetia; order Planctomycetales; family Planctomycetaceae; genus UBA10511. The sequence goes on along the minus strand of CAIOTJ010000146.1, from coordinate 1,645 downwards.
AGCAAGCCACACCCGCTTCGCGACAGCTCACACTCGTTCGGCTTGTGATTCCGGTGGAACAGATCGACCGCGCGGCCCCCAATCAATTGCCGAAATTCAATGAACCTCCGCCGGCGTCCGGAGCCACTCCGAACCCCGACCAACCGAAGGTGGAAACGCCTTGATCGAAACCCGCAAACTCACCAAGCGCTACGGCAACCTCATTGCCGCCAACCAGATCGATCTGAAGCTCGATGAGGGGGATGTGTTTGGCTTCATCGGTCCCAATGGATCGGGCAAGACCACCACCATGCGCATGCTGGCGACCCTGCTGACGCCTGATTTCGGCGAAGCGTACGTCGACGGCCATTCGATCTACACCCATCCTCGGGAGATTCGCCGGATCGTCGGGTTCATGCCGGATTTCTTCGGCGTGTACGACGACATGAAGGTCATCGAGTATCTCGAGTTCTTCGCGGCCGCCTATCGCATCAATGGACCGAGCCGGCGGCGAGTCTGCGAAGAGAAACTCGAGCTGGTCGACATGACCTTCAAACGCGATGCGATGGTCAACCAGTTGTCGCGCGGGCAGACCCAGCGGATTGGGCTGGCCCGGGTGCTGCTGCACGAACCCAAGGTGTTGCTGCTCGACGAACCAGCCAGCGGTCTCGACCCGCGGGCCCGCATCGAGATTCGCCAACTGCTCAAGCGATTGGGCGAGCTGAAGAAGACCGTCATGGTCTCCAGCCACATCCTTCCGGAACTGGCGGATGTCTGCAACAAGGTCGGCATGATCGAAAAGGGGATCATGGTGGCCAACAATCGGGTTGACGAGGTGATGAAGCAGGTTCGTCAGGCGATTGTGCTGCATCTCCGGGTGGTGGGCGATCCGGAACAGGCCGCCCGCCGCATCGAGCAGCATTCCGATGTGGCCCGGGTCGAAGTCCGGCCCGAGGCACTGCTGGTGGTGACCCTGCGGCAAGGTGTGCTCGACTACAGCTTCCTGCCCACTTTGCTGATCGAGGCCGGGTTCAAGATGACACTCTTCCGCGAGGAGGAATTGAACCTGGAAACCGCCTTCATGGAATTGACCCGGGGTCTTTATCAGTAACGCCGGCGGAGCCGGTCCAGGAGCCCTGTGGCGGCATGCATTGGTCGAACCGTTTGGCCATCCTCTATCTGGTGGTCTGCCTGGGATTCATGTTGCCAGTTCCCCTGCGCCGGGGAACCGCCGCGGCGCGGTGGCACAGCGTGCAGGGGCTGACTCTGCCAGGCAGCTTGCTGGTGAACTCGCTCCCGGTGTTGGGTCAACAGGGAGACGCCCTGCTGGCCCTGGTCTACACCACCCTCGCCGGTGCCAATGCCCTGGCCCTGGGCGCTGGACTGCGGGGTCTCTCAAGGTTGATCTCCTGGCTCGAACAACTCGACGATCCTGACCGGTCCGGGAGTGAGCCTCCCTCCTGAGAGGCCGCCAAGGTGCCCTCTGCTCACGGCGCTGGGGTCTTCCGATCGGGCCTCCCGTCAGGCCGGTCTGGTCCCGGCGCCAGGCCGATCCATCCGGCTGGCCGCCAGCAAGGTCTCATGCACCATCAGGTCGTGTTCGAGCGGAAAATCGGGCTGCTTGCGTCCCCCCAGAACGGCGGCGAACTCGCGCAGATCCGCGATT
>CAIOTJ010000145.1 GCA_903861195.1 uncultured Planctomycetaceae bacterium | reverse complement strand
TTCGAGTTCCCAAAACGCGAAATCGTAAGACCTGAAATGACACCGCACCTACCATCAATCTGAGACGGTCCAAACCGCCTTAGCCTGAAGTCGACAGTTCAACTCGACCCAAAGAGAGTGCAGGCCCAACTGCCCAATCTTCGAGTTGCCGCGTCTGAACAGTTCAGGAAGGAGCGCCCCCCGAACCAAAATTCAGCAGAGCTATCATTGCGTGAGATTGTAAGGAAAGAGGAAATTGATTCAAGGCCTCAGTGAATCAAAAAAATGCAGTCGGGGAAAAGCTTTTGCGTGTTCGGAAATCATTTCTAAACAAGGGGTTGTGACAAGAGTTGTGGTGGCTGAATGGGGTGGGGCGAGCCACTCTTGCGGATTTCGGAAAACCCGAAAATGGTCTTCAGCCGCGTTTGGATTTGTCGAGGTGTCTGTCATCGCAGCGTGTCGGAACGTCGCGTCCGGCATCAGGTCTGCCGCTGGGGACGTCCTTCGGGGTAACCCAGCGGCCGCGTGACAGAATTTCCCCTCCACCGAGACGGTACCAGCTCCCGGATGCGATGGTGATGCGGCGGAGCCTGGTTCGCCGAGAGCGCTTCTGCCAGCAACGGCACATCGCGCTCTGAGTCATCCCGCAGATCCCGAAGCCCGCGTCAGGGGCGCCGGCCCGGGAGCTTTTCACCTGTGCGATTGAGCGCAATGCCGAACTTTCCGATCGGCGGGTCGCGCTAGCCGTTCCGATGCGGTGCCAAGCCTTTGCCGACGAGGTCTTCCGCGATCCCCGGTTGGTGGGAGTCGAGTTCATCGACCGCACTTCGTCGTGACTGGAAGAGCAGGGGCGGGTCATGAACACCTACCAGGGACGAGCATTGGACCCACGACAGCAATCCCCTGACCCGCTGTGGACAGGTGTTCCTGGGTCTCCCGTTTCACGCACCTCTCCGCCAGGCCACGAGCTAACCATGCCATAGCGGCGAGGCTCCAATCGAACGGCCGGCCGTTGACACCGTCCCGCCCCTTAAATCGTCGGAGCCGGTCAGCCCCGCGGCCCGCCGGTCCTGACCCCACACCCTTGGAGTGCGACGGCCGTCGTCCCGTGGGGATGGGCCGCAGCGCGAACCAGCCCACCCCCGGCGGACACGAACGACCGATGACTGGTTCTTCACCAGTGACTGGTTCTTCGCCGGCGGCTGGTCCGAACCAGTCTGGGGAGCGAGTGGTTTGGACCGAGTGGTTCCGCAGGATTGCATCAATCGCGGTTTAAGCGACAATAGAGAAACCACGGATTGGGTTCGGGCGGCGGATTGGTTCCCGCTGCGGATGGTGTCGTTCTCCCTCGGCTCCCCTCACGGGGACGCATGCCATGTACACGCTGATTGTTGGTTTGCTGTTGGCCCAGGCTCCCGCGGCCGAGGCGGCCCCGAACGCCGAGGATCTGGCGTTCTTCGAAACGTCGGTCCGGCCAGTGCTGGTCGAACATTGTGGCAAATGCCATGGGGCGACCAAGCAATGGGCCAGCCTGCGGTTGGATTCGCGCGACGCTTTCCTCAAAGGAGGAGATTCGGGGCCGGCCATCGTCCCGGGCCAGCCCGACGAAAGTCTGTTGATCCAGGCGGTGCGGCAGACCGACGAGAATCTGAAGATGCCCCCCGAAGGACGGTTGACCGACCGCCAGATTGCCGACCTGGTCCGCTGGGTCGAACGGTGGGCCGCGTTCCCCCAGACGGCCGCCACGGCAGGCCGCACCCGCGATCCCAATCACTGGGCTTTCCAACCCCGGGCCGCGGTGGTTCCCCCCAACGTCACCCATGCGGAGCAGGTGCGGACGCCGGTCGATCGGTTCCTCCTCCAGCGGCTCGAAGCCGAGGGCTTGGCCCTGGCCTCTGAGACCGACCGGGCGACCCTACTGCGGCGGGTGAGCTTCGATCTGACGGGGCTCCCCCCGACCCCGGGGGAGATTGCCGCGTTTCTGGCCGACGAACGCCCCGATGCCTACGAACGGGTGGTCGACCGGTTGCTGGCTTCGCCCGCCTATGGTGAGCGGTGGGGCCGGCACTGGCTCGATGTGGCCCGCTATGCCGACTCGAACGGGCTCGACGAAAATGTCTGCCATGGGAACGCCTGGCGGTACCGCGACTGGGTGGTGTCGGCCATGAACGCCGATCTCCCCTTCGATGAATTCCTCGTGCAGCAATTGGCCGGGGATCTGCTGATGACCTCCACTGAGTCGCAGCAGCAGTCGTTGCTGACCGCGACCGGCTTTCTGACGATCGGCCCCAAGGTGCTGGCCGAGGTCGACGAGGCGAAGATGCGGATGGACATCGTCGACGAGCAGATCGAAACGGTGGGGCGGGCTTTCCTGGGGCTGACGCTGGGGTGTGCCCGCTGCCACGATCACAAGTTCGATCCGATCCAGACCAGCGAGTACTACGCTCTGGCCGGGGTGTTCAAGAGCACCAAGACGATGGATCAGTACACCAAGGTGGCCAAGTGGCATGAGAATCCTCTGCCGGGGGATGAAGCCCGCCAGGCGGAAAGTGCATTTGGCGAGCAGTTGCGCGGCCGCCGACAGGCCCTGCGGCAGGCGGTCGATCAGGCGAATGCGGCCGCCCGGCAGGCGCTGCGGGCCGAGCAGGCGGCCGGTGCCGCGGGAGGGGCGGCCACCCCGCCCGAACCGACGGCTGAACAGTTGGAGGCGAAGTATCCCGAAGAGACCAAGGGGGCGCTGAAGAAGCAGCGGGAGGAACTCGCGGCGTTCGAGAAAGCGGGCCCCGAGGTTCCCACCGCGATGGGGGTGACCGAAGACGCGGTCATCGACGTGGCGGTGCACTTGCGGGGGAATCCGCTGAAGCTGGGAGAGGTGGTGACGCGGTCGGTCCCCGCGGTCTTCCGGGGGGCGGTGATGCCGCAGTTCTTTTCTCATGAGAGTGGGCGCCGGCAATTGGCGCAATGGCTGACCGACCCCCGGCATCCGCTGACTTCGCGGGTGATTGTGAACCGCGTGTGGCGGTGGCACTTTGGACGGGGCCTGGTGCGCAGCATCGACAACTTCGGCTTGCTGGGAGAGTTGCCCAGTCATCCCGAACTGCTCGATTGGCTGGCGAACTGGTTCGTGGCCGAGGGTTGGTCGCTGAAGGAACTGCACCGGCTGCTGGTAACCAGCGCGGTGTACCGGCAGTCGAGCACCGCCACGCCGCAGGGGCTGGAGAAGGATCCCGAAAACCGGCTGTACGGGCGGGCCGACGTGCGGCGGCTGGAAGCCGAGGCGGTGCGTGATGCGTTGCTGGCGGCGGGGGATCTGCTCGACCGGCAGGTGGGGGGCTCGTTGCTGAAGGTGAAGAACCGGGCGTACTTTTTCGACCATACGTCGAAGGATCTGACCGACTACACCAGCGACCGGCGGTCGCTGTATCTGCCGGTGGTGCGGAACAATGTCTACGACCTGTTCCAACTGCTCGATTATCCCGACGCGGCGGTGCCGAGTGGCGACCGGGCCACCACGACGGTGGCTCCGCAGGCCCTGTTGATGCTCAACAGCGAGTTTGTGATGCAGTCGGCCGATCGGCTGGCGGCGCGGCTGCTGGCGCAGGAAGGGAGTGATGAGGACCGGATCGCCGCGTTGTGGCTGCGGACCTATGGACGGTCTCCCGCTCCTGCCGAAGTGGATGAGTCGCTGAAGTACCTGGGCGAGCTGGAACAGGCTCTGGCCGCAGGGCAGCCCGTGAGTCCCGAGATTCGGCGTGCGGCCTGGAATGTGCTGTGTCACACCACGGTGGCGGCGAATGAGTTTGTCTATTTGAGATAGGTGGAGCTGGTTCCGGCTGGGCCCCGTCCGGGCAACCGCCGGGGGGAATGGTGTCGCTCGACTGGTGTTTCCGGACTGGCGGACTAGTGCTCCGTCACCGCAACAAACTGGGATTGCGATCGACAGGCGGAGATGGAGTCGATTGCGACGAATCCGGAAGTGTGTGATGCCGGCACGGAGATCGCTTCCGATGTGGGCTCGACCACGAATTCCCCAAACGGCCACACGAGCCGCGCTTTCCCGCGCACTCCAACCAGCCGGCCGAAACATTCCTGAAGGGAATGCATACCATAGCCCGGGGTTGCCCAGCGGAGCGCTGGCTACCCCGGGTGCGATCCCAAACAGCGCTTCATTCCTGTAGGGAATGCAAATGGGGATTTGGCTTCGACTCGGCTCGTGAAAACGAACCCCTGCGAGACCGCGCCATGCCTCGCGGTCCACGCTCCGGGCCCTACGCAATCCGCCACCCCGCGCGGTCACCCCGCCCCGGCCTATGCAATCCCTACAGGATTGAGTTCTGTCTGGGGTCCGTAACCCGGGGTAGCCACGTGCCGTGGCAACCCCGGGCTAGGATATGCAAGTCCTGCAGACTTGTTCCGGCCCTGGACGTATTCCGCTGGGCCAGGCCCAATTTCGGTTTCGTCGTGGGCTCGACGGCCGATTCCCGCCCACGTCCACACGACCCACGGTTTTTGAGGTGACAAAGCACTAGACTGGTTCATTATCGGGCTGGTGCATACTCAAACTGAATCAGTCTCGAATTGCCGCATCCGCTGGCATTCGGTCTGGACTCGTCGGCGAGCATGGTGTGTAATTTAGGGAGAGTTGCCGACACGGGCTCGGAAGGTTCTGGAATTTCAAGATGTGGCGTCTGTCCCTGGTGATCTATCTGCTGCTGGCGGCCGGCCTGGGGAATTCCTCGTGCTGTTGTACCGCTGCGCGATGGAGTGGGTGGCTTTCTACCTGGGGGCTTTCCATCTCGGCACTTTCCAGTGAAAACCAGCCCGGGTCCGCTCCGTCTGCCTGTTGTGAGAGTCGTGCCGGACGGCGAACGGTCTCTGTCAGTCCGGGCTCTGCGCCCGCTGGTTGGGCATCGCCGTTAGAAGAGCCGACTGGCCCCTCCTGTGATTGCCCGTCGGGCGGATGCCGGGCCGCATTGTCCCGTCTGGCCGAGCTGACGGGTACGGTGGGGGAGGCCGACGACTTGGTGCGCGGCCTCGGCGAAGAGGACTTGGGGCTGGGTTCGGACCGCTTCCGATGGCCACTGGAAGCGCCATTGGCCTGGACCGAGCCCCCACCCATCACGGGCCGGGAGACCCGTATCAGCCACTGTTCGTGGCGCTGTTGAGCGCGGCCCCACCGCCTGCTGGAGCCGATTCCACACGAGGGAATCACGGCTCGCGGGTGTGGAGTTGGCAGCCTGGGTTGACGGCGGGAATTGGTCCGCGCCGCATTCCGTATCAGGGCTGCGTTGGTCCGATCTCTGCGCCTCGGGTTCCGGTCGGGAGACTGCCCAACCGGGGGACGATCCGATTGTTATGGTTTTCGAGTGAATGCCGGGGCGAATCTTCGCGTCCGTGCGCACTGGCGAAAGGAATCTCAAATGACAGGTTGCCGAAGACTGAACGGGTGGTGGGGTTGGGGTACCGGGATCTGGGCGGGGTTGTTGCTGGCGGGGTGCGGGATGAGAGTTTCCTTTCCGTCCGATTCGCAATCACAGCCAACTGCCAATTCTCAAACTACGATCTCTCCGACCGCTGATCCGGGGCGATCGCCCCCGGGTGACGAAGAAGAGCACGGACACAACCCGGGAGTGCATGGAGGCATTCTGGTTTCCCTCGGGCGCGACAGCTACCACGCCGAGGCGGTGTTTGAGGTGGGGGGGAAGTTGCGTCTGTACTTGCTGGGACGGGATGAGACCCGCGTGATGGATGTCGAGAACCAAGTGCTGAAAGCGTTTGCCCGGCAGGATGAAGCGGCCGCCGCCAGTCCCTTCACCCTCGAGCCCGAGCCCCAGGAGGGGGACGCCGAGGGGCGGACCTCGCAGTTCGTGGGGGTGTTACCCGAGGGGTTGGCCGGGCAGGGGGTGGAGGTGACGATTCCCAATCTGGCGATTGCGGGAGAGCGGTTCCGGGTGGGGTTCGCCTCTGTCGGACCCCGGCATGCCGAGCCGATGCCGGACCGGGTCGCCGGGGACGAAGAGTCTGTGCTGTACCTGACGGCCGGGGGCAAATACACGCAGGCCGACATCGACGCGAATGGCCGGGTGACGGCGTCGACGAAATTCCGCGGAGTGAAATCGCTGCACGACATGTCTCCGCAGCCGGGCGACAAAATCTGCCCCGTCACCCGGACGAAGGCGAATCCAAAGTTCACCTGGATCGTGGATGGGCAGCCGTACCAGTTCTGCTGTCCCCCCTGTGTGGATGAGTTTGTGAAGACCGCCAAGCAGTCTCCAGACGAGATTCAGCCGGCGGATCGTTACGTCAAGACTCCTTGATCGTGGGGCCTGGTCCCGGGGTCGGGCTGGGTCACTGAGGTTGCTGTCTGGTTTGTTTCCCTGATTTCTGGAGAGAGTTCGCATGCACGCTGTGTCTCGAGTGATGATGTGTCTGTCTGGTCTGGTCCTGGTGGGGCTGGTGTCGGGGTGTGGAGCGCCCCCGGCTCCCGCACCGGCGAAGGGCACGGCCCAGGCCCCCGCCGCGGCCACCCCCCCGGCGAACGACCCCGCCGGGGAAATCGCCGAGGCGATCGGCAAGCTGAGTGCCGAGGACCAGGTCTTGGCCAAGGCGCAGGGGTTCTGCGCCGTGAGCGAGGAACCGCTCGGATCGATGGGGCCGCCGGTCAAGCTGATGCTCAATGACCAGCCCGTGTTTGTCTGCTGTGAGGGGTGCAACAACCGTGCGAAGTCGAACCCGGACGCCACGGTGGCGAAGGCGGGGAAGCTGAAAGACCGAGTGAATTCGCAGACGAAGTCGAGGAGGCCGGGGGAGTGAACGGCAATCTCCACTCCAGACGCCGGCAGGCTGGTCACCCCCACCAGCCGGCCGCGTTGGGGTCTGGGGACTTTCCCCACAGTGACCAGCGGCGGGAAGATCGGTGTCACCGGTGTGTGGAAGTCAGCACCGGTTCGGAAATGACGGGGAAGGGGAGCGTGTGATGCGGAGGGCTCTGCTGGTGAGGTTCATCCACGAGAGATCCGTGCTGGCGAGATTTGCGCCGGGGAGATTCTTGTCGGTTTGGCTTGTGGTTCTGGCCATGGTCTGGGGGGGGCAGTGCGGGACCGTCTCCGTGCGGGCCCATGAAGGACATCAGCCCCTGCCCACCCGGGGGGTCGAGGTGGATCTCAAAAAGGGGCGGGTGCTGCTGAGCGCGGCGGCCCGCCAGGTGCTGGATGTGCGGACGGTCGAGGTGCGCTCGGGGCGTCATGAACGGGGGTTGCGGGCCTATTCCACGATCGTGGCCCCCTGGACGGCTCATGCGTTTGTGGCGTCGCGCCTGCCAGGCAAGGTGGTGGCTCTGTCCGTCCGACCCGGCGATGTGGTGACCCGCGGACAGGTGCTGGCGGAGATCGACAGTCTCGATTTGCAGACCCTGCAACGGGATCTGCAGCAGGCCCAGACCGAACTGTCTCTGTCACGCGAGTTGGTTGATGCCCTGGGACCCGCCGCCCGGGCGGGAGCCGTGGCGGGCCAAAAGCTGGCTGAGGCCCAGAATGCCCTGCGGCAGCACCAGGATGCGTTGTTGGTGTTGCGGGCCAAGGGAGCGGGACTGCGGGTGGAGTCGGAGTTGTTGGAGGCGGCGGACGGTGTTGAGCGCCCTGCCCCCCGTCTGCGGCTAACCGCACCGATCTCGGGCACCATTGTGCACGCCGACATTGCCGTGGGGCAGTTTGTGGAGCTGACCGAGCACCTGTTCGAGATTGTCGATACCTCGCGGGTGTGGGCCCGCCTCGAAGTGGTCGAGTCGGACCTGTCGTGGCTGGCGGAGGGGCAGGAGGTGCGGCTGGATTTTCCCGCGGCGGGGGGGCCAGTGGAGGCCCGAATTGACAGGTTGGGCTCGATGCTGGATCCGCAGACCCAGCAGGTTCTGGCCTGGGCGACCATCGACAATTCCGGTCGGGACCAACCCCTGCTGCCTGGGATGAAGGGGCGGGCCCTGTTGCAGACCAATTCGGATCGGGAGGGGTTGTTGGTTCCGGAAACGGCGGTGTTCAGCGATGGGGCCGAGCGGTTTCTGCTTGTCGAAATCGCCCGCACCAAGCAGGGGTCGGAATACCGACGACGGCCGGTGGTGATCGATGGCGTCTTCCGGGGGTTGGCCCAGGTGGTGGGAGGGAACCTGTTTCCGGGAGACCGGGTCGTGACCCAGGGGGGGCATGAGCTGGCGGGACTGTTCTTTCAGGGGATTCTGCGGGTCAGTCCGCAGACGGCCCGCAGCATTGGGTTGACGGTGGAGGAGGTGGGACCGCAGGTGGTCGAGTCGGTCCTGACTCTCGAGGGGCGGGTCGAGATTCCTCCTCAGCAGCGGACACTGGCGTCGTCTCCGCTGGGGGGAAGCCTGCGGGTGATTCATGTGGACCGGGGCCAGACCGTCGCCGCCGGGGAGCTGGTGGCCGAGATCGACAGTCTGGAGTTCCAGGACCTGCAGCTCGAGCTGCTGCGGGCCCATCTCGATCGGGAGGTGTGGGAGGAGACCTGGCGCCGGTTGAACGAGACCCGCGACTCGGTGCCGCGGCGGATGTTGCTGGAAGTGCAGAGCCGGGGCGAGCGCCTCGCCACCAGCGTCTCGAACCTGCGGCAGAAACTGGGAACCCTGGGGCTGACGCGTGATCAGATCGCGGGAATTGTGGACCGTCGCGAGGTGCTGGAGTCGTTGCCGGTGCGGGCTCCGATCGCGGGGCTGCTGGCCGATTTCGACCGTGTGCTGGGACAGATGGTGCGGGCGGACGAGCCGTTGTTTGAGATTCACGATGTCTCACAGGCGCGGGTGCAGGTGTCGATTCCGGTACGGGAATCTTCCCGGGTCCGGGCTGGGCAGCCGGTGCGAATCCGGCTGGTGGCCCATCCCCAACGGGTTGTCGAGGGGCGGGTCGAGCGCCTGGGACCGGTGGTGGGGCCGGGCAGCCGGTCGCTGCCCGCGTGGGTCGACTTCGACCGCCCCTGGCCGGTCCGGCTGCAGCACAACCTGCTGGCCCGGGTGACGGTGAGCACCGGCCGCCCGGCCGCCGTGCTGGCCGTGCCGCTGCCGGCGGTGGTCCGCGATGGGGCGCGGAGCTTCGTGTTTCTGCAGAAGCCGGATGGAACGTTCGAGCGGCGGCTGGTGCAGACGGGACGGGCCGACGACCGGTTCGTCGAGGTTCTCGCGGGAGTGGCTGCGGGAGATCAGCTGGCCGTGGGGGGAGTGGCCCAGCTGCAGACTGCGTACGCGGCGATTCGATAGGACTGTGCGATGCTCAACGGGCTGATTGCTTTTTCCCTCAGAAACCGCCCCCTGGTGTTGTTGGGGGCGCTGCTGGTGCTGGTGGCGGGTGTGGTGCAGTTGCGCCAGATGCCGGTGGATGTCTTTCCCGACCTGAACCGCCCCACCGTGACCATTATGACCGAGGCTCCGGGGCTCGCGCCGGAGGAGGTCGAACTGCTGGTGACCCGTCCGCTGGAATATCTGCTGAACGGGGCGACGGGGGTCCAGCGCGTGCGCTCGTCGTCGGGGATCGGCCTGTCGATTGTCTGGGTCGAATTCGACTGGGGAACCGATATCTTCCGTGACCGGCAGATCGTTTCGGAAAAACTGCAGTTGGCCCGCGAGCGGCTCCCCCCCGACAGCAATCCCGTGCTGGCCCCGATCTCGTCGATCATGGGGGAGATCATGCTGTTGGGATTGCGATCGACACGGGTTCCCCGCACAGAGGCCGAACGGACGGCGACCGGCATGGAACTGCGCACGCTGGGGGAATTCACCCTGCGGAACCGGTTGCTGGCGATCGAGGGGGTGTCGCAGGTGACCGTGATGGGGGGCGTTTTGAAGCAGTACCAGGTCTTGACCTCGCCGGCGCGGCTCGCCGCCCAGGAGGTCACTCTGGCGGAACTGACCGAGGCGGCCCAGAAAGCGAATGTGCTGGCCGGCGGAGGAGTGATGGTTCGCGAGGCCAAGGAGTCGCTGCTGCGCATCAGCGGCCAGGCCCTCTCGCTCGAGGAGATTGGCGAGACACCGGTCCTCTGGCGAGAGCCGATTCCCGTGCGGATCCGGGATGTGGCTGACGTGCGGCTGGGGGGGCCCCTCGCCCGGGGTGATGCGAGCACCTGGCGGAAAATCGCGACCGATGACGAGTGGATCTCCGGGAATGTTCCACGGACCGGTGACAGCGGGGACGAAAACGACCGGCCTCGAGGGGAGGGAAAACCGGTTTCGGCCGACTCGCCGGTGAGCGTGGGGGAAGAGTCGGAGAGCGGCAATCGAGTCAGCGGCGGCCCCGCGGTGATTCTGACCGTTCAAAAACAACCGCATGCCGACACCCTGGTGCTCGATCGCCAGATCGAGGCCGCGCTCGACGCCCTGCAGGCCGAACTGCCGGAGGGGGTGGTCATCGAACGGCAGATCTTCCAGCAGGCCGACTTCATCGAGGCCGCCGTCGACAATGTGACCGAGGCGGTGCGGGACGGAGCGCTCTGGGTGGTGGTGGTGCTGTTCGTGCTGATGGGGAATTTCCGGATCAGCCTGAGCTCGCTGACGTCGATGCCGCTGTCCATCTTGTTGACCATCCTGGTATTCCGCTGGCTGGGCATCTCAATCAACACGATGACCCTGGGGGGAATCGCCGTCGCGATCGGTGATCTGGTGGACGACTCGATCGTCGATATCGAAAACATCTACCGGCGTCTCAAGGAGAATCGCCAACTGCCCGCTGATCAGCAGCGCCCGGTCCTGGCCGTGGTCTACGACGCGTCGCGGGAGGTGCGCAACTCGATTGTCTACGCCACACTGATCGTCAGCCTCGTCATGTTTCCGCTCTTCTCGATGGCGGGGCTCGAAGGGCGAATGTTCGCCCCCCTGGGGGTCGCCTACATCATCTCGCTGTTGTGTTCCCTGGTGGTCTCGTTGACTTTCACCCCGGTGTTTGGGTCCTTGTTGTTGGGGCAGGCCCGGCTGCTGGACGAGGGGGCGGATCCCTGGCTGTTGCGGTGGCTCAAGCGGCTGGTGACGCCGGTGTTGCGGAGCACCCTGCGGCATGCCTCACTGGTTCTGGCGACCGTGGCGCTGCTGGTGACCGTCTCGTGCGCCAGCATCTTCTGGATGGGGGGGGAGTTTCTGCCGCCGTTCAATGAAGGCACGCTGACCATCAGCCTGCGCCTGGAACCGGGGACCAGCCTGGCCGAGAGCCAGCGGGTTGCCGTGCGGGCCGAACGGCTGATCCTCGAGGTTCCCGAAGTGCTGTCGGTCGCCCGCCGCACGGGACGCGCCGAACTGGATGAACATGCCGAGGGGGTCAACTCGTCGGAAATCGATGTCCGGCTGCTGGCTCAGTCGAACCCCCGGCCTGGCTGGAGGGCGGCGGTGCTGCGGCTGATTCCCATCCTGCACCTGTGGGGGCACGAGTCCACAGGACGGACACGGGAGGAGGTGATTGCCGATGTGCGCGACCGGATCTCGAGCATTCCGGGAGCGGCCGCCAACATCGGGCAGCCGATCTCGCATCGCCTCGATCACATGATGTCGGGGATTCGGGCCCAGATCGCGGTCAAGATCTTTGGTGACGACCTGCGCGAACTGCGGATGGCGGCGTTCGACGTGCAGGACCGCATGCAGACGGTTCCCGGCGTGGTCGATCTGCAGATCGAGCCGCAGGTCGAGATCTCGCAGGTGCGTCTGAAGATCCGCCGTGATGAGGCGGCCCGCTATGGGCTGGCGCCGGGGGATGTGGCCGAGTTGCTGGAGACGGCGTACAAGGGGCGGGTGGTGTCGCAGGTGCTGGAAGAAGAGCGATCCTTCGGGTTGGTGGTGTGGTTCGATGAGGAATCTCGCAGCGATCCCCAGACGATTCACGAGACCATCCTGGAGACCCCCTCGGGGCGCCGGGTCGCGTTGGGTCAGGTGGTGGAGGTGCTCGACACGACCGGCCCCAACACTCTCAACCGCGAGAATGTCCAGCGGCGGGTGGTGGTCTTCTGCAATGTGGAGAAACGCGATCTCGCGGGGGTGGTGGCCGACATCCAGCGGGTACTGGCCCCGGTCGAGGAATCTTTGCGGAGTCTGCCGGGGACTTACCGGTTGGAATTTGGGGGGCAATTCCAGGCGCAGCAGGAGGCCAACCGCCGGCTGTGGCTGCTGGGATTGGTCAGCGTGGTGGGGGTCTTCTTTCTGTTGTGCCGGGCGCTGGACTCGTGGCGGGGGGCGCTGCAGGTGCTGGTCAACATTCCGCTGGCGGCGTTCGGGTCGGTGGTGACGTTGCTGGTGGTGAACCGGCCCGAGTGGTCGGCGCTGGCGGAGGCGTCGTGGTGGGAATGGCCCCGCATCTGGGCGGGGGCGACCAGCCTCTCCGTGGCGCACTGGGTGGGCTTCATCACCCTGATCGGCGTGGTGAGCCGCAATGGCATTCTGATGATTTCCCATTACATCCACCTCATGCAGCACGAGGGGGAAACGTTTTGTGAGGCGATGATTATTCGTGGCAGCCTGGAACGGCTGGCCCCGGTGTTGATGACCGCCATGACCAGCTTCATCGGACTGCTGCCGTTGTTGTTTGGCGCGGGGCAGACCGGCAAAGAGATTCTCTATCCCCTCGCCCTGGTGGTGTTTGGAGGAATGCTGACCTCAACCATTCTCGACCAGGTGGTCACCCCCGCCCTGTTTTTCCGGTTTGGGCGGCGCGTGTATGAGCGCCCCTCGGACGAACTGCTGTCGACGGACCTGACCGGGGCCAGCGGGTGCCAGGTCCCAGGCAGAGCCGGGGCAGTGGGGATTTCCGGGTGAGATTGCCCGGAATCTTCCCGCCAGATTCCCGGAGTGGATCGGAAGGCCTCGGTCCGGGTGTGTGACGGTTGCCGACCAGAGTTGGCGTCAGCTCCGGATCAGCCGGCGGAGCGTCTCGACATGACGGGGGACACCCGTCTTCGGATCTTCGGCCGACTCGTATTCGAGCACGACGTAACCCCGGTAGCCCGCGTCTTTGAGAATGCCGATGACCTTCGCGAAATCGGTGTCTTCGCGTTTGTCTCCCCGGAAGATGTCGGCTTTGATCTGGACGTTGATGGCGTACGGGGCGATCCGGGCGAGGTCGGCGTAGGGATCGGCCGAGCGGAAATTCCCCCCGTCAAAGTTTACGCCGAACCAGGGGGATTCATCGACCCGCCGGATGATCTCGAGCATCTGCTCGGGACGGGTGGTGATGCCGCCGTGGTTCTCGAGCGCCAGGCAGACCCCCTTCTGGGCGGCGTACTTCAGCGACTCGTTGATGCCCGCCGCGCACCGCTCGATGGCCGCCTGATCAGAATCTCCCTGGGGGACGGTTCCGGCGAAGATGCGGATGACGGGGGCCCCCATCGTCGCGGCATGGTCGATCCAGAGCCGCGTGTGCGCCAGGGACTTCTCCCGCGCCTCGCCCGGCGGCAGGCAGAAGTCGTTCGCGATCGCGGTTCCCGAGATGTCGAGCCCCAGCCGGAACGTCTTGTGTTTGAGACTCACCAGGTACGGCTGGTCGAAATTCTCGGGAAAGTAGTAACTGGTCAACTCGGTGCCATCGAGCCCCAGGTCGGCACACAACTCGATGAACTGGTCGAGCGTCATGCGGGGTTTTGGTTTCCCCGTCAGGTAGTCGCGGTAGGAGTAGGCGGCCAGACTGAGCTTGAGGTGCGGTTTGCCGTTCCGCTGGACCGGACCGGCGGCCGGTGTGGGGCGACCCGCCAGGCTGGTCCCGCCCACCACGGCGGCGGTCAGGGCCGATTGCAGGAACGTACGGCGCGAGGATTGGTTGATCAAGGTGTCTCCCGATTCAGGGGCTTGAGAGCGAATGTTGAGAGGGCTCGTGCAGGACAGGGGACCGTGTGGTCAGTCGCGAATGGCCTCAACAGCCAACCGCTGCAGTTCACTGCGAAGATCGGCCCCGTCGCCATTTCCGAAGTTTTGTCGGGCGATCAGCAGGATGAAGAACATGTCGCGCTGGGGATCGATCCAGCCCTGGGTGCCGAAGGCTCCGCCATGTCCAAAGGTTCCGCCAGACAAGGCCGCCGTCGCTCCCTGCGGATGCCGCACCACGCAGAAACCCAGACCCCAGCCATTGCCGGGGGTGAAGCCGGTCTCCAGGTCACCGGTTTGGATCAGCGTCATCTCGCGGACCGCCTGCGGAGAGAGCAACCGCACGCCGTCGAGCGCACCGTGATTGAGCATCAATTGGTAGAACCGGGCCAGATCCTGGGCGGTGGAGTAGAGCCCTCCCGAGGGATTGGGGGTGGTCTCAGCGGTCACGTCGAACAGCCAGTGATGGCCATGTTCGAGGTCCCGCTTGTCGGCGGTGGGCTGATACAGTCGGGCGACCCGGGCCAGTTGCCCGGGACTGGGGCGGAACGAGGTCTCGGTCATCTTGAGTGGCTGGAAGATGCGCTCGGCCAGGAAGGTGTCGAACGGCTTGCCCGAGACGACTTCGACCACGCGGCCGGCCACACTGAGGCCGGGGCCGTATTGCCAGCGGGTGCCCGGCTCGAAGGCCAGCGTCGACTTCGCCAGCAGATCGACCGTGTTGGCCAGGGTGCCGACGTTGCGCTGATCACTCACGAGGCCATTGGTGTGGGTCAGGCAGTCGCGAATGCGGATTTCACGCCCGGGTTTCTTCCCCTCGGCCAGTGAGGTCTGGGCGAAGGCGGGAATGTACTTCGAGACCGGGTCATCGAGGCGGAGTTTCCCTTCGTCCTGCAGCATGAGCACCGCGGCGGCCGTGATGGGCTTGGTCATCGAGGCGATGGCGAAAAGACTGTCCGGGTCCATCGCGCGGTTCGCGGCGATGTCGGCCTGCCCGACCGCGCTGTGGTGGACAACACGCCCGCGGCGCCCCACCAGCGTGACGACCCCGGCCACCTGTTTCTCGGTGATGTAACGCTGCATCCGGTCGTTGATCTTCGCGAGAGCCGCGGCGTCGAGGCCCGACTCGGCGGGGTTTCCCTGCTTGACGAGACCGGCATCGCGGTGGGTCGCGGTGATCAGTTCATCGCGGGGATTCTCGGTGAGGATCAGGCCCCGCCAGCGCACTTCCTGCGGCACGGTGTTCGAGTGGAGCTGCAGGCCGATGGGCCCCTCGCCGCACAGCTCGGGTTGGGGATCGCTCCAATCGGCCACGAGGGTGCCATTGATGACATGGCGGATGCGGCGTCCCACCGCCAGGATCTCCATCTGGTTCCAGTCGTGCTGGCGTCCGACTCGTTTGGCCACCCCGAGGGTGTCCTGGAAGATGCTGTTGCGGCGGAACAGGTCGTAGTAGCCATAGCCGGAGGGATACATCACGAGGTGCCCCTGGTAGCTCCAGGGATCTCCCCCCTTTTCGACGTTCCGCCCCCAGAGGGCAATGCCGGAGTGCATTTCGCTGGTGACCAGCCGGCTTTCGAACAGCAGCCGGAAGTTACGGTACTTGCGGGTGGTGACAAGGTAGGTGCTGGCGGCGGGGGCGTTCTCGCCCCCGTTGCGCCCGACGATTTCCCCCTGTTCGACCGAGAAGTATTTGGCGGTCTGTCCCGTCCAGCCCGAGAGATCGTGCCCATTGAAGAGTTGGACAGGCAACTCTCCGGCGGGCAGGTGCGGGATCTGGTCGTGGCTCCAATCGGCGGCGTGCAGTGCCGGGGGGGCGAAGCAGGCGGCCAACAGCCACAGGAGCGAGCAGGCGGAGCGGAGTGTCATGACTTCACCAGGCAGCGGGCGAGCGGCAGAGAATGGACGACAGGGAACAAACGCTGTCAGATCAGGGGCTGAAATCGCGGCTCTGGGGAAAGAAGGCCTTCCAGACCTGGGTATAGGCCACAATCGCGGGCTGTTGGGCGAGCCGCGAGCCGACCAGCGGACCGGCGGTACACAGTCCGGTGGCGGCATTCCAGGTGCTGTTGGTTTCGCGATCGAACATCGTCCCCTGGGCGGCCGGTGCGAACGAGAGCACGCGGTCGCGGATGACCCTGTGGAAGACCCGGGCGGCGGTGGCGTCATCGTCATACGTCGTCACCAGGGGGAAATCGGCGACCTCGAAATTGACCACCCGACCACTCGCCAACCGGTCGAAGCGGGCGTGGGCGGCGGCTCCCTGGTGTTCGAAACCAATGACAAACCGTTCCCGCTGGTGCTGGTAGTCGCGACGAAACAGTTCGCGTTCGCGGGGCAGGTTGATGACGTCGGTGGTGGGATGCAGGGCTCTCCAGTTGGCCCAGGTGGTGATGGTGGCGGGCAGGCGGTTCAGGCTTTTTCCGGTCAGCGGGCCCCGCAACGCCCGGCCCGCCACCTGGGTCCACAAAGAGCGGGTCTCGGCGTCGATCAGCACCATGCTGTACTCCCACAGAAATCCTGAGACCACGAGGGTGAGCCGTTGGCCGTCGAGATCGCGGGAATAGACGATGCCATCGTGACAGAAGTCGCACCAGGTGACGGCAATCGCCTCACCCCCCAGTTCGTCATTGAGGCACTCGTGATCGGGGCCGCTGAGCATGTTGAGCGGGTACGCGCGGGAGGCCAGTCCGATTTCCACACCCAGCACCAGTTCGTCTCCGGCGACATCACTGGCGGCGGGCGCGATCACCGGCGCCCCCATGCGGGGGGGCTTTTCCGGGAATCGTCGATCGGGTTGGAAATGTCCGTAGTCGACCACCTGGGCCGTGGGGAGCGCGGGCCGCTGTCGGGAGGAACCAATCGCTCCCCACCAGGTGAGCGCCAGGGCCGCACCGGTGAGAACCAGAGCCAGGTCGGTCCGTCGGAGAGTCTGAAGCCAGGAGCGCATAAGACGAGACCAAAGGGGGGAAACAAGACCTGGTTGGCTGCGGACCGTCGCCAGGGCGGCCATTGGGTCGGGTGATCAGCCCGCCAGCAGGCCCTGCATGGCGGTGGTCAGCAGGTCGTCGACTTCGGGTTCACAGAAGGCGACGCTCACTTCATAGCCGCCGTTGGGGTACTCTTCTTTGACCGGAATGTACCAGGGGCCGCCGTCGCCATAGGCGGCCGTGGCGACAAACCGACCCGGGGCGAGGGTCTGGGCCCGCAGTTGGTATTCGATGAAGCATTCGGCCGGCAGATGCAGCAGGGCCGCATCGTCATTGAGCAGCAGTGACGAAAGCAGGATCGGCCGCTGTGCCTCGACCCGGCGAATCCAGGCCAGCGTGTAGGCGGGGCGATTGCGATTGACCACCGGTTGAGACTTGTCGGCCAGTGCTTTTTCGATCTGGCTGGCGTCGAACATTTTGCGGGCGACGGGGAGCAGTTCCCGGGTGCGCCAGGTTACCTGGGTCAGGGGGCGGGGCTGCAGGTCTTTCTCGGAGGCCACGATCCCTTGGTACAGCCGCTGGGTCAGCACGGGGCGGACTTCCTTCGAACCGTCGTTGTACTTCCCGGCCGAGATGTTCCCCGAGCAGCCGGTGAAGTACACATGTCGGCAGCCTGGTTCGTCGGCCTGCCGCTGCTTGCGGGCCAGGCCGGCGAAGTCGCTGGTGGCCCGGCCATCGCCGTAGTAGCTCATGGGGTGGGTGGCGTAGTAGTGGCACGCGACCACCTTTTGGTCACCACTGTAATAGGCGACTGTTTTGACGAAGGGATCGATGGTTCCCTCGGGGAGTGCGATGAGGGCGGGGTCTTTGCACGAGCTGCCGCGCATGGACTTGATGCGCCCCTGCTCGTCCCGGGAGACCCGGCGGTTGCTGGCGATGCGGTCGACCTTGGCCTGGCCGGTGGCGATGTGGGTCAGCGGGACGGCCGTGGCGACCGCCGCCGCGACCGTCTCACGCCCGCGGGCACAGAGTTTCTCGAAGAACGCCAGATCGAGAATGTGGGGGAGGTCACCCTGGGCGGCGACCAGTTGTTCGGCATCGATGCAGGCCATCGGGGCGTTGTGCTGGTGCACACAGTGGACGGCGACCCGGTCGGGAGTCGTCCCCGCACCGGCGGCCAGGGCCTTGCGGAATTCGAGATGGGCCGAGTTCAGCAGCCCGGTCCAGTCGACGGCACACACCACCAACGGTTGTCCCGCCCCCAGGATCACAAACCCCAGCGCTTCCTGGGCATCATCGACCACCGCGATGTTGGGGATCCAACCGCCGCAGCAGGAATGACCGATGGGAGGGGTGGCGTCAAATTGAAAGGGGGCGATGGAGAGTGAACCAGCCCGGGTTTCTTCGGCATGAGCCCGGCCGAGGTCGAAGCCAAACGCGGGAAGTGAGGCGGCCAGGGTGGCGGCGAGGAACTCGCGGCGATCGACAGACATGGGTCACCTGGGGAATTAAGGAGGGGAGCCGGACTCAACACAGGGTAATATCCAGATCTGTCGATGCGAAGTCGTCGCAGAATTTTGGATGGTGTCTTGGGGGGAAGGGCCCGCACCGGCCGCGGGGTGGCCGCTTGCGGAGAGGCGGTGAAGACTCGATACTCGCGGCCGCTCTGAAAGGTCTCCCGGTGTGGTGCGGCCGGTCTGTGGTACGGGTGATCGCGAGAGTTGTTTGGACCGTGGGGATGAGTGCCATGCCGTCGCAGCCTGACCGTCGCTTCTGGCTGTTCAAGTCGGAGCCGGAGGTGTTCTCGATCGACCATCTCGCCGGGTGTCCCAGCCAGACGACGTTTTGGGATGGCGTGCGGAATTACCAGGCCCGCAACATGCTGCGTGACGAGGTGCGGGTGGGAGATGGGGTGTTGTTCTACCACAGCAACGCCGAGCCGTTGGCGATTGTGGGATTGGCCCGCGTGGTGCGGGCCGGGTATCCCGACCATACCGCGTGGGATCCCGAGAGCGCCCATCCCGATCCCAAATCGACACCGGAGAAACCGATCTGGTCCATGGTCGATATTGCCCTGGAGACCCGTTTTGCGCAACCGGTCGAAAGGACCACCCTGGCCAGGACGAAGGGGTTGGAAAAGATGCTGTTGCTGCAGCGGGGCAGCCGGCTGTCGATCCAACCGGTCACGTCGGAGGAGTGGCGAATTGTGTTGAAACTGGCGGGGCGGGGAGCGTGACAGAATGACTTGGCTGAGACAGTCGTGGGGCTGGTTGAAATGGGTGGTGGCACTGGGTGTGCTCGCCTGGCTGTATTACTGACATCGGGAGGCCGTGTCGCAGATTGCCCAGTCGCCCAAGGCATGGGGCTATCTGGGACTCGCGGTCATGGTGATTTTGAGCTGCAGTCTGTTGACGTTTGTGCGGTGGTGGATTCTGGTACGGGCGCAGCGGTTTGAATTTCCGCTGAGGCAAGCGATTCGGCTGGGGTTTGTGGGGCTGGTCTCGAATTTCGTGGCTCCCGGAGCGGTGGGGGGAGACATCGTGAAGGCCATTCTGATGGCCCGCGGTCAGCCCCAACGCCGCACGACGGCAGTGGCCACCGTGGTTCTGGACCGCATCCTGGGAATGCTGGGGCTGTTCCTGGTGGGGGCCTTGACCACGCTGGTTCCTTCGGGGGCTTTGGATCATCCCGACCTGAAGTCGGTCGGTTGGTTCATGTGGGGGGGGAGCGTGGCGGGACTGATTTCACTGGGACTGATGCTCTGGCCGGGGATGACCGAATGGGGGTGGGTGCGGCAGATCCGCCGGCTGCCGAAGGTGGGAGGGCTGGCGGGTGAGTTGATCGAGGGGGTTGCCCTGTACCAATCGCAACCCCGGGCGGTGTGGCAGGCGGTGCTGTTGAGCCTGATCGCGCATGCGGGACTGATTTCGGGTTTCTGGCTGTGTGCGCTCTGGATGAAACAGGCCTGGACCCCCGATCTGGTGACGCATTTTTTCTTTCTGCCGACCGCCGAGTTGTTCGGGGCATTTGTGCCGGTCCCCGCTGGAATGGGCGCACTCGAAGGGGCCGTGCAGTGGTTTTATGAACGGGTGCGTCCCGAGCGCGTGACCGAGGCCGATGCGGGAGCGGCGGGGTTTCTGGCGGCCCTGGCGTTCCGCCTGGTCAACCTGGGAATTGCCGCCCTGGGAGGGGGATACTACCTCACCTCGCGCGGTGACTTGGCCCAGGCGATCGAACAAACCTCAAACCAGAGTCCGGCCCCGCCGATTTCGGAAGAGAAGTCCTGAGTCTGCTGTGCCGGGAGCGCGTTGGGAAGTTCCCGCCGGGGGGATCCCCCCGAGTGGAGCGCGGAGTCCGCTGCGTTCAGTTGATAAAGGCGTGCAGCATGAGGCGGAAATAGTTCCACAGGCAATAGGCGGCCGCCAGAATGCAGGCGGTGAGCATCGCCAGAGCCAGTGGGTTCTCGGGATCGAGACAGAAGTAGGAGATGGGCATCGCGGCGATGGCGAACAGAATCACCGGGCCAGTGATGTAGAGCGAGGTGAACAGGGCCGCCTTGAGGCGCGACAGCAGCAGCACGCCATGCCGCAGTTGCTGAAATTGCAGATCCATGAGTTCATTCTGCTCGCGTGACAGGCGCGGGTTGAGCTGATTGTCTCCCGCATGCAGGCTGATCAGCCGATTCCAGTCTCCCGTCACATGGATCTCCCGCAATTTGGACGGTTCGGTCGGGCTCCCTTTCAGCACCTGTTCGGCGAAGAGATCGACCCGGCTGCTGATGGCCTGCAGACGGAAGACCACGGCCGCCACCAGGAAGCCAAACGCCCCGGCGAGAGTTTGGGCAATGGTACTATAGGTATAAAAATACACCGAATGGTCAATGTCCAATGGTCCGATTCCTTCCGGAAAACCTGAGGCCGCAGGTGACGATCTGGATGAGGTGGCCGACGGGCGATGGTGAGGGGCGGTACCGCAGCGCAGCCGCTGCATTGTGACCGGGAATTTTGAGCGATTCAAGCAGACCACTGCCTCCCGGCCAGAACAGGGACCGGCCGGGGGTCGCTCGTCCCCGCCCGGCGAGATTCGTATCATCGCAGTTCTTCAGGAGAACCGGATGGCGTTGATTGATGTGCGGGAACTGTGCTTCACGTTTGGCGGAGAGAACCTGCTGGACCGAATTTCCTTCCAGATTGATCTGGGAGAGCGGATCGGACTGCTGGGAAGGAATGGTGCTGGCAAGTCGACCCTGCTGAAGTTGTTGGCGGGCGACTTGGCCCCGGACGACGGGGTGCTGGCGGTGGAAAATGGAACCCGCATCGCGCGGCTCGAACAGGAGGTGCCTGCCGGGCGGGGGCGCAGCGTGTTTGCCGAGGTGGCCCAGGGGCTGGGAGAGCCGGGGACACTGCTGGCCGAGGTGCATGAGCGTCAACGGGGCGCGGCCGGAGCGGGCGGGGCAGAACTCGAACGCCTGCAGTCCGAGTTGGCCGCACACGAAGGGTGGCGTCTGGAAGACCAGGTGCGGCAGATTCTCTCGCGGATGTCGCTGGATCCCGACGCCTTGTTCGACACCCTGTCGGCCGGGCGGAAACGCCGGGTGCTGCTGGCCCGCGCGTTGGTGGGGGGGCCGGCGGTGCTGCTGCTGGACGAGCCCACCAACCATCTCGACCTGGGTTCGATCGCCTGGCTCGAAGATTTTTTGCTGCGGGAAGGGGTCACGCTGGTCTTCGTGACGCACGATCGCATGTTCCTGCAGCGTTTGGCGACGCGGATCATCGAGGTCGAACGGGGACGGTTGTTCGATTGGACCTGCGATTACCGCACGTTCCTGGCACGGCGCGAACAGGCTCTCGAAGCGGAGGCGCGTCAGTCGGAGTTGTTCGACAAAAAACTCGCGCAGGAGGAGATCTGGATCCGGACGGGCGTCAAGGCGCGGCGGACCCGCAACGAAGGACGTGTGCGGGCCCTCGAACAGATGCGTCGCGACCGGGCTCAGCGGCGGCAAAAGCTGGGCAATGTTTCGCTGCTGGTGCAAGAGGCGCAGCGTTCGGGGACATTGGTGGCCGCTCTCGACAAGGTGGACGTCTCCCTGGGCGGACGCCGGGTGCTCGAGGGGGTCAGCGTCGCGATTTCCCGGGGAGAGAAAATCGGCATTCTGGGACCCAACGGAGCCGGCAAGACCACGTTGATTCGCACCCTGCTGGGAGAATTATCTCCCGATTCGGGGACGGTGCGGCTGGGAACCAATTTGCAGGTGGCCTACTTTGACCAGTTGCGGGTTCAACTCGACGAATCGCGGTCCGCCGCCGACAACGTGGGCGAAGGCAATGACACGGTTGTGGTGAATGGCAAAAGCCGCCATATCGTGGGTTATCTGAGCGACTTTCTGTTCTCGCGGGAACGGGCTCAGACCCTGGTGCGGTTTCTGTCGGGGGGTGAGCGGAACCGTCTGCTGCTGGCCCGGTTGTTCACCCGGCCCGCGAATGTACTGGTGCTCGACGAGCCGACCAATGATCTCGACGCGGAAACGTTGGAACTGCTCGAACAGCTGTTGGTCGACTATCAGGGGACGTTGCTGGTGGTCAGCCACGACCGGGAGTTTTTGAACAATGTGGTCACCAGCACGCTGGTACTGGATGGCCAGGGGCAGGTGCGGGAATTCGCGGGGGGCTATGACGATTGGCTGCGGCAGTCGCCGCCGGCGTCGGCTGCCACGGTGCCGCCGGACGATCGCCCCGTCCGGCGTGGCGACGAGCCGGTCGAGACTCCCCGCGGGCTGGAAAACACCTCATCCCGGGGACGGCGGCTGACCTTCAAGGAACAGAAAGAGCTGGCCGCACTCCCCGCGCGAATCGAGCTGCTCGAGAGGGAACAGGCCGACTGGCACCAGAAGATGGCCCAGCCAAGTTTCTACCAGCAGCCTCCCCAGGCGTTGACCGAGGCCAGCCAGCGCTTGAAGGACCTGGAGGCCGAATTGCGACAGGCCTACACACGCTGGGAAGAGCTGGAACAGAGCTGAGCAGTCAGCGGATCTCGGCTGGAGGGCCTCGGTACCGTCCCTGTTCTCAGAGGTCCGGAATTGTCGCCCGTGACTGGGCTGTCGCTGGGGACCCAGTCCGCAGCCAACCGCCTTCAGCGCGGACACTTCCGAACGGACACTTCCGAACGGACACTTCCGAACGGACACTTCCGAACGGACACTTCCGAACGGACACTTCCGAACGGACACTTCCGAACGGACACTTCCGAACGGACACGGTGCGGTTGCGGTAAGCTGGCAGCGACCGGGCTTTGCCGAACTGTTCGACCAACGGCGTTTTTCGTCGTATTTCCTGCTGTCCAGGGGGGCTCAACGACAAGCCGCCCGGCGCAGGTGGAGGGCCGCCATCGTCCCCACGGCCAGTACCGTCAACAGTGCTGTCGAGGGTTCAGGAACAACGTCTACAAACGTCAGGAACCCCTGTTGGTAGATGAATTTCGGTCCCCAGGCGGCGGTGGCCACTTCCTGAAAATCACTGCCCGCGGCCAGAGCCCGCAGGTCAACCTCCATGGTCAACCGATAGGTGCCGTCCGACTTCCAACCCACCTCTTCCTCCCAGGGGTCGGGGCGTGTCTGTACCGGGGGACTGGAGTCACTGGCTTGAAATGTCCAAGTCCGCTGACCCGAGAACAGCGAGGCACTGGGGTCGACTCCCGCCAGGGCCGCCTCGGTGTAAGACAGAGTCCCCGACGACTGAACCGAGTCGATCACCCCCACAGTGTTCGTCAATCGGCCACTGGTCATCACCGTGCCATTGGAACTGGCGGTCATGGAGGCTCCCAAGCTCCCCAGTCCCGTGATGACGAAGTCGGCCTGCAACTGAACCCGTTGCGTTTGCTGGGACGTCCCGGGGGCTTGTGGTGCCTGAGCCTCGGCCTTCAGGGGGGAGGCCAGGATCGCGACTTGGATGTAGCGCCGCGGGTCCTGGACGAGTGCAAGCGTCCAGTTCAGGCCGCCGCTGGCCAGACTGACACTTCCGGGCGCCCCGAGTGTGAACAGCGGATCGCCCAGCGAGACCAGAGTGTTGTAATCATTCCCCTTGGCATACCGGACTGCGGCATTGCCGGTCCAGCGAATCTCCCCGGCGGAAACAGAAGTCAGCCCGACCAGTATCGCCAGTCCGAACAAGACGGATCGGAACAGAGACAGGCAGCAGCGTTGCAACAAAATCGGTTTCAACATGGAAGCCCTCGCGCCGCGGTGTGTGGGAGGGAAATCGCTGGCATGTTTGGTTGAACCGAGATCGCGGTTCTCCTGGGTCCAATCCGCACAAATCCACTGTTTATCGTACACGATGTGCAGTTTCTTGGGAAAGGTTGGCCAGCGTGAAGATTTCATGGATTTGAAAAATCTGTCTTCAAGGCAGGCGGGGGTGGGCGAAACGCACGCCCAGCGATTCCATGTCGCGCCGCGCCTGCTCAAGTCCGTTCTTGACCCAGATCAAATCGCAGCCGCACGTGGTCCAGAGGGCTCCCCGTTCGATCAATTCCTTGACTCGCGCCGGGGTGCCGGCCGTGGTGCCCCAGGCCTTGCCATGACGATCCGCGGCCGCCGCCAGCTTCCGCAAAGCCTCGTCGATCAGCGGGTGTTGGAACTGGCCGGGAATGCCAGCCAAGATCGAGAAATCGGCCGGGCCGAGCATGATCACGTCGACCCCTTCGACCGCGGCGATTTCGTCGACGCGCTCCAGGGCCTGGGGACTTTCGATCTGGATCACGATCCAGGTCTCGTCGTTCGCCTCCTGGATGTACTCGGCGAAGTCGGCCCGGCAATAGGGCATATCGGGATTTCCCCCGTCAAATCCCCGGGTCCCGAGGGGGCCGAACTTGCTCCAGCGAACCACCTCGCGGGCTTCTTCAGCCGATTCACAGCGGGGATACAAAATGCCATGGGCCCCCGCCTCGAGCAACCGCCCCATCCGCATGAATTCCCCCTTGGCGGGGCGGGCCATGATGTCGGCCTGTCCCACCCGGGCGGCACGCATCAGGCTCCAGGCGGTCTCCACGCTGGTGGCATGGTGTTCGAGGTCCATCCAGATGTAGTCGAACCCCACCAGGCTCGCCAGTTCATAGACCGTGGGATCGGTCAGGTGCAGCGCCACCCCCAGGCAGGGCTCACGACGACGCAGTTTCGCTTTGACAAGACTCTTTCGCATGGCGCACCAATTTGGGGCAGGGGGGAGATCGGGTTTGATCAGGCGGTTGGGGGGAATCGACAATTCCTGACGTACCGCTGCACGAACACCAGTGGGGTGCGGAGCACGGGGTCAACCCCGGACTCAGCCCGCAATTCGCAGTCGCGACCAGCGAATCACATGCAGGCAGTCCTCACGACACCAAAACACCACCAACACCTCGCCCGGCGACACTTCCACCAGGCTGGGATAGCCGCATCTTAGCGAACTGAGTTCGTCACTGGCATGTCCCCGGCCTCGCATCGCATTCCCCCCTCCCTGCCAGACGGGAACGGTGTCGAGATTCCGCCAGGTGTCTCCCTCCAGTTCCGCCAGTTGGGCCCACAGGCCCGGCTGGTCGACCCGCCGATAGACACACAGCACGCGTCCCTCCCGCAGGAAGAGCACTTTGGCGGTTTCTCCCTGCAGACCAGTTTCTCGCAACGGGCCAAAACGGCCCTGTCGGTCGGCCAGGCAGTACCCCGAGGCGAGACTGCGCCCCGTGGGCTCATGGAACCGCCACAGGGTCGCCAGCAGTCCACCCTCCGGCCGCTGGTCGACACCGACCTCCCACAGAATCGTCTGGTGCGGCGATTCGTCGGCGATGGTGACAAACTCGGGCCATGTTCTTCCGCGGTCGTGCGAGACCCAGGCGACCGCCCGCATTCCTCCCGGGCATTTTCCATCCCAGCCGCGCCAGGTCGACGTGGGCCAAAGCCAGCGGCCGTCACCGCAGTCGAGCACCCTGTGGCAGAGTTCGAAACCGGGGCCCACCAGGGGCGGATCAAGCGCGACAGGCGCACTCCAGTCGCTGGTGAGAGCACCGCGGCGGGTGAGGAACACATCCATCGTGGTGTATCCCAGATTCGCCCGGTTGACCAAACCCTCATCGGGATGCGCCCGGTGCCATCTGGCCCCCATTCCCACCCATTCTCCATCCGGCATCCGTCCAACCCGGACGGAATGGGTGCAGGGAATGGACGCCGCCGGGGCTTCCATATGGCCGTCGAGCCAAGGATCCACCAGCAGGCGCCGAGGCTCAGACCAGCCCTCGCCGGAATCCTCCGTGGACGACCACCAGGTCGCATAGTCGAACGCCTCGACCGCCTCGCCCAGATCGAATGAAACGAACCACTGGCGTTCAGATGTCGCCACGACCGATGGATGCCAGGCGTGCCGGGATCTCAGATGCGGGCGCGGATTGGCATAGACCACCCCGGTTGCCACCAACTCGATCACGGGCTAGCCTCGTTGTGCGGGAGAACAGAGGTGTTGACGGGAGCGGACCCGGCTTCAAATCGGGGGGGCGACTGTCTGCTGGTTCGAGACCGAAGCGGCCGATGTGCTTGTGAGCGGAGTTCCAAGCTCTTCGATCCGGCGAATCAGCCAATCGACGGCTGCGGGATGTTCCAGCAGACGCACCCAATCGCTGCTGCCCGTCTCGGCGGAGTCTCCGGCGAATGTCGTCCAGAGAGGTTCGAAAAACGGACTGAGCCGCGAGGCTCCCCCCTGGAGCGGGCGGGCCGATTCCAGCAGCATGACAGTGGGCACCGCCAGCCCCCGTTCGACAGCCTGGCGCGCCAGCCAGTCCAGACGCTGTGCCTCGACGGATTCGCTTTCCCAGGGCGGAGGGGCGGGAATCGCGAAGGCCTGCCGCCACCACGCCAGTTGCAGAGGGTTCATCAGGCCTCCGACATCAGGAGAGTCTGAGACCAAACAGCCGACAGGCATTGGCCGTGGTCAATTCCCCCAGCTCTTCAGGATCCAGACCGCGGACCTCCGCGAGGGTTTCGGCCGTCATCCGGACATGGGCGGGTTCATTCCGCTTGCCACGGACGGTCTGGGGAGACAGGTAGGGGGCGTCGGTCTCAACCAGCAAGCGATCGCCGGGAAGTTGACGGGCCACCTCACGCAGCGCGGCCGATTTCTTGTAGGTCAGAATTCCAGAGAACGAAACATGCAAACCGAGCGCCACACACTCCTGAGCCGTCTCCAGCGAACCGGCGAATGAATGCATTACCCCCCGCAGCAGACCCCGCTGTGAGGCCGTCCGCAGCTCTTCCAATACGGGGCCCTCGGCATCCCGGCAGTGAATGCAGACCGGTTTGCCCGAGTCGCGCGACAGTTCGAGATGCCGGCGAAACCACGCCCTTTGCAGTTCCAGCGGAACGGTCTTCCAGTACAGGTCGAGACCTGTCTCACCAATCCCCACCACCCGGGAATCTCCGGCGAGCTGGACGATCGCCTCCCAATCGGTGTCGGACGCTTGGGTCACGTAGTTGGGATGCACACCCACGGCGGCATGCAATTCGGGATGCCGGTGGGAGAGTTCCACCCCCCGCCGGCTGGTGGACAGCAGCGTCCCGAGGGTAATGACCGCGAGCACACCCTGTTGGGAGGCGCGGTGCAGAACCTCGGGACGGTCGGCGTCGAAAGACTCCTCGTCGAGGTGGGCGTGCGTGTCGACCAGCCGCATGAAACGTCCTGCGGCCCTCAGGCCGCGGCACCGGCGGGAGCCGCCAGTTGCCGGATTGTAGCCAGGTTTCGCTCAACCACACCCACCGCCTCATCCAGAAGCCGGCTGGCGTTCGGGTCCTGTCCAACCTGTCCGCGATAGTACCGCAGCGACTTGTCGAGGTCGGCGTGCTCGCTCACCATACGCTGGAGAAAAAACGGGAGAGAGACGTAGTGCAGAGCCGAATTGTCTGGATAGACCCCCAGGTCCACCGGCACACCCTGGGCATCAAGATGCTGGAAGATCCGGGAGACGACTTCTCGTTCTTCCTGAGCCATCTTCCGCACCGCGGTTTCGGTCTCTTCCGAACCAGCCGAGGCCCAGGGCCACGATTCGCCCGCATACTGCAGCAGGCTGCGATACACCTCGATCAAGGCGGTGTTCAGAATCGTGTGACTGCTCACTTGGAAACCTCACTCACCACGACGACGAGAAGAAAACAGATGCCGGACTGTTTCCGGGGGTGGCCCGGCACCATGCCATCAGGCCTGCAACAGCCAGCGGGCCACATCCTCCGCAACCCGGCTGATGGGTTCCACCGCCACACCCAGCAGGATCACCGGCAGACTGACCAACAGGGCGTAGCAGCCGCTGTCCGACGTCAACTCGGCCCGCACGGGGCGGGAGTCAGCGGCTGGCTCGTCGATGAAGGCATGCTTCAGTAGCCTCAGGTAATAGAACAGGCTGAGCACCGTGTTGAACAAGCCCATGACCAGCACGACCCACATCACCCAGTGAACTTTGGACGCTGCCAGCACCGAGAAAAACACCATGAACTTCCCGAAGAACCCACCGAAGGGGGGCAGACCGATCAGGCTGAACACACAGACCAGCAGGCAAATGGCCAACACGGGCGACTGCCGCACCAGCCCGGAAAAATCCCCCAGGTTTTCGCTGAACTTGGCATTCCTCACAAAGGCGACGATCGCGAAGACCCCCAGATTCATGAAGAAATACACCACGAGGTAGTACAGCAGACCCTGCACACACTGGGCTGCCGCTTCCGACCGGGCCGTTAAAGTGAAGGTCTCGGTCAGAGGGGCGTTCAGCATCAGTGCAAAGGCTCCCACCGCCATCAGCATGTAGCCGGCATGGGCGATGGTCGAATACGCCAGCATCCGTTTGACGTTGGTCTGTCCGTATGCCGCCAGGTTGCCGAAGGTGGTGGTCACCACGGCGATCAACGCCAGTCCAATACCCATCTGCATGGTCAGCGACTGGGCCCCGCCGGCGACAGCACCTGGTCCGCCTGCGAGCGCCAACAGGAAGCGGATCAGCAGTGCAAAGGCCGCCCCCTTGCTCGCGACCGACAGAAACCCACCCACCTCGGCTGAGGCCCCTTCAAACACGTCCGGGGCCCAGAAATGGAACGGGAACAGCGACAGTTTGAAACCGATCCCGGCCAACACCATCAACACTCCCAGCGCCAATGTTCTGACCGTGGGGTTGGCCAGCGAGAATCCCTCGCGCTGAACTTCCATCAGGGCGGGGGCCAGTTCGGGAAAACTCGCTGTTCCCAACAGTCCCGCCAGCAGGCTGATGCCGAAGAGCATCACACCAGCGGCACCGGCACCATACACCACATATTTGAGCGCCGCCTCACTGGCCGCCCTCCGTCCCTTGAGAAAGCCCACCATCGCATAACTTGGCACAGAGGTCATCTCGATCGCCAGGAACACCATCAACAGGTGGTTGGCCGAGACCATCAACAGCATGCCCAGGGTGGACCCGAGAATCAGCGTGTAAAAGTCGGGAGCATCTTCGGAATCCGGAATTCCCGTGATGATGGTCAAATAGACCACGAAAGCGAGGAACAGCAGCAGGAAAATTCGGAAGAAGACCGTAAAGGGGTCGAAGATCAACAGCCCGGTAAACAGGGTCTGCGGCTCAAGGGTGCCATTGCCAAACTGGCGGAACTGATACACCGAGAATCCGAGAGCCAACACCGTGCCCACCATCGCCACAAGCGACCCGGGAAGCCATCGGTCGCAGTCAAACAGGCGGACGAACAACAGCACCAGGATCGTGCCGACGACGCACAGCTCCGGAGCGAACGGCTGGAGGGAGCCCAGCGTGTCGGCCGTCAGATTGTTCAGCAGTTGGGTGAGTGTCATTGCCGTCTGTTCGGGCCGCCACGCGGAGCCGATCGAAGGGATGCGAGATGAAGGCTGTCAGCCGGGGGATCGTTGGGGTTTAGCGACTGAGCAGTGTCGTGAGGGCCGATGTTCCCAGCGACTTTGCCGAGTAGAGGTTGTCGACCAGCAGGCTCACCGAGGCCTGCATCTGGTGGAACACCAGATTGGGGAAAACCCCCATGATAATGCAGAGTGCCAGCAGCACCGAGCCGATCAGCGCCTCATTCCAGGTCAGTGGAGTAATCGCCTCAGGATGCGGTCCCTTGTACTCGGCTCCCAGGAAGACCCGCTGGACCGCCCACAGGATGTATCCCGCCGTGAGGATGACCCCCGATGCCGCGATAATCGCGTACACCTTGCTGAAATTCCACGAACTGAGGACCGAGAAGACCTCTCCGATAAATCCGCACATTCCGGGCAAACCCAGACCTGCGAAGAACAGTCCCACCGCCAGCCCGCCGTAGAGAGGCATCAGCCCCATCAGTCCGCCAAACTTGTTCAGGTCACGGTGGTGCACCCGATCGTAGATGACCCCCACCATGAAGAACATGCCTGGTGACGAAATGCCGTGAGCCAGCATCTGGAACATGGCGGCCTGCATCCCCATGTTCCAATACTGCTTCGACTCCTCACCTGCCGCACCATCGGTCAGTTTCCAGACGGCGATCCCCAGCAACACGTAGCCCATGTGGCTCACCGAGCTGTAGGCCACAAGCCGTTTGAAGTCGGTCTGGGCCAGTGCGGCGAACGCCCCGTAGATGATGCTGGTCACCGCCAGAACCACCAGGACATGGGCGGCATAGTAGGCCCCCACCGGGCAGATCGGGAACGCAATTCGCATGATGCCGTAGCCCCCCATCTTCAGCAGCACACCCGCCAGGATCATGGAGATCGGCGTCGGGGCCTGCACGTGGGCGTCAGGCAACCAGGTGTGGAACGGGAAGACCGGTACCTTGATCGCAAACCCGATGAACAGCAGGATGAAGGCGGTGATCTGCACGAACTGGGTGTAGCTCAAACCGTCAATGCGGCCCTGGCCAATTTCCTGCAGCCGCAGAATGTCAAACGTCCGGCCGCCATCGAAGTACAGCATCAGCATGGCGATCAGCATCAGCACGCTACCCACCAGGGTGTACAGGAAGAACTTGATGGCCGCATATTCGCGCCGCTCACCCCCCCAGATGCCGATCAGGAAGTACATCGGCAGCAGCATCACTTCCCAGAAGATGTAGAACAGGAAGAAGTCGAGGGAGAGAAAAACCCCCAGCATTCCGGTTTCGAGCAACAGGAAAAGAATCAGGTAGCCCTTGATGTGCTTTTTGATGCTGGTCGAGGCGGCCAGGGCCAGCCAACTGATCAGACTGGTCAGCAGCACCAGCGGCATGCTGATGCCGTCGGCCCCGAGCTGATAGTTGATGTTCCACGACTTGATCCATGGAACCGAGACCGACATCTGCATCTCGGCCTTCGCCGGATCGAAGCCAAACCAGGCCAGCAGAGTCAGCACGAAGGTGGCCCCGGCGATGATGTTCGCGAACGAACGCATGCCGTCTTCGGACTTGGGATTGAAGAGCGACAGGATCAGGGCGCCGATCGCCGGCAGGAAGATGATCGCGCTCAGCAGGAAGACTGGATCGGGGGTCATGGGAGTTTAAAACGTGTTCCTGAGCGAAGAGCCGCGGAAAGAAACGTGTCGTGAAGAGGAAAACAGCCGGAGGATCAGGAGCCGAACACCTGGGCCAACACCCAGATCCCCACCACACCCAGCACGATGAACATCACATACTGCCGGATCTGCCCCGTCTGCAATCCCTTGAGGCCCATCCCGCCCGCGTACGTCGTCTTGGCCGTCCAATTGACCAGTCCGTCGACAATCTGCTCGTCGAAGAGCCGGTCCCAATGGGCAACCGCCACCGCCAACCGCGACAAACCATGGAGGATTCCATCGAGAACCAACCGGTCAAATCCCGCGACGAACCGACCCACGACGTGCACCGGCTTGACGAACAGCGTGTCGTACAACTCATCGAACCACCACTTTTCCGTCAGGAAGGTGTGCAGTCCGGTGAACTGACGCTTCACATCGGCCGGATTCACCCAGCGGGCCCCGTAGAAGACATACGCGAGGAACGTCCCCAGGCTGGCGATCACCAGGGCGTACAGTCCCGCCCGGGCATGCCGCTGATGGATCGCCTCGTGTGTCGGCAGCGTCAGTCCCGAGGGGGCCGTTGCAACCAGCTCGTGCGGCAGCGTGGATGGCTCGCTGGCCGACAACAAACCAAACAGCGGGCCATGCTCGCCGCCCACTGCACAGAAGGCCGCCAGAACCGAGAGCACCAACAGTGGCACAGTCATGATCCACGGAGATTCATGGGCGTGCTCGTACACATGATGGTCGCGGGGTTCACCTGCGAAGGTATAGAACCACAGACGGAACATGTAAAACGCGGTCACTCCCGCTCCCAACAGTGGGAGGTAAAACAGCAAGAGGTGCGACGGATTCAACTCGGTGAACGTCAACGCAGTGGCCACCACCGCATCCTTCGAGTGGTATCCCGAGAAAGCGATGACTCCGGGAATCGCCAGGCCAGCGATGGCAATCACCCCCACCAGCATTGTGTAGGCGGTGATGGGCATCTTCTTCCGCAAACCACCCATGCGGGGCATTTCCTGCTCGTGGTGGCAGCCGTGAATCACGCTTCCCGACGCCAGAAACATCAGCGATTTGAAGAAGGCGTGAGTCACCAGGTGGAACAACCCGGCCGCCCAACCCCCGACACCCAATCCCAGCATCATGTAACCGAGCTGGCTGATCGTCGAGTAGGCCAACACCCGCTTGATGTCTGTCACCACCACGGCAATCGTTGCCGCAAGGAAGGCCGTGATACAGCCGATGTAGGCAATCGTCAGCAGCACCTCGGGGGTGAACATCGGATAGAACCGCCCCGCGAGATACACCCCGGCCGCGACCATGGTGGCCGAGTGCACCAGGGCGGAGACCGGCGTCGGTCCTTCCATGGCGTCGGGCAACCAGGTCTGCAACGGGAATTGCGCGCTTTTGCCGATACAGCCGGCGAAAATTCCCAGCCCGGCCGCGACCAGCAGGTAGTAGGGAATGGTTCGGGCTTCGTGGGGGCCGTCGGCACTCTCTTCGGGGAGTCCCGAAGTCAGCAGTACCTTGTCGCCCGACTCGTTGACGTGCATGTGCCCATGATCGTCCCGCAGCATCTGGAACAGGCCGGGGGTCGGATTCGTGTTGTTGGCCCCCTCATAACGGCTGTGGAACTGGAAGGTGCCAAAGTGCGTCCACAGGATCATCAACCCGATCAGGAACCCAAAGTCCCCCACCCGGTTCATGATGAAGGCCTTGTTGGCGGCCGTCGACGCCGATTTCCGCTCGACGTAGAAGCCGATCAGGAAGTACGAGCAGACCCCCACCAGTTCCCAGAAGACGAACACCATAAACACGTTCCCGGCCAGGACCAGCCCCAGCATCGAGAAGCAGAACAATGACAGAAAGGCGAAGAACCGGTAGAACCGCCCGGGACGATGGAAATGCCCGTGGCTGGTATGGACCTGATGATCCTCGTAATTCTCGGTCAGCTCATCGCTCATGTACCCCATCGCGAACAGATGGATGCAGGTGGCGATGAAGGTCACCATGGTGAACATCACCAAGGTCAGACTGTCGATGTAATAATCGATGGCCACGCGGAGTGAACCGAAATTGGCCAGCGTGTAGATGGTGTTGGTGAACGGACCCATCGCCGCGGCCGCCGCCGGACCGACTGCGGTTGTGGCAGAGTGATCGCCTTCAGCATGCTCACCCTCAGTATGGGCAGCCTCGTGATGCTCACCGGCGTGGTCACCGTGAATGGAGTCCGCAGGCGCGGTGGCATGGTGAACTGCCACCGCCTTGACGGCCGCCCATTCGGTCGAGAACCCCCAGATCAGCAGCGCCGAAAGACTGCACACAAACGCCGTTCCGATGCACCCCACAGCGATGTACGCGGCCGTCTTGCTCTTCCGGGTTCCCCAGAAGCCGGCAAAGATTTCAATCGCGAACCCGCACAGGGGCAGCAGCCAGGCGATCATC
>CAIOTJ010000144.1 GCA_903861195.1 uncultured Planctomycetaceae bacterium | reverse complement strand
GTCGGTCTAGACTGCGGAGACGGCATTCCAGCCAGTCTGATCGGAAACGCAAAACGGAGCGGATGAGACAGGCCCAACTCGTCTCTGCCGCTTCTGTTCTGCTCCGTCCCGCTTTGTTGACAACCGCCTTAGAGTCGAGCCTGGAACGGGACGACAGGAGTCTCGCCACCCACAGGACCTGCGCCATCCCTGCAGACAGCCGCCAGGCAACGCCATTTGCCCTCATGAAAAGATATCAATCTGTTTCAGGATTGCAAGAAAAGAAGTTGTTTTTGGAACATTCGTTTTTAGGAATACGCGGAGTACGGGGGTACGGGGCCACCCGGAGAGGCGTGACACGAGTACGGGGCCACCCGGAGAGGCGTGACACGGTCCGCGGGGGAGATTTCTGCAAGGACCGACAGGCTTGGGGCAATGCCCCGGATGGGTCAGCCGCAGACGGTTGGCAGCCGCCCCAAGTTCCGCATGGATACGATATTGAATTGGCGCAGGGACGTGCTGATCGACTCGGCCGCATTGGAAAGGACGAATCGACCAGGCAGGGCTGGACAGACATCCTCGAGAGGTCAGCGGACTGGACCGGGACCTTCCGTCCGACCCAGACCGTGCCACCTCGGACGCAGACCGGGCCACATCGGGATCAATCGTCTTTTTTCTTCGTCGCTTTGCGGGCACCCTTTGCGCCGGGCAGGGCCACCGTGTAGAGCGTCATCACGGAACCCACCGACATGAGGGCATAGGCGACCCAGTCGGGAGGTTCAATCACCTGCTTGCGGTCATTGCTGACCCCGGTGACGAGGTTCCGCAGACCGGGCAGCGCCCGCCGATCCGAAGGGGTCTTCAGCACCACCCGATCAATCGCCAGGCAACTCACTCCGAGCAGGCCAGTGATCAAGCCCAGGGACAGGAAGAACGAACGGATCATGGGGGGCAACACACAGAGGGGGAATGGATGCGGTGGATGAAGCCTGACCGCTCTCGGAGTTTGTCACATCAATTCTTCGACCGCCGGAGCGATCGCCATGGAAACGATTTTTCGAGCGACTTAAAACCCACGTCTTGAATTTGATCGGCGTGCGCGGTTTTTCCGGTGCCTCCCTTGCCCGCGGTGCGCACGGTGCACCCGGTGCACCCGTCACTGACCGATCATGTCTCGCTGTGGGGCAACCCTCGGCCGGCATCCGGGGCGACCGGGGGAGGCCGGGGGAGAAGACTGGCCAACCCCGGATGGGCTCGATACAGTCCGCCTGCATGAGCGTCGTTTCGGCGTGGTTCGCCTGCTGCTGTTGCAACCCGAGAGAGTTCCCGTGAAAGCGAAGATTGCGCTGTTGCCCGGAGATGGCATTGGTCCGGAGGTCACCGCCCAGGGGGCGCGTATCCTGGCCGAAGTCGCCCGCAAGTACGGTCATCAATTCGAGTTCCAGTCGCTGCCGATGGGAGGCAATGCCATCGACAGTCATGGGAATCCGCTGCCGGACGAAACGCTGGCCGCCTGTCGGGCCTCGGACGCCATCCTGCTGGGGGCGGTGGGAGGACCCAAGTGGGATGATCCGAACGCGAAGACCCGACCCGAGGCGGGGCTCTTGAAGATCCGCAAGGAACTGGGGTTGTTCGCCAACCTGCGACCGATCGCCCCATCGCGCCATCTGTTGTCCGCCTCTCCGCTCAAGCCCGAGATTGTTTCGGGGACCGACATCCTGTTCGTCCGCGAATTGACGGGGGGACTTTACTTTGGCGCCTCGGGCCGTCATCCCCATCCGTCGGGCGAAGAGGCGTACAGCACCATGACTTACTCGACCGGCGAGATTGAGCGGGTTGTGCGGCTCTCGGCCGAGGCGGCCCGCAAGCGCCGGAAGCGGCTGACCATGGTCGACAAGGCCAACGTGCTCGAAGCGTCCCGTCTCTGGCGGTCGGTTTCAGCCCGACTGATGGCCGCCGAGTTCCCCGACATTGCCTACGACGTGGTTTTGGTCGACTCCATGGCGATGCACCTCATCTCGCGCCCCCGTGATTTCGACGTGGTCGTGACGGAGAACATGTTCGGGGACATCCTCACGGACGAGGGCTCGATGATCACCGGATCGATGGGGTTGCTGCCGTCGGCCTCGCTGGGAACCCCGGGCCCGGGGCTCTACGAACCGATCCACGGATCGGCTCCCGACATTGCCGGTCAGGGAGTGGCCAACCCACTCGCCACAATTCTGGCGGCCGCGATGCTGCTGCGTCACTCGCTGCATCTCGAAACCGAAGCCGCCGCGGTGGAAGGGGCCGTCGATGCCGTGCTGGCCGCCGGCCATCGCACGCGCGACATCGCAGCCGGCGGGCCGAGCATCGGGACTGTGGCCATGGGCGATTTGGTACTCCAGGCTCTCGCAGGCTGAGCAGATGCCATGAACACCCCCGCCACCGTGGCGGAGGCGGACCTCCGCCGGTCGCTGCCCCTGTTTGTCTACGGCACCCTGCGCCGGGGCGAGGTCAACCATACTCCGTTTCTGGGGGGGCGGTTCACCGCAGTGTTGCCGGCCCGGCTGGAAGACCACGTGCGCTGCGTGGGATCGCACGGCTATTTTGTGGTCCGTCCCCAGGCCCATGCGCAGGTCGAGGGAGAGCTGTTCTTCCTCGATCCGGCCGAGGATCGCGCGACGCTGGAGGCCTGCGACCGTCTCGAAGAGATCCCCCCCGGCGAGCTGCAGGGAGCGTGGTATGCGCGGCGGATCGTGACCGTCTGGGCCGCAGGGACCACCCACCAGGCCTGGATCTACCTCGACGCCGCTGCCGCCGGTTGATTGCGGAGGCGTACAGCGCCCAACGGGACGGCCGAAAATGCTGTGACGTCGACGGGAGAAGCCGTTGAGCCGCCCCCGGGCCAACGCAGGACCCCGAGGTGTTGTGGCACTCCTACAAAAGGTCAGCCCCGCTGCTGCGGAATTCGCGATTGATCGTGGCGGTGCCGCGGCCGCGGTGATGCGGTCTGCGAGTCGCACCGCGGCCGGCCTTGAAACCGCGAGCCGCTAGACGTGCTTGTAGAACTCTTCCGCCTCGCGCATGAACTCGAGGTCGAGTTCACGGTTCCGTCCCACGGCATTGGCCAGGGTGTCGCTGACGATCTTGAGGCCGCGCAGGGCGACCATCATTCCGAATTTCTTTTCGAGCACGAGCCGCCCGGCATGGATTCCCAGCCGGGTTCCCAGCACGCGGTCGAAGGCGCTGGGGGGCCCCCCGCGCTGCAGGTGACCAAGGGTGACATACCGGCACTCGATACCGGTCCGGCGTTCGATAAGATCGGCCAGGGTCTTGCCGATGCCCCCCAACCGCACGTGGCCGAAGTCGTCGACCTCGGCGGTATCGGTCACCAGGCCTTCCTGGGGAAGCTTGGCCCCCTCGCTGGCGATGACGATGCCGTACTTCTTCCCGGCGGCCCGGCGCTGCTTGAGGACCGAGCACATTTCCTCGACGTTGACCTCTTCTTCGGGAATGAGGACATAGTCGGCGGCGGTGGCGATCCCGGCGAAGCAGGCGATCCAGCCGGCGTGGCGGCCCATGGTTTCGATGACCATCACCCGGCGATGCGACTCGGCGGTGGTTCGCAGCCGGTCGACCGACTCCATCACAATATTGATCGAGGTGTCGAACCCGAAGGTGTAGTCGGTGCAGTCCAGGTCGTTGTCGATCGTCTTGGGAACCCCGACGACGGGGAACTGGAAATCCTCGTAGAGCTTCTTGGCCACGCCGAGAGTGTCATCCCCGCCGATCGCCACCAGAGCGTCGAAGCCCAACCGGGCGAAGCTCTCGCGCAGTTGCTGCACCGATTCGGCCTTCTTGTACGGGTTGGTGCGGGACGAACCGAGAATGGTTCCCCCCTTGTCGAGGATCTCATCGGTCTCCTGGGGCTTCAGGGGAATGGCGTTCCCCTGGATGGCGCCGCGCCAGCCTTCCAGCAGCCCGTAGCACTCGCCGCCCTGATTCGAAATCGTACGGACGACACCCCGAATGACGGCGTTCAAAGCGGGGCAATCGCCCCCGCCGGTCAACATCGCGACCTTCATGTTCCTCGACTCTCTTCCTGCAAACCACGGACCCTACACGGGAGGCGTCCAAGTCCGTTCAATGTACGTCGTGTCGATCTGGCTGGTCTGGAACGCCTTGTCGGCGAACAGATCGCGCAACAGCGGAATCGTCGTCTTCACCCCCTCGACGACGAACTCGTCCAGCGCCCGGCGCATGCAGGCGATGGCCTCGTCACGCGTTGGCTTGTGGACAATCAGCTTGCCAATCATCGAATCGTAATTCGGGGGGATCGTATATCCCTGGTACACGTGGGAATCCCACCGGACACCCGGCCCCCCGGGGACCCGCAACTTGGTGATGGTTCCCGGCGATCCACGGAACCCGTTCGCCGGGTCCTCGGCGTTGATCCGGGCCTCCATCGCGCACCCGTTGCAAGGGATCTGCGCCTGGGTGAAACCCAGCGGTTCACCGGCCGCGACCCGGATCTGGCTCTTGATCAGGTCGATTCCGGTCACCAGTTCGCTGACGGGGTGTTCCACCTGGATGCGGGCATTCACTTCAATGAAGTAGAACTTGTTCGTGCTCTGGTCGACGATGAATTCCACCGTTCCGGCGTTGGTGTAACCGGCCGATTTCACCAGCCGCACCGCCGCCTCGCACAACTCTTTGCGAACTTCCTTGGGCAAGGTGGGGGCGGGGGCCTCTTCCACCAGCTTCTGGTGTCGACGCTGCAGCGTGCAGTCGCGCTCCCACAGGTGCCGGACGGCACCGTGGTGATCGGCAATGATCTGCACCTCGACGTGCCGGGGGCGGTCGATGTATTTCTCGAGATACACGCCGGCGTTCTTGAACGCCTTCTCGGCCTCGACCGCGGCGGACTTGAGCCCCGCCTGCAGCGAGACGGCGTTCATCGCCACCCGCATCCCTTTGCCGCCGCCGCCAGCGGTCGCCTTGATCAGCACTGGATAGCCGATCTCTTCCGCCACCCGCAGCGCCTCTCCCTCGGAGGTGATCAGCCCGTCACTCCCCGGGACCAGCGGCACCTTGGCCGCCTTGGCGATCAGCTTGGCCGAGACTTTGTCGCCCAGCTTGTTCATCGCCTCATGCGAGGGACCGATGAACGTGATGTCGCAGCTCTTGCAGACTTCGGCGAAGTGCGCATTCTCGGCGAGAAATCCGTAGCCGGGATGAATGGCCTGAACATTGCCGATTTCCGCCGCACTGATGATCCGGTTGATCATCAGGTAGCTTTCGGAGGAGGGGCGGCCGCCGATGCAGTACGCCTCGTCGGCCAGATCGAGATAGTGAGCCCCCCGGTCGGCTTCACTGAACACGGCGACCGTTTCGATCCCCAGTTCTTTGCACGCCCGGATCACGCGGAGCGCAATCTCTCCCCGATTGGCGATCAGAATTCGCTGGAACATGTTTTCAGCCCAACCGAACCCGGAAGAGAGGCTGCCCGTACTCGACCGGGTCGCCGTTTTTCACCAGGATCTCGGTCACAGTGCCAGTCAGGTCCGAGGTGATTTGGTTGAACACCTTCATCGCCTCGATGATGCAGATCACGGAATCGGTCGTCACCTTGGATCCGACCTGAACAAACGGTGCTTCGCCCGGGGCGGCCGACTCGTAGAAAGTCCCGACAGTGGGGCTCTTGATGGCCGGCAGATCGGCCGGAGGAGCCGCGGGAGTCGGAGGGGTGACCGGGGCGGCTGCCATCTGGGGTGGCGGACCCGGCGGGAAAGGCATCATGGGATAGCCCGGGGCCGACATGGGCCCGGGGAACCCGACTGGCAAGTGGGTCAGACTCGGTTCACCCGAGCCGCGTTTCAGTCGCCAACGTTCGGTTCCACTGCGGAGATCGACCTCGGTCAGGCCGTGCTTCTCCATCATGGCCACCAGTTCGCGCAGCTTGCTCAGGTCGAAGGGATCTTCAGAGGTTGACGGAGGTGTCGCTGTCATGCTGTTGTCGCTCTAAACACAATCCCCGGATGCGTTTCCGAAGGCTGTGCGATGCTAGTTGGGACCGCCGGTAGCGTCAAGGGCTTCAGGGGACCGTGCGGTCCGTCGTGAACCACGGGGGAAACCGCCCCTGCAACGCCCGAGGCTTCCCCTCCCGGAGCACTTCCAGCCGAATCTCATCCCCCGGTGCGTATCTCTTCAGCAGCTCCGACTTGAACTGTTCCAGGGTCAGCACCCGGGTCTGTCCCTCCAGACCCACAATCAGGTCGCCCTTCGCCAGCCCTACGGCCTGGGCCACGCCCCCCGTCTGACCCCGCAGTGAGACCACCTTGATCGCCAGGGAATCACCCTCCAGGCCGGCCGTCCGCCGCTCTTCACTTCCGACGGAATATCCCAGGAACCCCCACACCACAGGGTAGCTCCGCAGCGACTTCCTCCAACTGACATCCCCCTTCCACCACCCCGCTTCCAGAGGCAGCACCACCTGCCGCCGGGTGGGAGTTGCCCCTTCCGTTCGCTCCGACTCCACATCCAGCACCAGCTCGGCCGAGCCTCGATGCCGATGCAAGAGCCAGCGAAAATCTTCCTCCGAACGGACAGAAATTTTCCCCGTCCGCAGGATCGTGTCTCCGGGGCGGATCCCGTGACGGTCGGCCACCGAGTCCGGCTTGACCCGCTCGACCCGATGCCCGTGGTCGCGCTGGAAAGTCACCCCGAGATTTTCGGGAAGCGGGAAGGGAAACAGCAGCTTGGTGTCGAACGCCCCGTCGGCATACGACTGCAGCAGCCGGTATTCCTGCACCTGGTGACAATGCAGGCAGCCGTTGTGATGCTTGCGGATCAAAGGGAAATCGTCGGGACGAACCGGCTTCTCGGGGGCCGGTTGCACCGCCTCGCGAGCTGCCGCTGACGCGGGCTCACGCCGTCGCAGCTCGTGCGCCTCCAGCACCTGCCGCATGGTGTGCAGCAGCGATTCTTTCGACAGGCGCGACTCGGGGGACTCGGCATCCCGACCGCCATAACGGGCATAAACGTTCAAGTCGGCGTCGACGAAGAACGCCTGCCAGGTGTTGTCGTAGTCGAATTCAAACCGCGCCAGGTCCAGGCCATTCAGTTGAGTGATGCGGACGCACTCAAACTGCGCACGGAGAGCGGCAATCTCGGGGTCCTGATGAGCAACCT
Organism: uncultured Planctomycetaceae bacterium; assembly: GCA_903861195.1. GTDB lineage: Bacteria > Planctomycetota > Planctomycetia > Planctomycetales > Planctomycetaceae > UBA10511. The sequence goes on along the minus strand of CAIOTJ010000144.1, from coordinate 6,021 downwards.
GCCCATCCCAAATCCAGCACTCGGGTCAACGCACGCAGCGAAAGACCACCATCAGGGGCTTGCCCGACGTCTGTGCCTGTCGGACCCCGGCCTCGAGGTTTTCGGCCCAGCCCGGGGCCCCCCACACCGGGTCCGTCGACCACAGGCTGGCAATCAGCCCGGCGAGCATCAACAAAAACCGTACTCGTGGCGTACAACGCATGGTTCTCTTCCCTCGTGAGCGGACCCACCCCATCGTAACCCGGGTGTTTCCGGAAAGACAGACCGCCGCGGTCCCTTTCGCACCCCCGGTCGACGCATCACAATCGCCGTTCGTCCCCCGGCCCTTCCAAACCGGGCTGAGACGTCCGACCGGACCATTCCCACTTCCAACCCTCCCCCTCCGCCCCTCCATGATCTGCGTCAGCCTGGGCCGCACGCGCCACAAGATGATGATCGCCGAGCACCAGCAATTGGCTCAAAAGGGAGCCCAACTGGTGGAACTGCGGCTCGACTGGCTGGGAAACCCTCCCGATCTGGGCCGGTTGCTGAAGGACAAGCCGACTCCGGTCGTCATCACCTGCCGCCGCAGCCAGGACAAAGGGCTGTGGAAATTCGGCGAAGACCAGCGGCAGACGCTGTTGCGGTCGGCGATCGTGGCGGGAGTCGACTATGTCGACCTCGAAGAAGACATCGCCGGCACCATTCGCCGTTATGGTTCCACCAAGCGGATCATCAGTTATCACAATTTCGACGAGACACCGGCCAATCTCGCAGAGATCCACCAGCGTCTCGCCAGCCGCGATCCCGATGTGGTCAAGCTGGTCACCACCGCCAAGGTTCCTGAAGACAACATCCGGCTGCTCGAGGTGGTCAAGAATGCCAAGGTGCCCACGGTGGGCTTCTGCATGGGAGACCTGGGGGTCTGGAGCCGCATCTTGTGTCGGAAGTACGGAGCCCCGTTCACCTACGCCACCTTCTCGGCCCAGCGCACAATGGCCCCCGGGCAGTTGACGTTCGAAGAGACGCGGGACGTGTTTCACTTCGACCAGATCAACGCCGAGACCCAGGTCTTCGGGGTGGTGGCCGACCCGGTTGCGCACAGCCTCAGCCCGCTCATTCACAACGCCGCGTTTCTGGCCCAGGGGGTGAATGCCGTTTATCTCCCCTTCCGCATTCCCCGCGAGCGCTTCGAGCACTCGCTGAAAGCGCTGGAGGCGCTCGACATCCGGGGATACAGCGTCACGCTGCCGCACAAGGTGGCGGCCCTCGAATTGGCCCAGACAAAAATCTCCCCCACGGCCGAGATTGGGGCGCTCAACACTCTCTTTCGGGGGGCCGCCGGGGAATGGTGCGGCGCGAATACCGACTGTGACGCCGCGCTGGCGAGTCTGCGGCTGTCGTTCGATCCCGCCGGCGATCCGTTGCATCCGCAGACCGATCCCCTCAATGGCAAGCGGGTGTTGATCCTGGGGGCGGGGGGGGTGTCTCGGGCGATTGCCACGGGGCTGATCCGGGCCGGTGCGGCGGTGACCATCACCAACCGCACCAAATCCAAGGCGGCCGATCTGGCCCAGTCGCTGGGGTGCGTTCTGGCGGGGTGGGAGAACCGGGGGGCGGTGGGGACCGACATCCTCATCAACTGCACCTCGGTGGGCATGCACCCCAAGGTCGACGAAACCCCCTTCCAGCAGCACTGGCTCGACGAAGCGATGACCGTGTTCGATACCGTCTACACCCCCGAGCGCACCCTGTTGATCGCCCAGGCCCGTGAGCGGGGTTGCAAGGTGGTGACCGGGGTCGACATGTTTGTGCGCCAGGCGGCCCGGCAATACGAATACTTCACCGGGCGGTCGGCCCCCGTCGAGGTGATGCGCGACACTCTCAAAAAGGCGATCTCGGTCGTCAAGGTGACCTGATGCGGATCACCCTCATTGGGTACCGCGGGTGCGGCAAGAGCACGCTGGCGCCGCTGTTGGCCCGCCGGCTGCAATGCGAGTGGGTCGATGCCGACGTGGTCATCGAGCAGCAGGCTGGCTGCTCCATCAAGGAGATCTTCGCCCGTGAGGGGGAACCGGGGTTTCGGCAGCGCGAAGCGGGCGTGCTGGCCGAGCTGTTGCGGCGGGATCCGCTGGTGATTGCCGCCGGCGGAGGGGCCATTCTGAATGCCCAGACCCGCCAGTTGATGCGGGCCGCGGGTCCGGTGATCTGGCTGCAGGCCCCGCTGGAGGCGTTGGCCGCCCGCATCGCGGGGGATGCCACCACCGCCGAGCGTCGCCCGAATCTCGCCGGGGGGGGAACCGCCGAAATCGCCCAGATGCTGGCCTTCCGCGAACCGCTGTATCGCGAGACCGCCACGCTGACCCTTGATACCGGCAGCCGTCCCCCCGCCGAGCTGGTCGACGAGATCCTGGCCCAACTTGCCGACCAGGACGTCGGGGAAAGAACAACCGGCTGATGCATCCGTTGTGGATTGAGTACCTGTTTTGCATCACCAGTGTCTTCGTGCTGGGCTGCGTGATTGGCAGTTGGTTGAACGTCTGCGTCTACCGGCTGCCGCGGGAGGAACGGTTCTGGACCGCCCTCAAGAACCTGTCTTATCCCCCCTCGCACTGCCCCCGGTGCCAGACCCCCATCAAGTGGTACGACAATGTGCCCGTGCTGGGCTGGCTGAGGCTGAGGGGGCGCTGCCGCAACTGCCGGGGGAAAATCCCGGCCCGCTACCCGCTGGTGGAATTCACCACGGGCTGCCTGTTTGCCCTGTTGTATTGGTGTGAGGTGCCGATGGAGTGGACCGCCTCGGGGGGCACCCTGGCCCATCCGTACGGACCGGCCACGCTGTTCAGTCCGGCCCTCACGGTGGTGCATGTGCGGTTTGGACTGCACGTGGTGCTGCTCTCGGCCCTGATCGTGGCGACCCTCATCGACATTGACCTGCGGATCATTCCCGACTCGGTCACCCTGCCCGCCATGACCACCGCCGTGGCCGTGCAGTTTCTCTCGGGCATCACGTATCTGGTTCCGGTCTGGTACCAGACGCGTGAGATGGGAGATTCGCTCCGGTCCCTGACGCTCCCCTTCCATGGCAGCCGGTCGGTCGAGAGCTGGTTGATCAACGTGTCACGGTTCGAAGGACCGGTTCCCTGGCTGGGAGACCATCCCCACCTGCATGGCCTGGCGGTCAGCCTCGCCGGTCTGCTGCTGGGGGGGGCGGTGATCTGGGGGGTGCGGCTGGCCGGGTTCTGGGCCCTGCGGATGGAGGCGATGGGGTTTGGCGATGTCGTGCTGATGGCGATGATTGGCAGCTTCATCGGCTGGCAGGGAACCCTCGCCGTCTTCGTTCTCGCGCCACTTTTGGCGGTCCTGGGGGCTCTCGCCACCGCCTCCTTCCGGTTGGGAGACTACATCCCGTTTGGACCGTACTTGAGCCTGGCGACGCTGCTGGTGTTGGTGGGCTTCCGCCGGTTCTGGCCCGCGCTCGAAACCAGTCTGCTGGGCGTTGGTCCGCTGCTGCCCCTGGTCGCCTTGATCATGCTGGTCTCGCTGGTGGCGATGCTCTCGGGGTGGTGGGCCATCAAACGCCGTCTTGGCTGGGTGGACCTGGCGGAACAACCCCAGTGGGTGGAGCAGTGGCTGCCCGCCGACCAGCTCACCTACCAGGCGATGGAAAACGCCGATCCCCGCCAGGGGCAATGGCGGACTCCCGCGGGTGAGGCGTGGCCGGGCCAACTGGCTGGGCGCGGACTGGGGCACTACGAAGCCTGGCGACACCCCTCGGGGCCCAGCCTGCGGTAGGGGGGCAGTTGGGACGGTTTCCAAACAACACCGCCCCCGGTGCTGCGGTTGACCCGCCGATTCCACCGGTTCTACGATCGAGCTTCGCTTCGGTTTCCGGGTCCCCTCCGCGGGGTGGCGGTCTGCGGAAACCGTTCTGGCCACGCCGACTCGACCGAGGTTGCGATGCTCTCCAAACACGGGTGCCCGGTGTGGCTGCTGGGCTGGTTCTGCATGGTGGCGGGCCTGGCAACCGCTGCCGATTCCCCCAGCCAGTCGGCTCCACCGGCGGCCGGGGCCGACTGGGTTCCGCCGATCTACGAGATCCATCGGGCGGGGGGGAAGATCACCATCGACGGCAAGCTGGATGAGCCCGCCTGGTTCGCCGCTCCGTCGTGCGGCCCGTTCCACTTCACCTGGTACAAGCAGGGAAAACAGGAACAGTCGGTCGCCAAGCTGCTCTGGGATGACGAATACCTCTACGTCGGCCACGTGTGTGAAGATGCCCACATCGCCGCCCGGCACACACAGCACGACGGCCCGATTCCCGAAGACGACTGCTTCGAGGTGATCTTCGCCCCCCACCCCGACCAGTCCGAGGTGTATTTCAACATCGAGTGGAACGTCGTGGGGGGCTATGTCGACAACTTCCGCCCCGAAGGTCCCACCAAGCCCAAGGCCAAGGTCTGGGATGTCGAGGGGCTGAAGTTCGGCGGGACGTTCGTCGGCACTCTCAATGACGACTCCGACGAAGACACCAGTTGGACCTGCGAGGTCGCCATCCCCCTCAAGAACTTCGCCAAGTACATGCCCCAGGTTCCTCCCCGGCCCGGCAGTCACTGGAATCTCAATCTCAACCGCCACGGCGGCCCGACCAACATGCAGTACAGCCAGTGGTCACGGGCCGACACCACCACCCCCAGCTTTCACACCCCCCACCGCTTCGGGAAGATGATCTTCTCGGCCAAAAGCAGCCCGTTCCCCACGCCGCGCTGAGTTGCCCGTTATGGAACCGCGCCGGCCCGTTGCCCTCCGCGCCGCCCCCTTGTCCCGGTCTTTTCCCGGACTCTCGGCGGCCCTCTCCCTCCCCCGCTTCCTCCCAGGTTGTCTTCCCATGCTTCGCTGGCTGATGCACGGCACACTTTGGTTGGCTGTGATGGCCTGTCTCTCGCAGTCCGACGTCCGGGCCCAGGGATATCCCCCCGCCGAGGCGGTCCGCAAAATGACGGTCGCCGAGGGATTGGCCGCGACACTGTTCGCCTCGGAACCCGAAGTCCGGCAGCCCATCTTCTGCAAGTGCGACGACCGGGGCCGGCTCTGGACCATCCAATACCTGCAATACCCCAATCCGGCCGGGCTCAAGCGGGTGCAGGTCGACCGTTACTCGCGCACGGTGTACGACCGCAAGCCCGAACCGCCGCCCCACGGCCCGCGGGGAGCCGACCGCATCACGATCTGCGAAGACACCGACGGCGACGGCCGGGCCGACCGCTTCCGCGATTTCGTCGATGGGCTCAATCTCTGCACGGGGCTCGAATTCGGCTACGGCGGCGTGTTTGTTATCCAGGCCCCCTACCTGCTCTTTTACCCCGACCGCAATCGCGATGATGTTCCCGATGGCGAGCCCGAAGTGCTGCTGGATGGCTTTGGGCTCGAAGACGCCCAATCGCTGGCCAATCATCTCACGTGGGGTCCCGATGGCTGGCTGTACGGGCTGAACGGCAGCACCACCACCTGCCGGATCCGCGGCAGCGAGTTCCAGCAGGGAGTCTGGCGGTACCATCCCCGCACCCGTGAATTCGAACTTTTTTGCGAAGGGGGAGGCAACGTGTTTGGCCTTACCTTCGATCGCGAAGGCCGGCTGTTCTACAGCTCGAATGGGGGGCTCTTCTGGCATGGTCTGCAGGGGGCCTACTACGAGAAGAACTTCGGCAAGCATGGTCCATTGCACAATCTGTATGCCTACGGCCACTTCAAAAATGTGACCCACACGGGAGAGACCGGCCGTCCCAACACCGGGGCGACGATCTATCAGGGGACCACGTTTCCGGCACCGTTTCACAATGCCTTCCTGTGCGGTGATTTCCTCAGCCACACCGCCTCGTGGTGGCAGGTCTCACCGGCGGGATCGACCGTCACCGCGAAGCTGGGCGGGCTCTTGCTGAACAGCCACGACACCTGGTTTGGGGCCACCGATGTCTGTCTGGCCCCCGACGGAGCCGTGTTCCTGACCGACTTCCATGACCAACGGACCGCCCACCCCGATCC
>CAIOTJ010000143.1 GCA_903861195.1 uncultured Planctomycetaceae bacterium | reverse complement strand
TCTGTCGCTGAAGACCGTGTCGATCAGCCGGTAGACCTGCTCGGCATGCGGGGCCAGCGCCTCGGGCAACGCCGCCCGCCGCTCTTCCCGCTTCGCCTCGACGTAGGTCTGGGTGATCTGGTCGTTCACGTCGGTGTAGTCGTTCTGCACGAGATACCGCACGATCTGCTTGGCCAATTGCGGCGTCACCTTCACTTCGCCCGTCGGCGTCCGCAGAATCTTCCCCGTGAAGTACTTTTCGTTCGCGGCCCGGGGCCGGTCCGACAGCGCGGCGTGCAGGTCTTTCTGCAGCCCCGAGACGAACTCGCGGTAACTCTCGCTGGCCACCACCGTCAGCACGTTGATCTGGTGGACGGTGGCGGGGTCGTCGATGCGCTCGCCCCGCTGGTTCACCGCCAGCCGCATGCCGCGTCCCACCTCCTGCCGGCGTGAGATCGTGTTGTCGCTGTGCTTGAGCGTGCAGATGACGAAGACATTGGGGTTGTCCCACCCTTCCCGCAGGGCCGAGTGCGAGAAGAGGAACCGCACCGGCTCGTCGAACGACAGCAGCCGTTCTTTGTTCTTCAGAATGAGGTCGTAGGCGTCGACATCGTCGGCCTCCCCTTTGGTTTCGCCCGTCTTCTTGAATTCGGGATCGACCAGGCGGTTCGTCTTCTTGTCGATCGAGAAATAGCCGTCGTGCGTCCGGCTCGCCGCGATTCCCCGCAGATACTCGTTGTACTGGGGATCGAACAGATTCCCGGCATCGGCCACCTGGGCCGCGTATTCTTCTTCGAAGAGGCGGGCGTATTCCCCCGGCACCGCTCCCGACGCGTCGTACTGCCGGTATTTCGCCACCTCGTCGATGAAGAACAACGAGAGCACCTTGATGCCCTGGGCGAACAGCCGGCGTTCTTTGTCGAGGTGGGCGCGAATCGCCTCGCGAATCTGGATCCGCCGCAGGTTGGCCTCGCTGACGTCCCCCGTCGCCTCTCCCACCGTCAGCTCGACGCCGTTGGCGAAGCTGACGGTATTGCGGATCGCGTCGATGTCCGAGATCACGTAGCCGCGGTATTGGGCGAGTTCGTGCGACTCGGCCAACAGATCGGTTCCCTTGTCGCACAGCCGCTGGACCCGTTTGATCCCCCCGGCCTGCTTGATTTCGAACTCGAGTTTGGCGACGGGGGGTTTGCTGGTCGAGACCTGAATGGCGGCCAGGTAGAGGTAGGCCGTGGTCCCCGCGAGGCCGCGGACCGAGATGCCCCGGACGGCGATCTTCTTGACCAATTTCTGGTTGTAGGCGTCGAGGGCGTCGAGGCGGTAGACCTTGTTGTGTTCGGTCTTGTGGGTGGCCGAGTAGCGCAGAATCATCAACGGCCGGAACAGCTTGAGCGCGTCGACCGTCTTCTTCCCCTCCATCTTCTGCGGTTCGTCGAGAATGAGGATGGGTTGATTGGCCTGGCTGACGTCGATCGGCTTGCGCGACTGGAAGTCGTCGAGTTCCTCATAGATGCGGCGGGCATCTTTGCCGGTGGCCTGAAATGCCTGGATGTTGATGATCATCACATTGATCCCGGCATCCGACGAAAAGCTCTCGATTTCGTGCAGGCGTTTGGAGTTGTAGATAAAGACCCGGGCGCGCTGGCCGAATTCTTCGAGGAAGTGCTCGGCGGTGATTTCGAACGACTTCTTGACCCCTTCGCGGATGGCGATGCTGGGGACGACGACGATGAACTTCCCCCAGCCGTACCGCCGGTGCAGTTCGAACATCGTCTTGATATAGCAGTACGTCTTGCCGGTGCCGGTCTCCATCTCGATGTCGAGGTTGAGCTGGCAGGCGGCCGTCTCGATCAGTTTGGCCGAGTCGGGCAGATTCGAGCGGCGCTGGACGGCGTGCAGGTTTTCGAAGAGGCGCTGCGGGGGGAGGGCCAGGTCGGCGTTCTTGAACCCGGCATCTTCGCGCAGGGAATCGAGCCGTTTCTGCCGGTCGGCGGGGGAGACGCGCCCCGGATCGATGGTGTACTGGATTCCGGCCGAGCGGGGTTGCCCGGCGAAGACATCAGCGACGGCATCGACCGCGTGTTGTTGATACGCCTGCTTTTTGAATTGGAGTTTCATGGGTGAACGCCTTCCTCGTTCTCGTTCGACTCTGCGATGGTGGCCTCAATCAGCTTTCGCTTCCGCTCGATTTGGCGTTCGAGTTGCGTTTTTGTGCATTCGCATTCGACCGCTTCGCACTCATAAAACTCACGGGATTGTTTGTCTTGGACCCGCAACAGGGCGCGGTCATGCGACCAGGAAAGGTGTGGTGAGAATGCCGATGGGGCTTTGCCCGCCACGTTGTGGCGAATTGCCGTCAGACGCGATTCTGGCCCCCTGGCGTCGGGGGTGTCTGGCTCGCTGAATTCTCTACCCAACGGGTAGAGAATCTCGATTCGGTCGGCGAATGTCAGGTAAAACTGCCGGAACAGCCACAGATTGACCGCAGAAAAACCCTTGCCATATTCGTGAGTCAGCCGGGACGCCAATTCCTGCACGACCTGCTTGCCGTATTCCGCACGACCTTCACCCCCCTGAAGGTCCTGCACGATCTCGCGACCAATCAGCCAATAGGCCAGCACCATATTCGTGTTGACGGCACGAACAACCTGGCTGCGAGCCTCGTTCAGAATGGCGGCGACCCGTTGAAACAACGCATCCCCAGTGGGGGGGCTGACCTGCGGCTTGCGGACCTTCTTCGCACTCATCGTCACGCGCCTCCTTCGGGATCCGACGCGCGCCCGGTTGGCTCGGCGGTTCCCAGTGCTCTGCCACCGCAACAAACAGTGATGGGGATCGATGGGTGGAGAGGAAGTCCAAGGCGACAGAGCCGGAGGTGTGCGATGCGGGCACGGAGATTGCTCCGATGTGGGCTCGATGACGACTGCCCCCAACGGCCCGACGATCCAGCCCCTCCCGCGCACTCCAACCACCCGGCCGAACCATTCCTGTAGGGAATGCATACCCTAGCCCGGGGTTGCCAAGCGAAGTGCTGGCTACCCCGGGTCCGCGCCCCAAACGGCGCGTCATTCCTGTAGGGAATGCATAGGGGGGATCTGGCTTCGACTCGGCTCATGACGACAACGCTCCATCGTGCCTGCGCCACGCCGCCCGGTCTCTGCTTCGGGCCCTGCGCAATCCGCCGCCCCGCGCCCGCACCCCGCCCCCGGCATATGCAATCCCTACAGGTTTGAGTCCGGTCTGGGACCCGTAACCCGGGGTAGCCACGTACCGTGGCAACCCCGGGCTAGGCTATGCAAGTCCTACAGACTTGTTCCGGGCCCGGCCGTATTCCGCCGGGCGAAGCCGAG
>CAIOTJ010000142.1 GCA_903861195.1 uncultured Planctomycetaceae bacterium | reverse complement strand
TCGGCCGCCGGAAGCGACTGCACCTCAGCCGCCGTCAAACCAAGGGCATTTCCCGTGCGGGCAACCCCCACGGTGATGGCCCCCGCGTTCCTTCCCGCCGCAATCCCCACCGCCGTGTCGTCCACCACCACCACCTGCGACAGGGGGTAGACCCCCAGTCGTTGTGCGGCGAGGAAGTTCAACCACGGTGCCGGGCGGCCGGCGGGAACATCGTCGGTACAAACCATGACCTCGGGGTCGTATCCCCCGGCCCTGGCGAGGGGCACGACCACCTGCATCAACTCGGCGGTGTAACCGGTGGACGACCCAATCCGCACTCCCTGCTGACGCAGCCAGGTCACGACCTCGGGAACTCCGGCGATCACATCGCAATGGCGCGACAGCACCTCTTTTTGCAGCGGGAGAAACCGCTGGTAGAGCGCGTCGACATCGGCCTCGGCCGGCTCCCCGCCATGAGTCTGCCGCCAGGCCTCGGCCACTCGGGGGACCGCCAGAATCTGCGCGATGTGATCGCGCTTCGCCCGACCCATGGGGCCCCGGGCCTCGGCATCGGTGATCGGCACCCCCAGGGTGCGGAAGGCTTCGCTGAAGGCCCGCACCGGGGCCAGGCTGCCATGGTCGACCGTGGTTCCCGCCCAGTCGAACAGCACGGCTTGAATCGCATTTCCCGCCAGTGTCACGCCCATTGCTGCCAGTCCTGTTCGGCCATCCCCAGGGACAGTGTCATGCCCGTGCCCCCGATCCCCACCCGGATGAACACGCCGGGCTGGGGTTCCTCGGCAATGATCGGTCGGGTGGGATGTTTGGCGTAGACTCCATGCCAACGGGCGGCGATTCGCCAATCGGGCAGGTGGATGATCCGGCGCAGTTCGCCGAGGATCAATTCGTCGATCGACTCCTTGTCGAACGGTTCCATCGCGTCGTCATACTCGTGTGAGTCTCCCAGAATCACCTCACCCGACGGCCCCTGGGAGGCCATCACGTGGATCCCGTACTGGTCCAACTCGGGAGTTTCGGCGGCGATCCGTTCGCGCAGGGCGGGCAGGCCCGCGCACACCTGGAACGTGGGATAGTGTCGCAGTGTCAGTCCCCCGGCAAGATGTGGGCCCAGCCGCCAGCCGGCCGACTGGGGGACGGTCTTGAGCATCTGCAGCTTGCATCGCCGCAGGCCGCTGCGCAGCAGGATCTCGGGGAACAGGGTCTCCAGATCGGCTCCCGTGCAGATGACCGCGTGATCTCCCCGCCACCAGCGGCCATCGGCCCGCTTGAGCCCCCCGGTCTGAGCCTCGACGATTGTGGTATTCCACTCGAATTCGACGCCATACGTCGCGGCGAGCCAGCCGGGCAGAGTCCGGATGGCGGCGGGGGGATCGACACGAAGTTCGGTGGGACTCCAGAGCCCCCCCAGCAGTCCCAGGGGCTGCACTGCGGGAGTGCGGTGCTGGACCTCGGCCGCAGTCAGCAGTTGGCAGTCGAGCCCCAGCCCCGGAGCCAGAGCGGTTAATTCCTGCAGGACCCGCCATTCATCTTCGCGATGGGCCAGGTGAATCGAACCACAGGGATCGACAAACAGTCCCGCCTGATCGCGCAGCCGCAGCCAGCGGTCACGGGAGCGCAGGGCGGTCTGGTGGCGTTCCCCGGGTGTCTGACCCACTGGCCAGATCATTCCAAAGTTGCGGATCGAAGCTCCACTGGCCCGGGGCGACCGCTCGAACACAGTGACAGCATGTCCGCGTTCGGCCGCCGACCAGGCGTGGGCCAGCCCGACGATCCCCGCTCCCACAATTCCCACATTCCGAGGCATCAGCCGTTTTCTCCCGCGTCGTGCCGCGCTGGCGTTGAAGGTACGAGGCAGGCATCCAGTTGCCGCGCGAAATGCTCCAGAGGCGGGGTCTGCAGCCCAGTGAGCTTGGCGGCATCATCCCACCGCCGCAGGCGGACAGCCGCAGCCGACCCCGGCAGTTGCTCGAAAGCCAACCGTTCCTGTTCCGTCATCGCCCCTCCCTGAAGCCGGAGACTGAGAATCGAGGCGGGGCTGAGCTGGTTGAAATACTCCGGTTCGACGGCACACAGATAGCGTTTGGCGGCCACATGCAGTTGGACGGGGGCGCAGACCTCCACCGGAAACCGCCGCTGCAGCCAGCGGGCGGCCAGTATTTCGTGACGATCGTCAATTCCCTGTTCGGGGGCATCATCGGGCAGGTCATGCAGCAGGTGGCCCACATCATGCAGCAGGGCGGCCGCCACGAGGCACGGCTCGGCCCCCTGCTGTTCGGCGAACCAGGCCGCCTGCAGCGCGTGCTCAAGCTGCGAGACCGGCTCGCTGCCGTACTGCGAGTCGCCCCGCAATCGAAACAATTCCAGGATTTCACAGGTGTGCGGATGATGCGCCTGCGAGTCAGACTCCGACACGGCGAATTCCCACGGCTGGGGTTGCGGTTGGCGGGTGAGGTTGCGAGAGTTTACCAACCCACGCAGACCACCTGTAGGAACCGACGACATGCCGGCGAAGACCGCCGACGCCCCGGTGACAGTGCCCCCCGCCGATCCCGAATCGGCCGGGCGTTGGCCCGTGTTGCTCGTGGCGGCCCTCGCCGCGTTTGCGACCTATTTCAGCATGTATGCCTTCCGCAAGCCGTTCACGGCAGCGGGCTACAGTACCCAACTGCTCTGGGGCTATCAGTTGAAGACGGTCCTGGTGACGGCCCAGGTGTTGGGGTACCTGGTCTCGAAGATTGTGGGCATCCGCCTCATTGCCGAGACGCAACCCTCCCAGCGACCCCGCAATATCCTGCTGCTGATCGGACTCGCGGAAGTGGCGCTGCTGCTGTTTGCCCTGGTGCCACTTCCCTGGAAGCCACTCTGTCTTTTTTTGAATGGGTTGCCGTTGGGAATGGTGTTTGGCCAAATCCTCGGCTACCTCGAGGGGCGGCGGGCAACCGAGGCGCTGACCGCCGGCCTGTGCGCGAGCTTCATCGTGGCCGATGGGGCCACCCGCGCGGTGGGGGCCTGGCTGTTGCGGCAGGGGGTGTCGGAAGAGTGGATGCCCTGCCTGGCAGGATTGCCGTTCGTGCCGGTGGTGCTGCTGGGTGTCTTGGCTCTCAGCCGGGTCCCGCCCCCCTCGCGGCAGGACGTGATGGCCCGCTCGGAACGGACACCGATGACCCGCGCCGACCGCGGCGCTTTCCTGGCACGGTACGGGGCCGCCCTGGCGCCGCTGGTGCTGCTCTATCTGCTGATCACCATCGTCCGCAGCCTGCGGAGTGATTTTGCCCGCGAGATCTTTCTCTCGCTGGGGGAAGAGGCCACGCCGGCCTCGTTTGCCTGGTCCGAGATCTGGGTCGGGCTGGTCACGCTGGTGGTCAGCGCAGCGGCCGTGCTGATTGCAGACAATCGCCGGGCCCTGCTGGCCGCCCTCATGATCTGCGGTGTGGGAGCCGGCCTGCTGGCCTGTGCCCTGCTCGGCCAGCAGGCGGGGTGGTTCGGACCATTCCCCTTCATGGTGCTGCTGGGAATCGGCCTGTACCTGCCCTATCTGGTGGTCCACACCTCACTGTTCGAACGCCTGCTGGGGCTGACCCAGGAACGGGGTAACGTCGGCTTCCTCATGTACCTGGCCGACTCGGCGGGCTACTTTGGCTACGTCGTCTGCATGCTGCTCAAAGGTGCCGGGGCCACCTTGCCCGATGTGATCGGCACACTGCGCTGGGCCGGCTGGATCACGGTCGCGGCCTCGGCAGTTTGCCTTTTCCAGGCGGGCCGATTTATCTCCCGCCAGGGAACCCGCCAATCCTCTCCCTCCAGCTCAATGACGGCGGCATGAAGACCCAGGCCCGCATCGCACTGTTCGAGGGACACCACGGCCAGGTGGTGCTGCGCGAATTGCCGCTGCCGGTTCCCGCGGCGGGTGAAACACTAGTCCGCGTCCTGGGCTGCACCCTCTGCGGCAGTGACCTGCACAGTTTCGAGGGACGTCGACAGGTCCCGGTGCCGACGATCCTCGGGCATGAAATTGTCGGAGAAATCATCGACCAGGGACCGGGGAGCCCCCGGGAAGATCCGCAGGGACAGAGCCTCAACCCGGGAGACCGGGTGACCTGGGCGATCGTCGCCCACTGCGGCCACTGCTTCTATTGCCTCCGCGGTTTGCCGCAAAAATGCCAGCGGGGGGTCAAGTACGGTCACGAACCGCTGCGCGACGAACGCAGCCTGAACGGCGGATTGGCAAGTCATTGTCTGCTGGCGCCGGGGTCGACGATTCTCAGACTGCCTCCCGGGATTCCTCTGGCCCTGGCGGCGCCGGCGAGTTGTGCCACGGCCACCATCGCGGCGGCCTGCGAAGCGGCCGGTGACCTGCGCGGCGCCGACGTGGGAATCTTCGGGGCCGGCCTGCTGGGATTGACCGCCTGTGCCATGGCCCACGATCGGGGGGCCAGCCGGGTTTACTGTGTGGAACCTTCGTCTCCACGCCGTTCGCGATCCATCCGATTTGGTGCTGTGGGGTGCGAGTCTGCTGACCAATTGTCATCGCTCGTGCAATCGTCCGAGGTGCCTCCCGGGCTCGACGTCGTGGTCGAGTTGTCGGGAAGTACGGCAGCGCTGGAGCAGGCCTTGCCCCTCCTCCGGATGGGCGGGACGGCGGTCCTGGTGGGGGCGGTTTTTCCCGGGCCACCGGCGGGTATCGTTCCGGAACAGATCGTACGCCGGCAATTGACACTGCGGGGAATCCACAACTATTCCCCGCGGCACTTGCAGCAGGCCGTGGCGTTTCTGGCGGAAGCGGTTGGGCGCTGGCCTCTCGACGAGCTGGTCACCGACTGGCTTCCACTGGAGGAAATCGGCCGGGCGTTTCAGCTCGCCCGCGATCCCGCCCGGATCCGGGTGGGTGTGGTTCCTTGAATGCCAACCAACACAACCACACATGCCGCTGCCATTCCACTGCCCCTGTTGCGGATATCCCGGGCTGACCGCACCGCCCTACCAGAACCTGCCCGCGCCCCCCTGGGGCGACCTGGGAGAGCCGCCGTACATCGCCCGGTTTGGGGCGGCTTCGTTCGAGGGGTGTGACTGCTGCGGATACGAGTTTGGCTTCGATTGCGACGCCGCCGCCTGCGGCACGCCACGCTCATTCCAGGCGTATCGCGCGGCCTGGCTCCAGACAGGGGCCCCCTGGTTCTCCTCTTGCCGTCCCAAGCCAACGGACTGGAATCTGGCCCGGCAGTTGGTCGCGGCAGGCCTGGCCGCTTCCGGGCTGAGGTGAGGCGGGAGGCGGGCGTCCCGCCTCGGCTCGTCGCG
>CAIOTJ010000141.1 GCA_903861195.1 uncultured Planctomycetaceae bacterium | reverse complement strand
CGGACCTGGTTTTCAGCCCGCGGACTGACCTGCCGCTGCACACTCATCTTCGGCTCAGTTCCCGAGATTCCCACCTTGTGCAACCGGGTCTCACCCGTGGATCGTTTTGTCTCAAAAATCCCGTACACCGTCTGAGGCCGATTGCTCCCGGCCGAGTTGCCATTGGGGGCCGGCGTGGGTCGGGCCGTGGCATTGCGATTTGTTCTGACCTCGCTGGCCGCAGCCTGGCGAGCCGGAGTGGTCACCGCCGAGGAGGCGGGGCTGCGAATGGCCGGAGCGGTAGCGGCCGGCGTCGGCCGAGTCACCGGCGGCGCAGGGCGCACCGGGGGGCGAACCTGGGCCAGAGCCGAGCCTGTGCAGGCACCCACCAGCAGCAGACCGCCCAGTGCTGTAGCGACCCGACGAGTCAGGCAGCGGGAAAGCAGTTTCGAGTTCATGAGCTGACCTTTCGGAGTGGAATTTGACGGCCGACGAAAATGCCAGTCTGTTCTTTGGCTGGCCGAAGGCTTGGCCGTTACTCAGCCTTCCCACAAGAAACAAGCAAGCGTCAACCGCCGTCGAACCGATCCCGGGAAAAGAGATCTCCCGGGACCGGTTCACACGGACGGACTAAAACTCGACCGCATCGATCTCGACACGATCCCCGGCAATGTGCATGCCCACGAAGACCAGGTCGTGGCCGGCTCCTTCCCCGATGGTAAAACCGATTCGGCCGTCACCTCGCCGGGTCACCTGCATCGAATCGACCTTGCCGATCCGATCGCGCAGTTGGCCCACCTTGCGAGGAGTCAACTGCCCGGCCGCCTCCTCGGTCATGAGGTTCTTCGCCGTTGGCACGTCATGTTGATCGATGGCGTCCAGCCACTGGTTCAGCACCTGGGTCGCGGCGGGATTCTTCGCCGTCCGTGCAGCCGCCACCGCGCTGTCGAATTGAATCCGGCTCTTGCGAAGCGTCAGTCGCAGCTCTTCCTGGCTGGATGTCGCCTTGGTCTGAATGATCTTCCGATCCAGGTCGGCAATCACCTGTTTGCCCAGATCATCGACCTCGTCCCCCTTCATGGCCAGCAACCGCTCGAGGTCGTTTTTGAGAGGCTGAAGGGACTTGCGTCGCTGGGCTGCCAACTGGGGATCGAATGCCTCGATGTCGACATTGGACTGCTCGATTTCCCCGATCTCATTTTCGACGCGGGTGACTTCCTCTTGCAATTCCGCCTGGAGGCCCGCGTGCAACTGCTCACGCAGCGTCATCGTCGCCTGGTCCCAAAAGCGGCAGCCTTTGATCAGCACTTTCCGGGGGTGGACGTAGGGCTGCACCTTCTCCACCGCCCAGAATCCGGTCGGAACCAGAATACAAGCCAGCACCAGCTTGTTGAGATAATCGCGGGGACGGGTCTTGAGAGAAGTCTCAGCAGGGTCAATCGTGCAGTTCTTCATGATGTAGCACCTTGGGGAAAAAAGGAGAACACTGGCCCGTCGCATGACAGCGAACAGACCGACATCGGGAAACGCACACACCGATCCGCCGAAAATGAACCCGGCGGTTTGACGCTCAAAATGAGCGAACGAGGACGACCAGCTTGAACAGGCCGTACGCAAACACCAGGAAGTAAAACATTCGCAACATGACACACGGCTCCTGAAATGCACGGGAAAGATGACGGGACATCACCGTCCGACCGGACCACAGCCCAGAGCCCGCCATCGCTCTCGACCGCGAGTCACGTCTTCCCCACCTGGGGATCCACCTCACGTGTGTGGATACTCTCAACAGCAGCTCCGGGTCGCGGTTTCACACAATGACTAGGCGATTTTTTTTCTTAAGATCCCGGCGAATCTGCAGCCGGCGGCAACCGGCAGCGTCGGCAGCCGGAGACCGCGTCGAAGACCTGGCTGTGCAGGCTGGGAACCGGTCGGCCCGAGTCCCAGATCAACCGGGTCCAGATCGACGAGTTGATCTCACCCGACAAAAATCTCAGATAGGTTTCGATCGCCACGCCGCAGATCACCGCGTTCCAGTGAAACAGGCTGCCGAGTCGGTGCGTCGACCAGTCGAGATGCGGGCCGGGGGGCAGCGAGCCCACGGGTCCCGCCAGTTCGACTTCAGCTCGGCGCAGTTCCTCGGCGGGCAACGCCGGACAGCACGCGACGCAGCCGGGGGCTCCCGGCTCGAACAGCCGTACGTCCCCTTTGAGCCGCCGCTGGCCGTTTTCGTCCCGCTCGATCAGCGCCCCCACGTCCAAATGAGGTACCAGATGTTGCCGGGCCCAGTCGGTCGCCTTGAGCCGGGCTGAGGTCCCGCGCTCGTCGACGCAGGTCACGATCAGATCGAAGCGGCGCTCGTCAAACAGGCGCTGGCAGACCAACGACCGCAGTTGCTCGGGAATCGCGGTCACCACCAGCGCAGAACGGTTATCGACCAGGCGTTTGGCCACGGCGGTGACTTTCGCCTGGCCCACGTCGTCCTGGCTCAAGGCCGGCATGCCGTCGAGATTTTCTTCCCCCACACGGTCCGGATCGATCAAGGTTTGCCGTCCGACCAATGGGGCCAGGCTCTGGGCGAGCAGCTCTCCCAGTCGCCCAACCCCCACCAGCGCGACATGACTGGACGCCAGCGACTCCAGGGGAACCGGCAACGCCGGCTTGGTTCGTGAATGGCGCCGCAAAGTGGGCGGGGCCGCTGTGTGTGGCGGGGGAATGTCGCTCGGCAGGTCGGAATTGAGCGTTCGGTTGTCTGTCAACGGGCGCTCGCTCGTCCAATTCGTTCTGTTTGCACCGCTGATTTCCAGCGACGTTGGCGAGCGTGGCTGACCGTGATCGCAGAGCGTGGCGGTCAATTCCTCCCCGCCGTCGCGGGCCAGCACCAAAGCCACCACCCGCTGCCAGGGACCAGGCTGGACCGCCTCCAACAGAGCGTCACTGCTGGGGATCTCGGGGGTTGCGAATGACAGCACGACCCAGTCGGCGAGGCCGGGCCAGTCGGCACCTGTCGGCAATTCCGTTCGGGGAGACCATTCGTGAATCTGCCAGTCGCAGCCAGCGGCGCGGGTCTGGACCGACAGGCGAGCGACGACGCAGTGCGTCTCCTGCTGCACCAGAAGTCGCAAGGCTTGCACAAAAGAAGGATGTGTACATCGGACATGAGTGGATCGGTCGAGATCGGAAGACATGGCATCAGCCTGAGGTTGGAATGGGGACGCTGGGGGAAGTGATTGAAACCCATCGACATGCGGCCGTTGGCGGGTCAGCCGCCTCACAGCCGCGAATCCCGCTTTCGGGAACACGTGCGAGACAGGCGTCGCCGGGGCGCAGGGGGTGCGCGGGGCAATGGTTTCACTCAATCCGTGTTAGCCAGACGCCCGAGGCGATTGAGACGCTCCAACTCGACGGCTTGGGCGGCACGGGACTGTTGTTCACGCAGCTCGGCCTGGGCCAGCCAGGTCTGCCAGGGACCACCCCGGGCGATCAGCCGCGGGGCGGAACCGCGATGGTCGGCCGGCGGGGTTGGTCTCCAAACGGTCGAAGATTGGTGGAACTGTGCAGCAATGCTTGGCGGGATGACCGCAGTGGTTGCCGAGGGGAAATGCGAGACCAGGGACATGCGAGGCTCCTGAAGAGAGAGATCAGAAACGTCACGAACAGTTCGTGGCGAAGCACAGGTCACCGCGGAAAATCGCCAGGGGGGTTAGACCCAGAACCAGACCGCGACGCCGGTCTCTCTGACAGCAGGTCTGAGGGGGAATCTCCCCGCGAAATCCTGCGAGTCGGCAGGTGAGGGTGCCGCCGCATGCGGGCCGCGACGTCAGACCGCGGGGCGCTGCGGGACGCAATACCAGGACGGCGACCAGACGATCCGCCTCAGAAACAGCGCCGCCACATTCATCATCCGGGCGGGCCGCCGAATTGTGCGAGGTGATACCGAGCGCCGGGGCGAAAATCGCTCATTCAGCGAAGTGACCGGAACCGGGTGGCGATCACCATCACCGGATACGGCCCTCGAACTCAAGCAGACTGGTCCTGATCAGTGTGTCACCTCGACCAGCGATCGCCCGCCAACGGGATGACCGGTTGGTGAAGCAGCCCCCGCGTCAGCGAGCCACGCGTGATGCGGCCAACCGATGGTCGCCAACACACGAGGGAGATCACTCCACCGGCGTGGCCGCTTTCTCGGCGTTGTCTGAAGGCGAATCGGGCAGCCAGTTGCTTTTCCACTGCTGCTCAACATTCGCCTGGTAGGCGCGCAGATACTTATTGGATTGCAGCAAAATCTGCAGCGCGTCGTCGACGGTTGTGGCGTGTTCAACCCACAAACCTCGATAATCGCCCGCAGCACTCACGGGTTTCCGGGCTTCGTTGGTTTTAGCCAGCGCTTCCTTCAAGTCCGGTGCATCGTCGACCGACTGGGATTCACAAATCACAATGGTGGCCAAGCCTTCCTTATAGGCGGCCTCAGCTTTGTCGGGCAGCTTCCCAACCGGCTGCAGCAAGCGGCCACGGATCGAGGACACGCTGGGTTTGGAATCCGCACTGCCTTGAACGTCGACGGCAGCCGAGATCGCTGTCTGCAGGCTCAGCGGTTCAAGGCAGAAATTCGGACGTGTGAAATCGGTTGGTTCGTACGTATCAGGGGCTCCCGTCGCCGCCAGTAGGGCAATCAGCATCGCCGCCTGGGCGGAGTCACCACCGATTTGTGCAGTGAAGGTGGAAGACGCCTCGGGAATCCTGTGATTGGCGTTCGAAAAATCCTCCGGCGCCTTCTCTCCCAGGCTCCACACGCCGGTCATCCATCGACCGAGTTCGGTCAGCTTCCAGACTTCCTGGAATGCTTTCAAACATTCGGGTTTGATCTCCGTCAATGCCATCCTGCGCAGATCGGGAATCAGTTGTCCTACCACAGAGCCTGGCGGGTCGATTTGGAATAGCCGGACCTTTAGCCAAAGAAT
>CAIOTJ010000140.1 GCA_903861195.1 uncultured Planctomycetaceae bacterium | reverse complement strand
TGGCCCAATCAAAACGATGCATTGCGCATCGGATTAGATGCCACTCTTACCGCTGCCAAATTGTCAAAGAACAAAGCCGCAGAATCCTTCCGCTTTGCAGCGGAAACCCTGCGGCAACAGCCCGTGTGGACTGAAGCAGACTCAAGCCAAGCAGAGTTCAGCAACCTTCACTGACTTCTGCATGTCGCTTGAAACTGCTTCAAGCCACCTCATCTTGGAAATCACGGCTGTCGCGAAAAACCCACACAGCAATCAATGCTGCCAGGAATCACCGATCTGGCCGGAAATCTCCCTGCGACCCAATTTGCCAATCTGGTGTCGCGGCTGCCCGTCTGCGGAAGGCGTTTGCTTTCACGTCAGCGAGGAAGACGAATGATAAGACTTATGTTCGGCTGAGTCAATGAGGTTCCTCGAATTTTTTTTGGGCGGTTTACGAACGCTTCTTGTGGCTCTTTGAGATCCCCCAGAGACTCAGGAACTCGAACGCCAGATTCGCGGCCAGAATCGCGGTGATTCCTGCGGGGTCATAGGCCGGGGCCACCTCCACCACGTCACAGCCGACGAGGTTGAATCCTTTAAGGCCACGCACCAACTGCAAGATCTGCCGGCTGGTGAGCCCCCCCACTTCGGGAGTCCCCGTCCCCGGGGCGAACGCCGGATCCACCACGTCAATATCCAACGTCACGTACACGGGCCTCTTGCGGACCGCATCATGAATCTCTTCCAGCACACCGTCCATCCCCAGGTCATAGACCGCGTCGGCGGTCAGCACCCGCGCCCCGAGGGCACGGGCCTGTTCGTAGTCCCCGGGCCCTGCCGTCGGTCCGCGCAGGCCAACCTGGACATAAGAGCCTTTCGCGATCAGCCCTTCCTCCAGCGCTCTGCGAAAGGGGGTCCCATGGCTGTACCGGTGCCCGGGAAACTCTTCGTTCCAGGTGTCGGGATGGGCATCGAAATGCACCACCGCCAGTTCCCCCAGCGTGCTGGCATGGCCCCGCAACGACGGCAATGAGATCGAGTGATCCCCCCCCAACAGCAACACCTTCGCCCCTGCCCCCCGCAAATCCTCCACCCGCGACTGAATGGCCCGCTGCGTCGCCTCGATGCTGACGGGAACCACATCCACATCCCCGGCATCCACAATCCGTAGCGTCTCGAAAGGATTGACCCGCAGTGCATTGTTGTACCCCCAAAGCAACAACGACTGCTCGCGAATGGCCCGTGGTCCCAGCCGGGCACCACTGCGATACGTCGTCGCGCTGTCGTAGGGGACTCCCAGAATGGCCACGTCGGCACCGGCCGCCCGCAGATCCAACGGCCGTCGGCCGAACGTGGCGATTCCCTGATAGGGTTGTGCTGTAAATTCCGGAGTGTGCGACATGATTATTCGAGGTAGGTGGTTCCCTGCAGTGCGGCCGTGTATTCGGCCACAACCTGTTCGGCCGCCGCGGCGGTGAGGGCCCCCTGCGACACGCGGGCGGCCACTTGGCTCTGAAAACTCTCGGCCACCTGCCGGTGGTCGAAACGGGCGAATGACAGCATGTCTCCCACGCGGCTGCCCGGGATGATCTTGGCCACATGAGCCCGTCCATCGGGCCCAATCGCCACCTGGGCTTCATTGGGGATGCCGAACAGGTTGTGAAAACTCCCCATCACCTCCTGGTAAGCCCCCACGAGAAACATGCCGAGATAATAGGGTTCCCCGCGGAACTCATGGATCTCCAAGACCTGCTTGACCGTCTTCACATCCACAAACCGGTCGATGCAGCCATCCGAGTCGCACGTCACATCCACCAGGGTCGCGACTGTATCGGGAGCCTCATTGAGCCGGTGCAGCGGCATGATCGGAAACAGCTGCTTGATCGCCCACGAGTCGGGAGCCGAGCGAAACAACGAAAAATTGCACAGGTATTTCGAGGCCAGCGTCTTTTGCAGATCCACAAATTCGTGTTCGTTGATTCCCTCGCGCTGGGCAAACTGCGAGACCTTCGAGCAGATTTCCCAAAACAAAACCTCTCCTTTCGCCCGATCCTCGAGCGAGACGAGCCCCAGGTTGAACTGCGAATACAGCTCATCCTTGGCGTCGAGGGCGTCGTGATAGAGTTCGCGGTAATTCTTGACGTTGATGCTTCCCAGCACCTGGTTCAACTCGAAAATCACCTGCGGGTCGTCGTCATCGAGCACCACGGTGGGCCGATCGTTCGCGAAGGTTTCGATTTCATCCCGAATCGACGTCACCAGCAGCGCATGGTAGGCCGTCATCACCCGACCGCTTTCGGTCACCAGGTGGGGATGCGGCACCTGCTCGTCATCACACACCCCCTTGAGGGTGTAGATCACATTGTTGGCGAATTCCTCGATGGAGTAGTTGATGGACCCTTCGAAGGTGCTGCGCGATCCGTCGTAGTCGACACCCAACCCCCCGCCAATGTCGAGAATTTCGACCGGCAGCTTCATCTGTCGGACCTTGGCGTAAACCCGTGCCGCCTCACGCATGGCGTTCTTGATCCGCCGGATGTCGGTCACCTGCGAACCGATATGAAAATGCAGCAGCCGCAGCGTCTCTTCGCGTCCCTCCGCCCGCAGCAGGCGAATGCACTCGAGAATTTCCGAGGTGGTCAGCCCGAACTTGGCCGCCTCACCCCCCGAACTTGACCACTTCCCCGAACCCTTCGAATACAGCTTCGCCCGCAATCCAATCCAGGGAGTCACCCCCGTCTCGCGCGACCGCCGCAAGATCATCTTCAACTCGGTCAG
This sequence comes from uncultured Planctomycetaceae bacterium, assembly GCA_903861195.1. Taxonomy (GTDB): domain Bacteria; phylum Planctomycetota; class Planctomycetia; order Planctomycetales; family Planctomycetaceae; genus UBA10511. Next base: position 2,569 of record CAIOTJ010000140.1, on the reverse strand, counting down.
CTTCTCGACCACCAACACCACCCGCTTGCCCAACTGCGTCCCCAGCAGGGCGAGGTTGACAAACCCCTCGTCTTTGAACCCATTGCAGATCAGCAGGGAGCCGGCGGGCTGCTCGAGGGACAATGCGGCATACAACTCGGGTTTCGAACCGCACTCGACCCCCACCGACTGACCCACTCCCTCCCGCAGGAATTCCCCGACCACTTCCCGCCGGGGATTCACCTTCATGGGGAAGACCGGCAGATGATCTCCCTGATAGCCGGCGTCCCGTGAAGCCGCCTCGTACGCCGCACAGAGCCGTTTCAACTGAGTCGCCAGGATCTGCGGAAACCGCAGCAACAGGGGGGTCGACAGCTTCCGTTCCCGAACCAGCTTGTCCACGAGGTCATAGACGTCGGCCCCGGGCCGCCCCCGCTCGGGATGCACCAGCAGGTGCCCGTCGGTATTGATCGAGAAATAGCCGGCCCCCCACTTTTCAATGCCGTAGGTCTGCCCAACTTCTTCGATGTCCTGACGCATGAACGCGTGATCCTGCGAAGCGTGACGGAGGGGGTTTGGCTGATCCACCGGGGACCCCGCGGCGGCCATTCCCCCACACCAAGCGACCCGCCGACCTGGCCCCGGGTAAAATGATAGTTTTCAAACTCTCACTTCGCGACAAACGGCCGCACCAACGTCGGCCCGGGCTCTCCGCAACCGCGGTTCCAGAGATTCCCGTGATTCAACCGCCACCCGTCTGTCCCGATTTTTTCCCCGCAGGATTCCGCGGGCTTCCGTGGTTTTTGCAGGTTATGGAGGGGGTTTGCGGGTTATTTGGGTTTCCGCGGCACCTGGACACCCTTGAGTCGCAATTGGCTGCTCCCCAGTTCGACCACCTCCAAGCGGCGTTCCGTCGGAGAGCGGTTGCGGTTGTCATCGTCGGCCAGGTCAAACGGATCCATCACCAGAACATCCGCCCCATCCATCTGCCGCCACTCCACTCCCCGCCGACCGTGCTGCAATTGATTGACCAACGGTTCGAGCAGGTCAGTTGCCGGCAGGGGTACCCGCCCCATCCGCAGGGCGTCGACCGCAATCGCCAGACGATGGTCTTCGGTGGGAAAGACCCGCACCGAGCCATTCGCCACAAACCGCAGGGGGCCGAGTTCGACCCGGCAAGCGGCCTGGGCCCCGTCCGGCGTAAAATGCAGCCGGGGCCGGCCGAAACCCGGGGGGAGCAACTGGCGATACTTTCGCTCCCACTCGTCGGCCAGCCAGGCGTTGATCTCGTCTTCGTGAAACACTGCCTCGAAGGTCGGTTCATTCCGCAATTCATCGGTGAATTGCATCAGATTCTGGGTGAACTGCTTCGAGAGACTGCGCACCTTCTCGTCCTTCCGGTCCAACTGTCGTGCCTCGGGGTAAAACGCTGGCTCCCAACTCAAGGTCCACCAGCCCAGCCCCAAGACGGCCACCAACCCCAACGCCACCCAGCTCCACACCCGGCGACCCTTCTTCATCCTCAAATCCTCCTCCCAGGGAATGGTTCGACGCGCCCCCCAGGCACAAGGGAAAATCTCGTTCCCATTCGGCCGCTTAACACGTGACGTTTCTCGGAAGCGACCACAACCATCTTATACCAAACGAGTTGTGGCTTATGGAAAACTCCAAAGCACCTCTTGGGCCACTCTGTGTCGATTGTAAAAACCACCGTTCTTCCTGCGCCCAGGGGGAGTTCGGCTCCTGCCCCGGCGTGAGATTGCCCCCTGCCCCCCGTCAATCCGTTCGGAAACTCAATCGATTGCGACGTCACCCGCTTGCGCACTCAACGCTGCACGACCGCCAATCGAGCGTCTCAGGTCACTTCCCGCGTCCCGGCGAGACCAGGGCTTCGAACGCTGGCCGATCCAGGGGATACTCGGCTTCCCGCGCCAAGGCCGCCTCCCGTCGCGCCGCCACCCCCGGCAATTCCCGCTCATCCTGAAGCACCAGGTAAATGCGGTCGCGACTGGCCTGATCCACGATCTGCACCCCCTCGGCCACCGGCTTCCAGTCGACGGGATGAATCCCCTCCGCATCCACCCGTACCACCCGCTGCGGATTTCGCAGCCACGCGGGAAGAGGGAACCGGAACTGGGCCGGCCGGGGTTCGCCAAACCGAAAGACGTTGTCCTGGGGATCGGGAGTGTAGGCCGTGTCGAGAGCAAACAGCACTCCGCCCCGGGGTCCCGAAATGACCGACAATTCCCAATCGGGTTCACCTGCCGGCCCCAGTCGGCGTTCGAAATGGCTCGCCGCCCCGGTCAGGTAGAACGGCTCCAGCATCCGAATCTCGCGGCCCACGAGAGTCATCGGCTCCCACAGGTCGGGAAACATCCCGAGCGAACGGGGACTGAGATTGAACCAGTACAGCGATGTGATCCGCGAGGCCAAAGCGTGTTGTGCCTGGGCCCGCAACTCGTCCGGCGTGGGCGATCTCCGTTTCCGGCCGCCACCGAAAAATCCGCCGCCCCAATCGTGATGGGGTCCCTGTGACCAGACTGCGGTGGCAGCCGGTCGATTGAGTTCCCGCAACGATCGGCACAGATCG
>CAIOTJ010000139.1 GCA_903861195.1 uncultured Planctomycetaceae bacterium | reverse complement strand
GGTGATCCGGCAGGCCGAGGTGGACGCGGATGCCGAGTTCTCGGACCTGCAGCAGGAGGAAATGGGCTACCAGCAGGTGGTCAAGCAACTGCAGGGGGATCTCGACTTCGGCATGTCGGTGCAGATGGTCGATCGCAGTTTTCTACCCAACTTCGACTTTTCGCGGTTTGAAGTGGTGGTTGTGGTCGGGCAGGATGGTCTGGTGGCGAATGCCGCCAAGTATGTGGGGCGGGTGCCGATTGTGGCGGTGAATCCCGATCCCGACCGGTTCGACGGGGTGCTGCTGCCGTTCCAGGTGCGTGAAGCCCGGAGTGCGGTCGACCGTGTGCTGCGGGGCCGGTTTACGGAACGGGGGGTGACGCTGGCCCAGGTGACCCTACAGGATGGACAACGGCTGCTGGCCTTCAACGATCTGTTTGTGGGGGCATCGTCGCACATCTCGGCCCGGTACACGCTGCGGCTGGGAGAGCGTGTCGAAGCGCAGTCTTCGAGCGGAATGATCATTTCGACGGGGGCCGGTTCGACCGGGTGGATGTCGTCGGTGCTGAACATGGCGCGGGGAGTGGCCCAGGCGGTGGGCAAGCCGTGGAATGTTCCCACAACGCTCGACTGGGAAGACCGGGCGTTGCTGTGGGCGGTGCGGGAGCCGTTTGTGAGCCGGACTTCGCAGGCCAACCTCGTGTTTGGCCGAATCGCAACCGACGCCGACCTGGTGATTGAATCGAACATGTCGGCCGGCGGGGTGATTTTCTCGGATGGAGTCGAGAGTGATTTTCTGGAGTTCAACAACGGCAGCATCGCGACGATTGGCGTGGCCGAACAACAGGCCCGGCTGGTGGTGCGGTGAGAGGGGCGGGTGGTGGCTCGGCGGTTGAATTCATAGCGACTTCGGAACGCGATCGAGGTCTGGTGTTTGTTGGGCAGAACTTCTGGAAGGAGAAACGATGAAGACAGTTCACGGCACCGTTCATGGTCGGACGATTCAGCTCGATGAAGACCTGGGAGTGGCCGAGGGTCAGGTGGTCGAGATTCAAATGAAACTGATTCCCAGCCCCTCGACATGGGGCGCGGGGATCCTGAGTTCGGCAGGAGGCTGGGCCGAATTCCCGGAAATGGATCGTGTCTTGGAGAAGATTCACGAGCAGCGACAGGTGGAACGCAGTTCGTTTTCCCCGCCCACACCTTAAGACTGCCGACCAAACCTGAAATTGAGAGTATCGATTCCTGTTCCGATCGCCAGAGGCATTTGCTTCTGTGGCGGCGGGTCAAACGGTCAGGCATCCCCTCGCGGAACCGGGGGCACCCGGGTATGGTTTGCCGAAGGTGTCGTCGTAGAGAGTGTCGAATGGGCCGGCAAGCGTTGGCCCATCGTGGGAATTGGACGACGTTGCGGCCCGAAAGACCTGAGGAAGCTGGTGCGGCATGTTGCTGGAGTTGTTTGTCACACCGTCGGGGCGATTGGGGTGTGAACGGCGGGTGGTCGTCGAGGGAGAGCTGGTTCCCGGGATCGACGTTGCCCATGATGTGGCCGCGGGACTGTTGGCCGCCTTCACCGAGTCGTCCGCCGCTGGGTTGCTCGCGCTGGCCCCCCTGCGAACGCAGACTCCGCTGCCGCCGGAAGTACCGTACTGGCGACGGTGGACCCTGCGGTTTCTCAAGGCGGTTGCGCAGCTCGATGACGCCCAATTCGTGGCACTCGAACAGGCGGCTTCCAAGGGGGCGAAATCAACGGAATCCCGGCTGCCCCCCGCCGTCATCAGTCGGCTCGCTCCCCCCGATTCCTTGCAGTTGGCAGCGCTGGTGGCCGAGGCCCCTCCGATGCGGGGGCTCGAGTTCATCACGCCCGTCACTCTCGCCAGCCTGTGGCAGCAATTGCCCGAGGAGTTTCTGCGCCAGGCCGCCCGGGAGGAGGGGGGCTGTCGGTCGTTGCTGGCCCAGCTCAATCCCGAGACCCAACTGCTGGGCCGGGTGACCTTTCATCTGGCCGAAAACAAACGGGATCCGCAGCATCCTTTCGCCTTTCTCGCGACGTTTGCGCAGCGGCTGACGAGCCGGGCTCAGGTGCAGCATCAGCCGCTGGCGGCCGCCTTGCGGGAGTACGCCGCGGCCAAAGACCAGGCGCAGTTGGCCGAACTGCTGATTCCCGTCCGTGAAGCGGCCAACCACAGCGCGGTGGTCGCGGAACTGCTGAAGTCACGGGCGATTTTTCAGCCCCAGGCGTGGACCGTCGCGCAGGCGCACCGCTTTCTGTTGGATGTGCCCAAGATGGAGGC
>CAIOTJ010000138.1 GCA_903861195.1 uncultured Planctomycetaceae bacterium | reverse complement strand
TCATTTCCACCTGGACCAGGCCCTCGTCTCCCTGGTTGATCGTATAGACCAGACCGAGGTCGACAATGTTGATAAACAGTTCCGGATCGATGACGCTGCGAAGCGCCTCGATCATCTGCTCTTCGTCGGCATTGAGTAGCTCGGCCCCGGGAGGCAGCTGGGAACAGGGCGCTGGAGTCGCGCCGGTTACGTCAGCAGCGGCGGGAGTCCCAGGCCCCTCGAAGGGCGGGTGCGAGCAACAGCCCTCTCCGTGTGCGGGTGGATGACCAGCGGCGGGTTCTTTGGACCAGCTCGCGGGGCCGTCGATCGAAACGACAGGCAACAGATTATCAGTCGAACCACTCATCGTTCGGATCAAACTTGGGAAGGACCAGAATCAGCACCTTCATCCGGCCCAGGGCCCGATGACGTGTTTCCGGTCGGATCAGAATGCAACTCCCCGCCTGAACCGGGATCACCTCTTGATCCAGCTGCATTCGGGCGTCGGCGGAGCACTCCAGCACATAATAGACCTCGGTCAGGGTCCGGTGGTAATGCAAACGGGCTGTTTCGAGGATTTCTGTGACATGGACCGTGGCGGGAAAGTCAGCCAGATCGCCGAATGCCCGCTTCGCCAGACCGCACGGGCACTCCACCGGAGAGATCGAATTGAAGTCAGCGATCTCATACCCTGGGCGGGCCGTCACTTGTGATAAACCTTGTTCGGGTCGAAGACACGTTCTTGGACCACGGCCACGCTCTTACTGGTGCGATCAACTTCCCGGAAGAAGCAGCTGGGGTAGCCCTCGTGACAGGCGGCACCGCCGACCTGCTGCACCTTGACCAGGATGGCGTCGGCGTCGCAGTCGAAGTAGACCGCCTTCAGGATCTGGACATTGCCGCTTTCCTCGCCCTTCCGCCATAACTTCTTGCGGCTGCGGCTGTAGTAGCAGACCTTGCCCGTGCGGAGAGTCTCTTCGTAGGCCTCTTCGTTCATATAGGCCAGCATCAGGACCAAGCCCGTTTCGGCGTCTTGAGCGATGCAGGGCATCAACAAAGCTCGGCGGAAATCGGGACTGTGAGTCGGCTCGGTCATGGTGTCCTCAGCATGGTTGGGCAGCGTCGCATATCGCAATGTAACGCTCACAAGGGATCAGACCAAGAGTGGCGCCCTGCCCCACATCCAATTCTGCCAGGAACCCGTTGCCGATTCCCCGAATGTTGGCGAGAGGACAACTCTGTCAGCGGCCCACCACCGGCGAATTGCACCTCCAACGTCGCAAGCCACCTCAGCCAACCCGCCGGGGTACCACTGCGAAGGCCCTCCATAAAAAGCAGGATAGCCCGGCCAGACAGGGCCGGGTCGCATAGCGACAAGACGCTTCACCGTGTGCTTTCGAGTTGGATACCGTCATTGAAATCGGCAATGGTCCGGAAAATAACGCCGCAGATCGTTGGCAACGTCATCAGGAACGAGGGCCGATGATTCGAGACGTGTGACACAGTCGATGCTGAATTTGAGACGAGTACATAGGAGTGCCGAGGCTTAACTCCGGCCTCTCGATTGATCGGCAGTTCACTTCCCTTACTGTTTTCTGCGTAAAACTATGAAAATCGAAAGATTCTACAAACAACACTTTGATTGCGTCCCTCTAAATCTATTGACTCGCCGTAATCCGTATTGCTTTCATTCTGGCGGGACTGATTCTTCGTTGCTGGTGATTTCATGAATGAGACTGTATCTGCAATCG
>CAIOTJ010000137.1 GCA_903861195.1 uncultured Planctomycetaceae bacterium | reverse complement strand
TTGACGCAGTTCGAGACAAAGCACTCCCCCACGTCGTTGAAATCGACCCCCCAGGGATTCGTCGTTCCATCGGCGAAGTTCTCGAACACCAGCCGCGTGGGGTGAATGCGATAGACCCCGCCATCGCAGTGAATGCGCTCATTGGCGGGGGTTCCCGGACGGCCGACATCCGAGGGACTGGTCCGGCCATGTCCGCCGTAGAGCCACCCGTCGGGCCCCCAGGTAAATCCATTCACCAGATTGTGCCGGCTCTCTTTGTGACCGAACCCGTCGAACAGCAGTTCGGGGGGACCATCGGGGACCAGATCGTGATTGCGGTCGGGGACGAAGTACAACCCCGGGGGAGACACGACCCAGACCCCGCCGAAGCCCACTTCAATTCCCGTGATGTAGTTGAAGCCTTCGTAGAAGACCGTCCGATCATCGGCCCGGCCGTCGCCGTCGCGATCGGTCAGCACGATCACGCGGTCGCGGCCGGTGGGGCGCCACTCGCCGTAGTTGAGCGCCTCGGCCACAAACACCCGCCCCGCGTCATCGAGGCAGAACGAGACCGGCTGCACCACCTGCGGCTCGGCGGCGAAGACCTCCAGCCGGAATCCGGGGGGCAGCACCGCCTGCCGGGCCGCCTCCGCGGGGGGCAGCGGAGCGGGTGTGCGATCGGCCGCCGAGGCGCACACGGCCCAAAGCGCCAGCCAGCAGCCCACCCACCATCCCCACGACCGCAGCCTCAGCGGTCTGCGGTCCGTCGCCCTGTTTGGGAAGGAATGGTTTGACATGCCCGTCCGGCCTTTCTGGTCCTCAGGCGACCACGTCGTGGATCACATGCCCATGCACGTCGGTCAGGCGGCGTTCAATGCCGTTGTGGTAGTAGCTGAGCCGTTCGTGATTCAGCCCCAACAGATGCAGAATCGTGGCGTGGAAGTCGTACACCGTCGAGACATTCTCGACCGCCTTGTACCCGAAGTCGTCGGTCGCGCCGTAACTGAAGGGGGCCCGCACCCCGGCTCCCGCCAGCCAGCCGGTGAAGCCCGCGGGGTTGTGATCGCGGCCATTCGCCCCCGCCTGGAAGGTGGGCATGCGGCCGAACTCGGTGCACCAGACCACCAGCGTGTGCTGCAGCAGGCCGCGTTGCTTGAGATCGGTCAGCAGGGCGGCGGTCGGCTGGTCGAAGATCTCGCCGTGGATTGTGTACTGCTGCTGCAGGATCTTGTGACCGTCCCAGTTGCTGGTCCCCTCCCCCCCCACCTGGTAGGCCCCGTTGAACAACTGCACGAACCGCACTCCCTGCTCGATCAGCCGGCGGGCGAGGATGCAGTTGCGGGCATACCCCGCCTTCGTCTGCTGGGTGCCGTCGCCGGTCGCGTCGGCCCCGTACGCCTTGAAGACATGCTCGGGCTCGGACGACAGATCGCTCACTTCGGGGACCGACAACTGCATGCGGGCGGCCAGTTCGTAGCTGGAGATCCGTGCGGCCAGTTCGGAATCGCCGGGAAACCGGCCGAGGTGATGGCGGTTCAACCGGCCGATGAATTCGCGGGTCGCGACGTCGGTGGCGGCCCCGATCGACTGGGGACGGGCGAGATTGCGCACCGGGCGGGTCGCGTTGAAATCGGTCCCCTGAAACGCGGCCGGCAGAAAGCCCGGATTCCAGCAGTTGCCGCTCGACTGCGGGGCTCCCCGCGGATCGGGAATCGCCACGAACGCGGGCAGGTTTTCGTTTTCGCTCCCCAGGGCGTAGGTGGTCCAGGCTCCCACACTGGGAAAGCCATCCAGCGTGTAGCCGGTGTTCATGAAGTTCTCGCCGGGACCGTGGGTGTTGGTCTTGCCGGTGAGGGAGTGAATGAAACACAGGTCATCGGCCAGGTCACCCAACCGGGGGACGAGGTCGGAGATCATCTTGCCGCTCTGCCCGCGGGGCCGGAACGCCCAGGGGCTTTGGGTGAGAGCTCCCTGCGCCCCCTGGAAGGTGACCAGCTTGTCTCCGCCGGGCATCGGCTGGCCGTGCCGGGCGATCAATTCGGGCTTGTAATCGAACGTATCGAGATGACTGCAGGCCCCCGCGTTGAAGATCATCAGCACCTGCTTCGCCTTCGCGGGAAAGTGGGGCTCGCGGCGATTGTTGGGGTTGGCCGGGTCGATCTGCGGCCGGATGGGGGTGCGGTCGTCGTCGCGTTCGGGCTCGGCCGCCAGCAGCCCATCACGCCGCAGCAGGTGCGCGAGAGCCATCCCTCCCAGGGCCGTGGCGCTTTGCGACAACAGTCCGCGGCGATCGAGCAACGTGTGGGCGAGCGGTGAAACAGGCATGGGCGGATCGGTTCGCAAAAGCCTTGACGGACAGGACCGTTGGACAACGGGGCGGGCGGACGGGGCCATCCACAAGGATTGGCACCGTCGACGGTCGGGCCGGTTCAGAACAGGAACAAAAACTCGCTGGTGTTGAACAGCGCGCGGCAAAACGCTTCCAGGCCATGCTCGCGGATCATCTCCTGCGAGGCCTGCTGCTCGAACTCGTCGGGAACGCGGGCGACGGTCCACTGGAACGCCAGCCGGACCTGCGCGGCGGGATCGTCCCCCGCCTCTTTTCGCAGCCGCCCGGCCAACAACCCGGCCTGCTGCAGAATGAACGGGCTGTTGAACAGGTTGAGGGCCTGCAGCGGGGTGTTGGACCGGGGCCGTTTGGGGGTGACCTGATTGCCGCTGGGGCAGTCGAAACTGCCGAACACCGGATCCTGCTCTTGCCGGATGCGGTTGAGGTAGACCATCCGCCGGAATTCCGGGGGACCGAACTCTTCCTTGGGGAAATACCGGTACACATTGTCGACCTCAACCTTCTGCAGGAAGAAACCGGGGCCGCCCATTGTGAGGTCGAGCACTCCCGACGAGGCGAGGATGCAGTCGCGGATCGCCTCGGCCTCCAGCCGGCGCGGGGGGAAACGCCACAGCAGGCGGGCGGCGGCATCGGCCCGCAGCCCCTCGGCGCGCGGCGCCGACGATTGCCGGAACGCCCGCGTGTTCAGAACAAGCCGCTGGATATGTTTCACCGACCAGCCGCTCTGCACGAATTCATCCGCCAGCCAGTCGAGCAGTTCCGGATGCGTGGGAGGGACGCCGTTGCCCCCGAAATCACTGGGAGTATCGACCAGCCCCGTCCCGAAAATGTAATGCCAGATCCGATTGACCATCACCCGGGGGGTGAGGGAATTCTCCCGGCTGGCGAGCCAGTTCGCGAGTTTCAACCGGCGCTGCTGTTCGGGCTCATCGGAGGCCAGCGCCAGTCCGCCAAACACCTCGAGCCCCCCGGGAGGCACCACCTCGCGCGGCAGGGTGTGATCGCCCCGGTGCAGCCGATGGATCTGGGGCGGTTGCGAGAAGGTCCCCAGCCAGGCATTCAGGCCCTCGGTCAGCTCGCCGATCCGCCGGCGGGCGTCGGCCGCCTGGTCGAACAACCGGCCTCCCTCGCTGGCCTCCTCCTCTGACAGTCGCTTCAGAAAGCCGCGGGGATCTTCCGGTCCGAATTTCTCGCGATCGGCCCCCGAGGCCACTTCGCGCCAGGTGTCTCCCTCCTGCAGCACTTCGATGCTGTAGTCGGTCGCCACCCGGTCCTGGAACTGCAGATTGCGGTCGCGTCCCCAGACCACTTTCGACACCGTCACCTCGGCGGGGAAATCAATCCGCACCCATCCCTTCCCCGAGGTGTTGGAGATCCAACTGCGGTTGTTTCCCAACTGCCCGTCGTTCACGTGCTCCAGCTTGTGAATCTCGTGCCCGGGCAATGTGCCGCTGGCCGAGGGCTTCGCTCCGGTCGAGGCGAGAGCCACGTTTTTTCCGGCGGGGTCGTAGACTTCCAGCTCGTCGAGACACGGCTCACTGGCGTTCGTGGCGCGGATGGTGAACCGCAGGGCGCTGGTCTGAACGGCGGGGAAGGTCTCTTCATTCATCCGGGCGTTGACCGCCGGGCGCAGCTTGCCGGCGGGATTGGGCTGACCGGCCGCCTTGGATCGCAATGCCGCCAGCCGTTCTTCATGATGTTGAACCAGCGCCCGCAGCCGGGCCACTTCGCGTTCCGACTCTTCGGTGCGGTCGCGCGGCAGCGGGCGGGGGGCGAAATTGACCCCGGCGAACACCCCCTGCAGCGCGTAGTAATCACGCTGTGACACCGGATCGAACTTGTGGTCGTGGCAGCGGGCACAGCCGAGGGTCAGCCCCAGGAAGGCGGTCCCGGTCGTATTGACGATGTCGGCCAGTTCGTCCTGCCGCTGCATCAGCGTGAGGTTCACGTCGGGGCTCTTCACCAGGTCGTAGGCGCCGGCCACCAGAAAGCCCGTCCCGGCATCGGCCCGCAACGCGTCCCCCGCCACCTGCTCGCGGACGAACTGGTCGTACGGCT
>CAIOTJ010000136.1 GCA_903861195.1 uncultured Planctomycetaceae bacterium | reverse complement strand
TTGGCACGCTGCTTGCATTCCTGCGGGGAGGCGGGGGGAGGTGTCTGCCAAAACGGCGCGCGATTCCGGGAGCTGGCACCCCGTTGCTGGAGCGACTGGTCAACGCTGGCCGGGAACCGCCGTGAACCTGGGCCGTTTGAGAACGGGTCACAAAGGGGCTCGGCCCGGCCTGCCGACGGCCCGGTGTCCAAACCAAGATTCCCGAGAAATCGTCCGGAAGTCGCTCCCAACACTCTTCCTACTACTGCCGTAGTAGTTGAGTGAGTGGCAACATCAGCAGGTGTCTTTCGGGATGCCTGATGTCCAGTGTTTCTAAGGAGAGGAAGTCATGAGTCGCTTCAAAAAGTCGACCCCGTGGGTGGTCGGTGTGGCGGGAGTGGCCAGTCTGACCCTGTCGGCGTGGAGCTGGGCCCAGCGTGGTCCGCTGCCGCCGGTGGTCTCGATGGATCCCCAGGCGATTGCCGCCGCCAACAGTCTGTCGCAGGCGTTCCGCGCCGCGTCGCAGAATTCGCTTCCGGCGATTGTCTCGATTGAAGTCCGCGGCAAGCCGGTGTCGATGCGCGGCGGCGAGGGGCTGAGCCCGGAGATGTTCAAGGGGTCGCCGTTCGAAGAGTTGTTCAAGCAGGATCCCCGCTTCAAGGAGTTCTTTGGTCCCCGCGGGGGGGGCTCGGGCCCGCTGCCGCGTCCCCAGGGGATGGGTTCGGGATTCCTGATCGACAGCCGGGGGGTGATCATGACGGCGGCCCACGTGGTGGCGGATGCCGACCAGGTGAAGGTCCGCCTGCATGATGGCCGCGAGTATGTCGCGACCGAGGTGAAAGCCGATCCCAAGACCGACATTGCCATCGTGAAAATCGAAGCCGAAGGGCCGCTCCCCTCGCTCCCCATGGCGAACAGCGATGAGATCGAGGTGGGAGACTGGGTGCTGGCGATTGGCAGCCCGTTTGGTCTGGATGCCACCGTGACGGCGGGCATTATCAGTGCCAAGGGGCGTGGTCCGTCGATTGCCGAGCGGGAAGACTTTCTGCAGACCGATGCCGCGATCAACCCGGGGAACAGTGGTGGTCCGCTGGTCAATCTGCGGGGTGAGGTGGTGGGAGTGAACACGGCGATCTCGACCCGCGGGGGAGGGAACGACGGCGTGGGCTTCACGGTGCCGATCAACCTCGCGCGGTGGGTGGGGGACCAGTTGGCGACGACGGGGAAAGTGACGCGGGCCTACCTGGGGGTGGTGATCCAGCAGCTCGACGACAAGCTGTCTCGGCAGTTTGGTGTGGCGGTGGGGAAGGGAGCCCTGGTCACCGAGATTCTGGCCGGATCGCCGGCGGCGGAGGGGGGAGTTGAGGTGGGTGATCTGGTGTTGAAGTTCAACGACCGGGATGTCCGAGGGACCCGCGATTTGCAGTCGATTGTGGAGCGCTGCCGGGCGGGAGAATCGGTCCCGATGCAGATCGTGCGAGAAGGGAAGGACAAGACCCTGAGTATCACTCTGAAGGAGATGCCCCAGAACTTTTCGTTGCGGCGGACGGGGACCGAAGAGGGCCCGGGAGCTGGCCCGGCCCAGCCCGAGAAGCCGGTGCCGGGGAAGGTTCCCGAGCTGGGTCTGCAGGTCGACAGTCTGTCGGCCGAGGTGGCCCGCGAACTGAGTTACCAGGAAGGAACGAAGGGGGTGGTGGTGACCTCGGTTGATGCCGACGGCCCGGCGGCGACAGCGGGACTGCGGGAAGGGCTGCTGATCGAGCGGGTGGGTCAGCAGCGGGTTGGGTCGGTCGAGGAATTTCAGCAGGCGCTGAAGGGGGCCGACTTCGCCAAGGGGGTGTTGTTCCTCGTGCGGAATCCCCGGGGCGTGAACACCTTCATCGTGGTGAAAAAGTTGTAAGAGGTTTGTGAGTTGTGAGGGGGGCCTGCGGTGCGGGCCCCGGAGCGTGGGCCGCGGCGGTCCCGGGGGTGGCCCTCAACCCTTGGGACTGACCGCGGCCTTTTTTGTTTGGGAGGGGGTGCCGTTTGGGGCGGGTGACGGCGGCTTCAGGCCGGCTGACTGCGGGTTTGGTTCGGGAGGGGAGTTGGCAGTTCACCCCGCCGGACGGTTCGCCGGGGGAGCTTTTCCAAACGGGGCCGTTTTTGGAAACGGGACGAAGCCAACGGCGGTGGCGGCGGGTATGATAGAGGCTGGCCCGAGGGGCTTCCCGCGTGGTGGGGGAACTCGGCCGCGGTCCGCGACAGGGGTGATGATTGTGAGTGCACCGGCCATTGTGGTGGATTCGCTCAAAAAGACGTATCGGGATGGCTGGATTTTTCGCCGCCAGATCGAGGCGTTGCGGGGGGTCTCGTTCGCGGTCGAGCGGGGGACCATTTTTGGTCTGCTGGGGCCCAATGGGGCGGGCAAGACGACGTTGATCAAGGTGTTGATTGGCATTGTGCGCAAGACCGCGGGGGGGGCCGAGTTGCTGGGCTACCCGGCGGGAGACCGGCGGGGGCGGAGAAGTGTGGGGTACCTCCCCGAGACGCACCGCATTCCCCGGCACCATACGGCGAACTCGGCCCTGGAGTATTACGGAGCGTTGAGCGGGCTGACGCTGCGCGAGATCCGGAAACGGCGCGGGCCCCTGTTGCAGACCGTGGGGCTGGCGAAGTGGGGGGAGACCCCCGTGGCGAAGTTTTCGAAAGGGATGCAGCAGCGGCTGGGTTTGGCGCAGGCGATGCTGCACGATCCGGAACTGCTGATTCTCGATGAGCCGACCGACGGCGTGGATCCGGTGGGGCGGAGCGAGATGCGGCGCGTCCTGAAGGATCTGAAGGACCAGGGGAAGACGGTCTTCATCAACAGCCACCTGCTGCAGGAGATCGAGCTGATCTGTGACAAAGTGGCGATTATGAATCGGGGCCGGGTGCAAAGGTTCGGCCGGATTGAAGAGCTGACGCAGCGGTCCGAGATGGAGTGCGGTCTGGTGTTGCGGGGAGAGCCGGCGCGGGTGCGGCAGGTGCTGGGCCGGCAGGGTTTGCCCTGTCCCCCGGACGAGACCGTCGCGGCCCCCTCGAACGAAGAGTCTGAGTTGCGAATGACAGTGCGGCTGGCCGACCAGGGGGCCGTCGACCGGTTGGTCGACGCCCTGCGGGGTGAGGGGATCAGCCTGTTGGAATTGACCCGTCGGCGGGACACCCTGGAGGAAGCCTTCCTGGGGATTGTCCGCGAACAAACTCCATCGTGATGTGGCCATGCGACCCTACCTGGGAATTTTGCGAGACTCGTTCCGGGAGGCGGTGGCCTCGCGCGTGCTGTGGATCTTGTTCGCAGTGGCCACGCTGTTTCTGGCGGCAATTGCTCCGTTTGGCATCCGGGACGTCCAGCCGACGCGGCTGGCGCGGAACTCGGTGGTCAAGTGGAACGATCTGGCGCTGAAGCTGGCCGCGCAGGCCCCCGCGGCGGACTCCGCCGAAAAACCGCCGGAAGGGGCCAGTCCCCCGGCGGCCCCCGAGGGGGCCGCGCCGGAACGCGGTACGAACCCCGACGCACCCCCCGCCAACCCGGCGCCTGAGCCAACTGCGCCCGCTGAGGCGAAAGCGGTTGTGGCGAATCCCGTCGCGGACGACCGCGCGGCGGCGGCTGAAGCGCTGCCCGAAACGCCCCCCCTGCGGGTCTGGCGGCAGTTGAGCCCCGAATTGCAGAAGGGTTTGAGCGAGCTGAGCCGCGAGCCGGGGGAGGGGTTGCCCCGACAGACCGCCGACAACCTGCTGCGCGACCTGAACGAACTGCTCAACAGCCCGACCCTGTACGCGACGGGCGTGTGGCCCGAAGCGTCTCTGTCCGCCGAGGCACGCCTGTTGCGGGACCGTGGGATGACCGACCTCTCGACCGAGGAGCGGGCGCGGTTCAACCGGTTGCTGTTGGAGGCGGCGTTTCCGCAAGAGTTGCCGCACAACGCGGCGACCGACACCCGGGTCGAGTACTTTGGCTGGACGTTATCGGAAGGATTGCCGTTGTCACGGACGCAGCTGATGCCCGTGCTGCGGGTGGTGATCAATGGCATCGTGAATTTCATGGTGGGGGCCCTGGGGGGCTTCGCGGCGATCCTGGTGACCGCCTCGATGATCACCCAGACGTTCGAGCCCGGGTCGATCGATCTGCTGCTGAGCAAGCCGGTCTCGCGGACGCTGGTCTTTCTGACCAAGTTCGCCGGGGGCTGCATCTTCATCGGGCTGAACGCCGCCTATTTCGTGGCGGGAATGTACCTGGTGGCGGGGTGGCGGTTCGACCTGTGGATTCCCCGGCTGTTCTGGTGTATTCCGGTCTTCCTGTTCATGTTTGTGGTCTTCTACTCGGTCTGTTCGCTGGCCGGGGTGCTGTCGCGGAATACCATCGTCGCGATTGTGCTGACGATCGTCTTCTGGGGGTTTGGCTGGACGGTGGTCCTGGTGAAGACGGTGATGGAAAGTGTGGCCCTGAGCCCGAACCGGGTGGTCAGCCTCATTCCCGCCGGCGAGACCTGGTTTGGCAACACCGAGCGGGGGCAATTGCGGGAATGGAGCGGCACGGCGTGGGAGGATGTCTTCCAGGCGGCGGGAGACCGGCGCCGTCCGCCGGTGCCCGCTCTGGCCCCCCGGATGGTGGGGCCGGTCTACAGTCCGGACGACCAGCGGCTGTTCGCCGTGCAGTTGCCTCCTCCGCAGGGCCGGCGCGGGTTCCGTCTGCTGGCCCCGGCGGTGAATCTGCAGTTCGCCACGGCGGAGAACGTCTGGGCCCGGCAGGAGGGGCCCGCGGCCCCGGCGGGAGTGCGTCAGTTGTTTCTGAATGAGCAGAACCAGTTGCTGGCGGTCGCGACCGATGGCGTGTTCCGGCTGCAGGTGGCCGAGGGGCAGACGTTGTCTCGCAAGACGGCGAAGTTTGTGTTCGCCGGTCCGAACCCGCGGTTGAAGCTCGATGAAGACAGCACGGCCGGTTTCGACCGGGTGACGGGGCAGGTGGTGACCTATGGCCAGGGGGTGTTGAGCCTGCTGGCCCCCAATGCCGAGGGGAAATACGAACTGCTGGCCGAGCGGACGTTTGAGGGGGATTCCAATCCTCCCGAGGGGCTGTGTCTGGTCGCGCGCGGCAAGGTCCTGCTGGCCCTGGAGGATGGGCGGGTGCTGCAGCTCGCCGGGTCAGACCTCAAGACCGAGGAGGAATATACGGCCTTCCGGTATGACGATCCGCGGTTCACGGCGGTGTCGTCCGATGGGCGCTGGTGCGCGGTGCTGTATCACGGGGGAGACGTCTGGCTGTACGACGCCGAGGCGGGAAAACCAGTCCGGCCGCGGCTGACGGGACGGGGAGATCTGTCGGCGGTGGGCTTCGACGCGGAGGACCGGCTGATGCTGTGTGACCAGGGAGCGCGGGTGATCTTTTATGACCTGGGGCAGGGGCGCGAGACGTCGCGAGCGGCTCCCGCTCCGGGATTGCTGGAGTACGCTTATCGCTATGCCGTCAAGCCGCTCTACTCGATTTTCCGCAAGCCGGTGGAACTCGACAATGTGAGCACGTGGCTGTTGACCGAGAAAGACTCACTGGCGATGGGGGGGCCGGACGAAGGAGACCTGCAGCAGGCGCGGACGAAGCTGGATGCGTGGGGAACCATCCGGCACAGCGCGGTGTTTGTGGTGGTGGTGTTGGGGCTGACTTGCCTGTACATCTCCCGCCGCGACTTTTGAACGGGTCGCAGCCGGGGGGGCGGGAGGATGCAGGGGGCGGCGGCCGCGTCCGGCCCGGTGGTGTCCGGGGGATTGTCAGAGCCCGTCGGCCGCTTCTCCCTCGGGTTCGTCGGCGGGAGCGTTGGGATCAGGCTTGAGCAGTGTCTCGCCGTGCGTGCGCAGCAGGTTGCGCCAGAGGCGGACTGACGATTGACGTTGCAGTTCTGTTGCGTTGGGTTGGAAGTTGAAATCCTGACCCGTCAGTCCCTTCAGATGATGAATCGCCAGCGAGCGGAGCGAGACTTCGGGATCGGAGAGCAACTCCACGAGGAATTTCGAGGTGGTCTTGCTGCGGGCGTCAGCCGGGGAGTAGCCCCAGAGCAGCTTGTAGACCAACTCGGCTTCGCGGGCGGTGTACCGCTCTCGCAGCTCTTCCTGGAGCAGTGCGGGATCGCCGGCGTCGGAGACCAGCCAGGTGCGCAGTCCCAGAATGGCGGTGCGGCGGGCCTCTTCATGCCGGTTGGACTTGAGGACCTTCACCAGCTCGGGCACGTTGCCAATGAGCGCCAGGCACTGGGTGGCGAATTCGGCCAGCCGCGGGTTGGCATCGTTGGCGAGCGGGGGGAGCGTCATTTCAACCGCATCGTCGGGGGAGAAACTGCGGGTGAACAGGGCGACGGGGTTCCGGCTGCCCCCTGTGGGTTTGGCGGGACTGAGCCAGTCGGGGTGTTGCCAGGTGGTGGCGACCTGCGGCCGGGGCGTGGACTCGGCCGGACGTTCGAGGGGAATGGCCAGCGACGCGGGACCCCGCAGTTCGATTGCGAATTCTTCGTCCCCCAACCGGACCAGGTCGGCCCGGCCCCGGGCGAGGTGCAGCCCGCCCCGTCCCGGATCGACCCCCGCCCGCTGTTCAAACCGGGTGGCGACCGGCGGGGTGGTTTCGAGGCCCAGCACGGCATCCCCCGAGAGGCTGATCAGCCACCGCGATTGCGCCAGGTGCAGTTCGAGGGTGGTGGGCTCGCTACGGCCGCTGGACCCGGGCTGCACGACCAGCCGACCGTGGCGCAACTCGATCGCCGGGAGGTTCCCTTGGGCGGGGGGTGTCAGCGCCAGCCGGCCGCCCGGTTGGAGCGTGAGTTGCCAGCCGGGGAGTTCGAGATTGGCTTCGAACGGGTGGGGTGAGGCGAACTCGCGTCCTACGGGGATCGCCGACCCACTCGGCTGTACCCGCCATGACTCTGCGTCTTCCATGTAGGCGATGGCCACCCCATCGGTCGAGATATACCTGGCCGCACTGAAGTTGGCCGGACTTGCGTCGGGCCGGGGTTGGCCCCGGGGTGCCGTTTTGGTGCCCTCCGGGGCGTCGGTGCCCCGCCCGTTTTGCTTGCGGTAGGGAGGAGCTTCGACATCGGGATCGTTCTCGACATCGGGGGGCAGGTTGGTGTCGGTGGGGGGAGTGCTCCGGCCAGCGGTCGACGCCGGCCGGTGGGCGACAGGTGTCTCTTCCATGTCGGTCGCTTCTGGGGGGGCTGTTCCCGCCAGGTCCACGGGGGCGTCGGTGGAGAGAACGCCGTCGGCATTCGGTCCCTCCGCGGCGACTTCGGGGGAGGCCACCCCGGGAGCGGTCGCCTGAGTGCTCCGCTGTCCAAAGGGGGAGGACTGGAAGGTAAGGATGCCCCAGCCCGCCAACACTACGGCGGCGAGGGCGTAGGGCCACCAGCGGGACTTCTCGCCGGAACGCAGATATTCGGGCAATCCCTCTTCAAACGAACGGGGGGGGGCGGGGGTGAGAGCTGCCGCCCGGGACGCATCAGGAAGGGGGACGGGAGGCGAACGGTCGGCGGTGCCGAGGCTGGGAGCCTGGGCCAGGACGGCCGACAGACCGGCCGACGAGAGAGCCCCCGTCATCGCCGCGGGACTGGTCAGCCCGGTCCCGGCTTCCGTCTGGGGGACCTGCAGCCGCGGAGTGTTGGGGCCGAGGGCGATCATTCGCTCGCGAATCCTGGGGGGCAGCTCGGCTGGTTCGGCCACGGCCAGCGACAGGATCTGATGGCAGCCCGCCACTTCGGCGAGGTGCAGGTCCGATTCGAGACAGATCCGCTCGACCGCCGCGATGCCATCGGGGGCCAGCGTATTGTCGAGATATTCGGCCACCGCATTGGGGTCGATTCCCATTCCCGATCCCGACAGGGTGGGGCTCGACAGCCGCTTCTGACGCAGCACGTCCTGGATCCGCTGCACGAGGCTGGTCCCAACAGGGCTCTCCTGCAGTTTCCGGCCTATCTCCTCGGCCTGAGCCGGAGGAAGTACCTCGTCGATATAGGCCAGCAGGGTTCGCAGGGTCAAACGCATGGTTGGGTTCCCAACAGCGAGGGGCAGTTCTGGTCAGTGGCCACGGCAGTCGGTCATGCCAGGTCGGTCCAGCGACGACCAAGAGGGGAGGAGTGGCTGGACTCTCTCCTGCTATTGGTGGCGGGTGACGCCCGCAGCCGTACAAAAAAACCGGCGTTTTCTGAAAACAGTCGGGAGCGGGGAACGGCAGCCTCAACCGGAACGTGGGGCGGGGTGCTTCCGGGGGGTTGGGGGAACGCTGTGGGGGATTGGGGGAGTTGGGCTCGAACTTCGGCTTGATCTGCGAAAATGCCTTGCTCTACAACCCGCCCCCTTTCAGGTTGGGGTGGTTCCGGGGGCTCAAGCCAATGCGGTGGTTGCTGGCGGCATTCATCTGTTACACGGCGTGGGTGGTGCAGACGACGGTCGCACCGCACCTGGCGCTGGCGGGGGTGACCCCGCGCTGTCTGCCGATGACGCTGGCCCTGCTGGTCTGGACACAGACTCCCCGGGGAGCGGTGGTCTGGGGGATGATCGCCGGGATGGGGTTCGACCTGTTGGGAGCGGGGCCACCCGGGGTCGAGACGGGGGTGTCGCTGGCCCTTGCGGCGACGTTCGGCTGGTGGCGCCGTCGGGGGATCTGGATGATGCCGCAGATGCTGTTCCCGCTGGGGCTGGGGATTGCGATTGAGAGTGGAGCGGCGGCGGGGTCGCTGATGGCGACCGATGCGGGGCTACAGTGGCCGGCGTGGCGCGAGGTGGTCACCCACGCGACGCTCTCGTCGACGCTGTGGGGGGGTGGGTTTCTGGCGCTGCTGGCGGGTTTGCTGCCGCGTCGGTCGGCGGAGAATTCTTCTGGTTAACGGTCTCGACGGGTGCGCCCGCATGGATTCCCGAGTGCGCGATGTGGTCGGTTGGTTGGGGGAGCGAGACGAACGCTCGTCCGAGCGGCCGGGGCTGCGTCTGCTGGGGCTGGCGCTGGCGATGGTGTTCCCGCTGGTGGCGATTGGCCTGCGCTTCGCCCAGGTGCAATTGACGCTGGGCGATGAGTACCGCGGCGAGTTTGAACAGACCTTCGAACGCTGGGAGCCCATTCCCAGCCGGGATGGACGGCTGCTGGCGGCCGAGGGAACTGTACTGGCCGAAGATGTGGATCTCTTCCGGCTGAAGGTGCATTACCGGTGGCTGGAGGAGCCTGCCGACCCGGGTTGGCTGCGCTCGCTGGCGCTGCGGCGTCTGGACCGTCGCGCCCGGCGGAACGCCGACCTGATTGCCGCGGCCGAGGCCGAGGTGGTCCACGAGCGCGAAGCGCTCTGGCGGCGGCTGGCGGGGCGTTCCGGTTTGGAGGACCAGGGGCTGGCGCAACGCCGGCAGCGGATTCAGCGTCGGGTCGAACGGCTGCAGGCGCGGGTTGCCGCGCAGCGGGAGCAGAACGAGAGGGCGGAACGCCTGGCTCTGGAAGCCCCGCCGGACCCGGACGAATCGTGGTGGGCTAGGTGCCATCGCCTGGTGGTAACCACGCTGACCACCCCGCCGCGACGCGAGGCCCGGGAACCGGTGGTGATCCAGGAACAGCTCGACTACCACGTGGTGGTTGAGCAGCTTACTCCGGAATTGGCGGTCGAGATTGAGGGGCATCCGGAACTCTTCCCCGGGGTCCGGCTTGAGGCGATTCCCCAGCGGGTCTATCCCCAGGGAGACCTCGCACCGCATCTGCTGGGAGTTCGTCAGCCAGTGTCTGACGAATTCCTGGCCGAGAGGCGGGCCCGCTTTCCCCAGGGCGATCCGCTCGACTATCAGCCGGGAGATCGGGCGGGACTCAACGGGCTCGAACGGCAATACGAACATCGGCTGCGCGGTCTGCGCGGTGCGCGGCGGCTGGTGTTCAACCGCCGCGGGGAACTGCTCGACTCGCAGGTGGTGCGCGAACCGCGGCTGGGGCAGGATGTGCAGTTGGGGCTCTCGGTGGAACTGCAGCGTGCGGCCGAGGAGTTGCTCGACGCCGCCCTGTCCGGACCGCAGGTCGACGAGACCAATCGCAAGCCCCTGCCGACCCCGACAGGAGGTTCGATTGTGGCCCTCGATGTGCGGACCGGTGCGGTGCTGGCGGCCGCCTCGGGTCCCCGCTTTGATCCGGAGGTGCTGGTGAACCATGATCCGGCGGGGTGGCGGGCCATTCTTGACGATCCCCGCCGACCTCTGTTTCACCGCGCGGTTGAAATGACGCTTCCCCCCGGGTCGGTCTTCAAGATTGTCAGCTCGATTGGGTTTCTCGAGAGTGGCGAGCTCGATCCCGAGGAGTCGTTGACCTGCCTCGGTTATCTCGACAGTCCCGAGCGGTACCGCTGCTACACGTTCAAGCACCACGGCGTGGGACATGGCGACGTCGACCTGGTCTCGGCGTTGGCCCGGTCGTGCAATGTGTACTTTTTCTCGGCGGCCCGGCGGATTGGGGCCGAGCCGATTCTGGACTGGGCCGACCGCCTGGGGCTGGGTCGTGCGACAGGCGTCGACCTGCCGGTTGAGCAGACCGGTTCACTTCCCCGGGAAGAGCGTCGTGCCGGGGGACGGGGCCGGTCTCGCAGTTCGGGAGAGACGCTGCAATTGGCGATTGGGCAGGGGCGGGTGACGGCGACTCCCCTGCAGGTGGCGCGGCTGTTGGCGGCGGTGTCGAATGGGGGGCGGCTGGTGACCCCACGGTTCGCCCGTGAGCAGCGCGACTTCGAGGCCCCGCACCTGGGGAAAGCTGAGTCGGAGACCTCTCCCTCTGAGACGGTCGAGCGGATTTCCGGATTGTCGATTCGTACGCTGGCCTTCGTCCGCCGGGGTCTGGAGCAGGTGGTCGAGAATCCGCAGGGGACCGGATTCAAGACTGTCCGGTGCCGCGAAGCACGGATTGCCGGGAAGACGGGAACGGCCGAGCCGGGGGGAGGTCGGCCCGACCACGCCTGGTTCGCTGGCTATGCTCCGGCCAACCGTCCGAGGGTGGCGTTCGTGGTGGTGCTGGAACACGCCGGCCCGGGGGGGCACGCCGCCGGTCCCGTCGCCCGCAAGCTGGTGCAGGCTCTCGAACGGCTCGATCTGCTGGGTCAGTCGTCGGCGGCGACCGATCGCGCCGGGCCCAGTGCGAATTGATGGGATTGGTTTGGGGAGTGGGCGGCCCGGGATTTGGCCGCGGCCAGGATAAAAAAACGCTCTTCGCGACACGAATCGCGAAGAGCGGCAGTTCTCTCGCCGGAGGACTGTTTCCGGGGGTGGCGGCTGGCCGACTTCGTTTCGCCTACTTGCCGTCGTAGGGGCGTTCCTTCTCGGTCTTGGGGTCACCACCAAAGGTGGCCCGCAAGCCGGCGAGTTCTTGCTCGACCGTCTTGGCGGGGCCGTCGATCTTGAAGAAATACGGGCCCCCCGGGCAGTTGAGATAGACGTTGATGACCCGCCAGCCTTCCATCCGCTGGGTCTTCTGCTGGATGGGGGGGCCGATGGACTTCTTGTAGGTGCCCGAGACATCCACGAGCGTGTACTCACCCTTGGGCGATTTGCCAGTGGTCAGCTTGACCTTGCGTCCTTCGGGTTCCGTCTGGCCGACCCAGCGGGTGATATTCTCTTCGAGACCGCCCCCCTGGCCGCCGAAGTGGAAGATGACAAATTCACCGGTGGATTTGTCTCCCTCCTTGGCGGGGACTTCGTACTCGACGAGCCGCATCTGGGACTTCGGCTGCTTCTTTTTCCAGCCTTCCGGGACGGCGATTTCGAGGTCGCCCGCCTTGGCGGGCTTGGTGGCGGGGGCTTTGTCATCCGCGCGGGACTGGACTGCCGTCGCCGCGAGGAGGGCGGTGCAGAGCAGACCGAGCAGGGGAACTCCGGGGAGCAGACTGCGGCGCATGGTGGTAATTCCTGGGGGTGAGATGGGGACCAGTCATGAGATTGGTCCGTGGGCTCGGCGTTACTTGGGAGCTTCTTCGACGCGGATGCTCAGTTCCTTCAGTTGCCGCGCATCGACCGTCGAGGGGGCCCCGCTCAGCAGGTCGGAGGCCTTCTGCGTCTTGGGGAACGCAATGACGTCACGAATATTATCGCAGCCTGTGAAGAGCATGACCCACCGGTCGAGCCCGAGAGCAATGCCGGCGTGCGGCGGAGCCCCGTACCGCAGGGCTTCGAGAAGGAAGGAGAATCGCTCTTCGGCCTGTTCGGCCGGGATTCCTAACAGGTCGAAAACCTTCTGCTGGACCGCCGGATCATGAATACGCACGCTGCCGCTGGCTCCCTCGTAGCCGTTGATCACCAGATCATACGAGGTGGCGCGGATCTGGCCGGGATCGGTTTCGAAAAAGGAAACATCTTCGGGGACCGGGTTGCAGAACGGGTGATGCTCGGCATCCCACCGCTTTTCTTCCTCGTTCCAGCTGAAGAGCGGGAAGTCGAGGATCCAGGCGAAATGCATCTGGTTGGGATCGAACAGCTTCAGCTCTTTCCCCAGCCGGCTGCGCAGCGCACCGAGGGCGGCGGAGGTGACCGATGGCTTGTCGGCCACGCAGAAGATGAGGTCGCCCGTCTTCGCCTGGAACTCGGCCTTGAGCGCCGCCTGCTCTTCGGGGGTGAAGAACTTGGCGATGGGCGAATCGAGCCCGGTCTCTGTGACACGGAAGAATGCCAGTCCCTGAGCCTTGAAGTCCTTCACGAAGAGTGTCAGGTCGTCGATCTGCCGCCGGCTGTATTTGTCGGCCGCCTGGGGGGCGCACAGTCCCCGGACCCGTCCTCCCGCTTCGAGCGTGTTCTTGAAGACGCTGAAACCGCAGTTCCGCACCAACGGCCCAAGGTCGTGCAGTTCCATGCCATACCGCAGGTCGGGCTTGTCGGACCCGTACCGCTCCATCGCCTCGCGGTAGGTGAGCCGGGGGAGCGGCAGGGGAAACTCTTCCCCCCGGACCTCCCGCATCAGGAACCCAACGAGGCCATCGACCGTCCGCAGGATGTCTTCCCGCTCGACAAACGCCATCTCGATGTCGACCTGGGTGAATTCCGGCTGGCGGTCGGCCCGGAGATCTTCATCCCGGAAGCAACGGGCGATTTGCATGTACCGATCGAATCCGGCCACCATCAGGATCTGCTTGTAGATCTGCGGCGACTGGGGGAGTGCGTAGAAACACCCCGGGTGGACCCGGCTGGGAACGAGGTAATCGCGGGCTCCTTCGGGCGTGCTGCGCCCCAGCATGGGGGTTTCGATCTCGAGGAAACCGTCACGGTCGAAGTAATCGCGGATCAGCTTGGTCAGCCGGTGACGGAACATCACCAATTCCTGCAGCCGCGGACGCCGTAGATCGAGAAACCGGTACTTCAGCCGGAATTCTTCATTGGGAGGGTTGCTGGTGGAGGGTTCAAACGGCACGGTGCGGCTCTTGTTGAGCACGACCAGGCGTTGAGAGCGAACGTCGATTTCGCCCGTGGGAATCTTGGCATTCACGTCCTTGGCGGACCGGGCGACCACCCGCCCCGTCACTTGCAGCACGTCCTCGTTGCGAACGTCTCCCGCGGCCGAATGCTGGTCGGCCCCTTCCGAGGGGTCGAACACCACCTGCACCTTCCCGTACCGGTCGCGCAGGTCGACAAACACCAGCCCACCATGATCGCGCCGGCTGTCGACCCAGCCGCACACCGTCACAGTCTCTCCGACCTGGGCTTTCCGCAACTCACCACACGTATGGGTTCGTAACAAGGGAACCGTCCTTCCAAGGGGCATCTAGACCGCCTGGGCGAGCCCCGGCACTGCTCATCAAATGTGCGCCGCTTCGAGCCTGCCCACCACCATGGCGAGAATAGAAGATCCGCCCCCGGACTGACAAGCACCTGCCGCAAAGCGGCCAGAAGACAGCGATTTGCGGACCAAGACCCGGTGAAATGCGAAAAACCAAGACAACGGGTTGACAAAAACAAGGGATTCAGATAACAGCACGAGCAATGCCAAGGTGACTTGGCAGAATCCCCCGTAATGGCCGGGAGTTAAGGCGATTTGGGGGTGGTGCGGCCGTGGTGCGGGAGTTCTTCGGACTCCCCCCGTGGCCGTGACTCGTTCAGCCTTGGTGGACTCGCAGGATGTGATGCCCGTGCTGTCGAAAGATGTACCACAGGAGGAGCTGTCGTCCCCGACAGCCGACAGGTGGTCCGATGTGGTCTGGGAGACCGCACCGGCAAAGGTGAACCTGTTTTTGAATGTGGAGTCGCGACGGGCCGATGGGTATCACGAGCTGGAGACCCTGATGGTCTCTCTCGGACTGCGGGATACGCTGCGAATTCAGTCTCTGCCAGGTGAGGAACTCGAGTTCGTCTGCCACGACGCCCGTGGCGTTGCCGGGCTGGCGACGGGAGCCCGTCCTCTGGACCTGCCCCCCGGGCCCGGGAATCTCGTCTGGAAGGCCGCCCAGCTGTTGCGGGATCAGACCGGGGTTCAGCGTGGGGCTCGGCTGGAACTCTGGAAGCGAATTCCCGTGGCCGCCGGCCTGGCGGGGGGCTCCACCGACGCCGCCGCCGCCCTCCGGGGTCTCAACCGGGCCTGGAATCTCGGTTTATCTCTGGCCGAATTGCGCGAGTTGGGAGCGCGGTTGGGTAGCGACATTCCATTCTTTCTTGCGGGGCGTCCGGCTGCGATTTGCCGGGGACGGGGGGAACTGATCACCCCGCTCGATCTCCCCCTGGGGTTGGCCCTGGTGTTGGTCAAGCCAACCGAGGGGCTCTCGACTCCGCAGGTCTTCCGTCACTGTCGGCCCGAAGGGCGTCGCCCGGGGGTCGCACAACTGGTCGCCGACCTGCGGCGCGGCTGTCTCGCCGCGGCCGCCTCGCAGCTCCACAACACCCTGCAGCCAGCCGCTGAGTCGGTCAGCGTGGACGTCGTGCGGTTGCGCGAGGCGTTCGGAAAACTGTCGGCCGCGGGACACCTGATGAGCGGGAGTGGGTCGTGCTACTTCGGCCTGTGCCGCAATCTGGGGGAGGCCCGCCGTCTTGCCGGCCGGCTGGTCGCACGCCGGCTGGGAAGCGTTTTTGTGACCTCGGTTGCCTCTGGAGTGCGTGCGGCTTGAATCCATCCCTTGCGGACCAGGTCCGTCGCGGGGGTGTGCACTGTGTCCGGACCGGTCGGATTGTGAGTCTTCAGAACATTTTCCCACCATGATGGACTTGTCCCCGGTGCCTGACCGCACCGGCACGGTCGAACCAGTTCAGGAGGAGCATCGCCGTGGAAATTACCGAGGTCCGCATCAAGCTGATGGACGACCCGCAGGAACGTCTGCAGGCCTTCTGTTCCATCACTTTCGATCACTGCTTTGTCATTCGCGATTTAAAGATCATCGAGGGGACCCGGGGCTCTTTTGTGGCGATGCCAAGCCGCAAATTGACCGACCGATGCCCCCGCTGCGGTACGAAGAACCAATTGCGGGCCTGTTTCTGCAGCCAGTGCGGGGCCCGGCTCAAGGAAGATCGGGCCAGCCGAGACACGGATGGTCGTTCACGGCTCTATGCCGATATCGCCCACCCGATCAATGCCCGGTGCCGGGAGCAGATCCAGGTCAAGGTGATGCAGGCGTTCGCCGAGGAGCAGGTCAAGGCGACGCTGCCAGGCTACATCTGCACTTACGACGACTATGGCGAAGACGGGTTTGCGGTGTTGGATGATTCGGAACTCTTGACGCCCGTGGTTGAGCGGGATTTCCAGGGACGGACCCTGCGTTTGGACACCCCTGCCGGGGTGCCGGTTGGCCCGGCGGCCCAGACTCTGTCGGGACCGCACTTCGGGTTGGGAATCGCGGGAGAGTCGCGCGGTGGCAATGATTGGCACGCAGCCGCCGCCGAACGGAAGGGAGACGGGGTATCCGAAGAGGGGTTCGGCACGGGGGTGATGTAGGGGGGGTAGCCCCACGATTCGGCGAGAGATCTCCCTGATTGTGTCTGTGGAGCGGAGGTTTCAGCCGGCTTACGGCATGAACACAGGAGAGTCGAAATCGGAGTCGCGCGGCCGCTTGCTGCCGTGCGACGGCACCCAAACCGTTGTGTTTGACAGCCTAGGTTTGAGGACGTTAAGATTAGATTACACAACGCCGTTGTGACTCACGTCCTCGTAGCTCAACTGGATAGAGCGTCGGCCTCCGGAGCCGAAGGTTTCAGGTTCGAATCCTGTCGAGGATACTTTTCTGAGTTGATGTGCAATTTTTTTGCTGTGCAAAGTCGGCTCCTGTCAACCATGACCTCCTACAGCGATCATTTGAGAGATCCGTCTGATCGTAGGTAATCGAGTCAGATTAAATCGAGTCAGATTGAACCAGGTTCTGCGTCCTTTGCCAAACGCTGGCCGACCGATGTGCGAGGCATTCTGACACTGATTTGTGTTGGAGACATGGATCGGGTTGGACTTTTCAAACCAGACAGTTCTCAACCCGAACATTTGGGGGTGTGCGCTCTCCTTAGGCCGATGAGCCGCGTGCCCCCCGCACTTCCCCCAGAAATTGCCGTGCCATTTGCATGACGTATTGCTCGGCACAGCCGTACCCAATGGCGCGGTAACCTTGTTCCCGGGCCCAGAGGGCTTGGGCGACATCGCGTGCGGGAAAGCCGCAGGCGACGCCGGCACGCTGGCAGGCCTGGAGAACTGTGGCGGCCGCCTCCAGCACACGGGGATGCCCCGGCTGTCCGGGAACTCCCAGGGCACAAGCCAGGTCCGAGGTGCCGACCCACAGCACATCGAGTCCCACGGCGGCGATCTCGTCAATCCGCTCGATACCTTCGGGATCTTCAACGAGTGCCAAGGTGAGAATGGTGTCGTCGATTGTCGCGAGATACTCGGCAGTTGACAGGAGCCCCCACTTCGAGCCCCGCCCCGGTCCGAAGCCGCGCTGTCCATGGGGGGGGTAGGCGACCGCCTGGCGGAGACGCCGGGCATCGTCGGCAGTGCGGCAATGCGGGATGAGCACCCCCTGTGCTCCCAGGTCGAGGACCTGCATCATCGGCTCGGGTTCGTCGTTCCGGAGCACACGGACAACGGGGATCGTGTCTCCCGAATGACAACCCATCACGAGGAGGTCGATCGTCGCGGCATCGGCGGCACCATGTTCGCAGTCGAGCAGTACAAAATCGAAACCGGCGAACCCGAGCAGTTCACACAAACCGGGAGCGGGGAGCCGGACCGAACTGCTGTAGACCACACCTCCCTCTCGCAAAACCTGCTTGGCCGGGTTGGGGCGAATCATGGCGGGCTCTCTGGGCACAGGGGCGTCTGAGTCACTGACCAGACTCTAGGCCGCCGGGAACGGTTTCGCGAGTCCTGGGTGGTCCGCGGGCATGTCTGTTGCCTGAGATCGAGCGTGGGCTGCTCCGGATTGATTGCGGGGTCATTCCCCCCGCTTCACCACCGGTTCGACCTGACGGGTGGGGCAGGCTTGCAGCCGCCAGCCGTCGCCGTTTGAGTCGACCAGGTAAAACCGGGCTTCATTCGGGCCGTTCTTCAGGCACCGTCGGGGAACCAACGATTCCCATCGACCGCGGACCGAGGGTTCGGCGGACACCCTGGCGACAGATTCAATGACACCGTTGACCGCCACGGCCATCACGGGGAGAGCGGCCGAGGGGTGATCAGGTCGATACGTCCCTTCGAAATAGCATGGAATGGGGGCGTCGGGCAGCACGAATGGTTCGGGGGAATTGCGGTGCAGTTCCAGGACTCCCGGGGCCCCGTCCGCCGCGACCGTCAGGTCGGCGACTGGCCGGCCGATCAACTCGGGGTACGGACCGATCCGGAACAGATCAGCGGGCGTGCGTCCGAGGAGTGCCTCCCACTCGGCCACCACCCCGCTTTCCGACACGGTCGTCGTCGGAAACGGGATCATGCGGTTGTCCTGGGCGAACTGCTTCTGGTTGGGATTCCGCTGAGATTCCCGGGCGAGCGATTCTCCATCCACCGGTGCCCACAGGGGAATGTCCAGGACATCGGCAATCGTGGGCAGCAGGTCGACACACTCCACGTTGCGGTCGCTGAATCCTCCGGACTTTTGACCGGGCAGTTTGACAAACAGCGGGACCGAGAGAATTTCGTCGGCATTCCCTCCGCTGTAGTAGCGACGGTTCTGTCCCGCGCGGAAAGAGACCCCGTGATCGGAGGTGACAATCAGCAGACAGTCATCCCACAACTCAAGTTCTTCGAGGCGGTCGATCAACCGACCAATCAGCCGATCGGCCAACTGCACCTGGAGAAGGTACCGTTGCTGCTGCCGCACCACGAAATCCCGATCATTTCCCCAGACATCCTGGGCGAGTCCGTCGGTCTCGAAATTCAGCAGGCTCATGTCGCCGCATTCCACGGCATACGGTTCGGCATTGTCGAGATACATCCAGGGGACATGGGGAAAGACCACATGCATGAAGTGCAGGGCGGGGTGTCCCTCTTCGGGAAGGCAGTTGAGAAAATGCTCGAACTGACGGACCCTCAGGCAACTCCAACCCCAGCGCACGACGCCCCGGCGAACGGTTTCGTCGGTGGGACCGGTCTTGGGATAACCCCACCATTCCGGGGCATGCTGGGGAATCTTCAGCCGCATCTCTCCCGGAGTGAGGTGCGCCAGGATCGCCTTGCCGACCTCGGGAAGCAGTGAGCGCAGTTGAATGAGGATCCCGGGCTTCTGCCACTCGGCCATGGCCTCTCCCTCGAAGGCCAGCCTCGAGACCGGCTCGAAGGCAATCATCTCATAGCCCCCTTCCCCCATCACCAGGTTGAAGAGGTTCTGATCGCCTCGGGTGGGAAAGAATCGGCCCGAAGGGTCGTAATAGCGGCCCGTGAGTATGGCGGGAACGACGCAGGCGGTCTCGGCATTGACGGTGGTGGCATTGCGGTACCAGCTTGACCGTTGGGAGAGTTCGGCAAACCGGGGAAACCGGTCGGCATTGATTTCGCGGTCTGCTGTCTGCAGCGACAGGCCGCAGAATTCGTCGAAGACGACGAGCACGACAGGGGTCGGTTTGCCTGTGAAGGTTCCCTTCCCCAGGTTGCTGAAGACCACCCGGCTGGCTTTGGTTGTGGTGAAGAACAACAGGGGGAACAGCAGGCAGCCCACTCCTGCGAGGGAGACGGCCCGGCGGACTCCTGGCCAGGCCGCGTAGGCCCATGCGAAGGCGACGGCGAGGACCAGCGAGGCGGCCACCAGTGACCAGCCGGTCAACAGCGAGTTGTGTCGCAAGAGCGGGAAGCAGACCATCGCGCTAAACAGCCAGACCAAACCCAGCTGCAAGCCTTCGCGCACAGGGACTGCCAGGCGATTGGCTCCCCAGAGCAGCAGGGCGAGCATTCCCGGGAACGCCACCATCAATATCAGGGCCAGCGCCACCAATCCTCCGCGGCTGGCTCCAATGTCGATCACGTAACTGTCACGTTTCCCCAGCAGGTCGAACGCAGGTTGGACCACCGCGGAGCAGTACAGCACGATCGCCTGCCAGATATCGGCTCGCAGAGGACGACAGGCCGGCGCAACGGATTGGGGCGAAGAAGAACTCATGCAGAGTGTCGGTGAACCGTCGTCAGCGGGGCAGGGCGTGGAACAGGGTGCGTCCCCCGTCGGACAGGGTCAGCCTTTCGCAGCGGCCGAACCGCTTTCGCAGTCCGGCCTCGCAGGCTTCGAGAGAGTACCCAGAATCATCGTCGCGGCGATTGTGCAGAACCCGCCGCGCCTGGGGGTCGCTCTTGTCGACAAACTCGAGCACCACAGCCCCCCCCAATGAATGCAGCCAGTCGAGAAGCTGCTCCAGCGGAATTCCCGCGCCCAGCACCAGATGATGCACCAGAGCCAACGCCAGAACGAGATCGGGGCGACCGCGATTCGGCCAGGAGCGGCGCTCGGCTCCCAGCCAACCCTGGTTGGGGGAGGGATCGCAGACATTCCCCACGAGGGGCAGGATCCGCTGGGCGGCGGTCGATCCCGATTCCCTCCGTAATGCGCGATACAGTTGTTCGACGGCTGCATGATCGCCATCCAGGGCGACGACCACTGGGGCGGTTTCGGCGGCAATCCGTGCAAAGTCACCGGTATTGCAGCCCAGGTCCCACACCATGCCCGGAGTTCCGGTTTCCACGGCCCGGCGAACGAACTGTTGCTTCGCCTGCCAGTCGGCGGTTGAATACGCCGGTGCGTAGTCGGACCAGGTGGAACGGGGCGGGGACCAGGACAGACGCGCGACCACTTTACGGAGGGCATTCAGGGAATTACGCACCGCGGCAGCCGGCAGCCCCCGACGTTCGAGAGCACCGCGTACGTCCTGGTCGGCAACGGGACGCGATTGCTGCAGACGAGCGTGCAGCCAGCCATGCACGAGCACTCCTCGGCGGAACAGGTCGCGCCAACCGCAAAGAGCGTTGAACTCGTCGGGCGCGATGCCATCCAACCGCCCACGCAGCCAGGGATGAAAGGGACACTGCCAGAACGACTGCAGCCAAAGGGGAAAGAGGCCGGTCTGGCAGAACTGCCGGTAGCCCATCCAAGGCAATCCGGGAGTCCAACGCTCGAGGGACACGGTATCGATGAAAACCGGAGACGTCCCTCGCCATTGGGTGTTATAGAGAGTCCCATCCTTGAGAGTGAAACCGGAGTCGAACGCCTCCCGCAGCAGGTCGAGTTGGGACAGTGCCGCGTCGCGGAGCATGCCCCAGGTCCACTCGTAGGGGTACGAGACGAAGGGGATGCGATCGTGGCGAACAAAACCAGCCCAAGGGATTCCACCACAGACCTCTTCCGCAGCCAGCCCAGTCTGCTCGCATTCGGTGGGAGACATTTCACGGGTGGCGACAAGCCGTCCCTCCGCCATGGCTCGTTGGGCGAAAGGCGAATTGGCGACCTGTTGCCATTGCACCAGAGCGTCGTTCGACAGCCCCCGAAAGATCTCCCCCCGCGGGCCAGTCAGCACGCGGCCGGCACGATCTCGATAGGAGCCGACGTCAGGTCGGATCGATTTGTTTGCGTTCACTCGCGATCCTCCACGAGGCAGATCCGCGAAAGATCCTCATTTCTGCCCGAGAAAACCGCATTCCCGATCACTACCAAGAGTCACCGTCAACAAAGACTCTCACCCCAGTGCGACAACAGTTTTAGCGGACCACCACAGACGCTTTTGACTTCCGGCGTCGCAACAGGGCGCTGACCCCAAAGTGATCCCACAGGTAGCGGGCGAACACAGCCAAGCCAGCCACCCCCCCCACCAACACTTGAACCAACATGCTTCCCGAACCGGGATCAAAGTACGCCAACATCACAAGTCCTTTGTCTCTTCGCCACAGCGGCGCGTAAATCCTGCGCAGTGCCTGACTGATTGCGACCGCCTGCCAAGACGTTCCGTACATCGGAATTGCAGCCTCAGATCCAGCAATCCCGATGCCGCACTTCCCCGAGAGTCTAGTCACCATCAGGCAAGAAACACCGCCACCGGTGCGAAGTTTCTCCACCAGTCCTGCGGTTCTAGAGAAACAGAGTTTTTCCGTTTTCGGGGAGCCCCGCAGGTCGCACTGTCAGATCCCCTGTTTTTTCGTTTGGTCGATCCCGTCACGGCTTTCGGCCCCAGACCACATCCAGGGGGGAATTCGTCCGCATGCCCTGGACCCGCCCAAAGCCCACCCGGGTCAATAATCCCTCATATTCCAACAGAGTCCGCTCTTTTCCCTCGGTACAGACCAGCATGTTCAACGACTGCAATTGGGCCCAGCGTGGTCCGGTCTTGTCGTCCCACAAGAGTTTCTCGGCCAGCAGAATTGCTCCGCCGCTGGGCAGCCGCGCAAAGACTCTCTGCAACAGCCGTAAGATTTTTTCTTCACTCCAGTCGTGTACGATTCGTCCCAGGGCAAACAAGTCAGCCTCGGGAAGCGGGTCCTCGAAGAAATCCCCCGCCTGAACCCGCACCCGATCCGCCACAGCCGATTGGGCGACCAGTTCCTCGGCCAATGGACAGGCGGTCGGCAAATCAAACACAATTCCCTTCAACCCCGGGTAGCGCGAGCAGGCTGCCACTGCCAGATGACCAGTCGCGCCACCGAGGTCGACCAGCGTGTCAAAGCCAGAGAGATCAATTGCTGAGACCACCACCGGGGAACTGATCAGACCATACCCGTGCATTCCCAGTAGAAACTCCCGCTGGCTTTCCGGTGTCCGGAAGAACGCATCGAAAATGGGCCCATCCCACCCATAAACTTCCGGCCAGCGGTGGGTCCCCTCGCGGATGGCGTTTTCAAGGCGGTCCCAAAGTTTCCACAAAACCGTGTTCGAGTAGCGGATGTACCCAGTCACTCGGCGGGGACTGTCTTGACACAGGTAGGTGGTCGACACAGGGGTGTTTGCATAGGTCCCGTGTTGTTTCGTCAGCAATTGACAGTGAACACAGGCATCCAGCAGCCGCTCGAGCGAGTCGGTCTGGCATCCCAGACGGGTCCCCAGCTCATCCAGGTCAGACGGTCCCAGTCGGAGAACATCGAACACCCCCAACTCCACGGCGGCAAAGAGCACCTTCGAGCGGCGGAATCCCTCGACCAATTCGAGAACAGGGGCAGGATCGGGAATTGTGAGGTCGTCGGCCATGTTCAAAAATTCCTTTATATGATCGTGTGTGCACATCCTGGGGGGGCGGAACCGACGATGGCAACGAAGTGGGTTGGTTGAGGTTTGGGGTGCGGGAGGAAGCGGGTTGGCGGACCGGCTCACGCTTGACCCCCGGCCCGGATGGCTTCTAGTGTACGAAAGTTGCTGGCCCGGAGCATGGGATCGGGGAAATTTCCACTCGGTTCCGTCGCCCGGAGCAAGGCTGCACGTAGTGAGAACGCCGTTGGGGATTGCCCTGCGGGTACTACGGTCACCGTTTCTTGTCGTCACTTCTCAAGAGAGTCTCTGTGTCGACCTCACCGACTCCCCCCTCTCCCCTGGCCGACTCATCTCCTGCTGCGGATCGTCCCGGCGTTGGTGGTTCGGAACTCTTTGCCAATGCCGATGCCTCGGCGGCCTCCGGATCATCCACCGCAGTCACCGACAGCAGCGATCCTGGGATTGAAGAGTACGAGGAATTGACACCGGAACTCGTAGAGGACGAGGCGATCCGGGGCGATTTTGTCATCAAGTGGGCCGTGGTGTTGCTGGCCTTCTTGCTGGCCAGCACCAAGGTGGGGGAATCACTGTCTCTGGTGAGCATCAAGACGGGGCAATACCTGGCCAGCCACGGATTTTTGCCCCCCCGCACCGATGTTTTTTCGTCGACCGCGACCGATCGTGCATGGCCGAATCTGGCGTGGGGGTTCGATCTGGTCCTGGGAGCGGTGTACTCGGCTGGGGGATTCGTCGGGGTCTCGGTGTTCAAGGCCCTGCTGGTGATGCTGACCTTTGCGATCGTGGCGCAGATTGTTCGTCCCAATCTGCCGACGTGGTGGTCTTCGATTTGTGCCGCTTTGGCCTTGCTGGCCTGCCACCTGCGGTTCGCCCCGCATTCGACGCTGATCACCTTTCTGGGATTGTCACTGCTGTTCCTGATCCTGACCCGCTACCGGCAACGATTGGCCGATCACGCCCGCCAGGGCTCTCCCCGATTGTGGCTGCTGATTCCGCTGTTTGTGCTGTGGTGCAATTTCGACTCGCGGGCCTACCTCGGTCTGGCGTGTCTGTTGCTCTACGCCGCGGGGGAATCTCTGGCCGGTCTCCTGAAGACGCAAAATGTGCTTCCTTCCGAGACCCGCAGTCACCTCTGGACGGTTGCGCTGGCCTGCGTGGCGGCCTCGTTTCTGCACCCGTTCCCACTGCAGAGCGGATGGGCTCCGGGGTTGGTGTACGGGACTGAGTATCCGGCCATTCGGGAGTATGTGACGCAGGCCTACCTCGGTGAACCGCGGCCGATCGCGGTCAGTGAGGCGTCTTATTTCCCGCTCTCCAGCGGGGGACTTTGGATGGCTCGCGATGGTTATGACTATGCGGGCCTGGCCGCGATTGTGGTTGTTCTGGCTGGGATTGTACTGGTGCTTTTCAATTGGAAGCGGATGGCGTGGGGCGAGACCCTCGCGTTCTTCGGAATGTTGGGATTTGCCGTTCTGTGTTTGCGCGAACTGCCTGCGGCCGCCCTGGTGGCGGCCATCGTGGCGGGGTTGAACGGACAAGCCTGGTACCAGAATACTTTCTCGCAGGCCTATACGACCCGGGCTCTGGAATTGCTGTTCTCGCGGGCGGGACGGGCCGCCACTGTGCTGGCCTTGGCCGTGATTGGCTTTTTTGGCGGCACCGGTCGGTTGCGGGATGCGGCCGCACCCCAGAGCGGCTATGGTCTCGACAATAATCTGGCCAGCCTGATTGGGGATCTGGAAACCCGCCTGGTGGGGCTGCCCACAGGCCCGGCGGCGGCTGAAACCGGGACCGCGGCCCCCGTGACTGCGTCCACTGGCCGCAGCTTTGACGACCGTCCATTCAACTACGCCGTCTCGCATGGCGATGTGCTGGTCTGGATCGGTCAGAAACCGTTCATCGATTCGAGGCTGTTTGTCTACCACGATCGCGATGAAGAGCGGAATCTGCTGGCTACCAATTTGCGGGTTCGCCAGGCACTCGAGTTGGTACGCGCCCCCCGATCGTCCGACCCGACCCAGGGGCGAACCCTGCGTCCCAATGATGCGGCTTTGATAGCCCGGCAAAGGTCGGAACGGCGGGAATACTGGACGCAGATCTTCGATCAGTACGCGATCACCCACGTGTTGCTGAGGCTGTCGACCACGGGTCGGGCGGCCCAGGAGGTGTTGGCATTCACCGATCTGTTGAATGCCGATCCCCCCACCTGGGAATTGACAGACCTCGGGGCGGGCTGTGCGGTGCTCTATCGGGCGGATGTGGACAATCCGGACCTTCGCAAATTCCTGGATGACCGTACGCTGGATTTCCGCAACCTGGCGTTCCAGAGGAGCGCGCCATTCCTTTCGGCCCGCGACCGGTGGGTTCGGAAGCCGACCTTCTACCAGCGGTATTTCTGGTCAAAACGCCGCGACATCGCCCCTTCGATTCAACAGGCATTGCAATACGCGCGGCTCGCGACTCTGCCTGGTCAAAGTGAGTCGAACAGTCTCTGGGCTTTGCCGGACAAGTATGCGAATTCCCGGGCCGCCCTGGCGATTCTCGCAATTCGAAAGGCCCAGGAGGGACTGCAGGATGACCCCGATTCGCACTGGGGTTACATGGTGTTGGGGGAAGCGTACGGAGTCCTGGCGAAATGGGAGGCCACCCTCGCCCAGAACCCGACCCGCACCCAAACCAGTGGGTTGCGGTATTTTCAGTCAATGTCTTCTTACAACCAGGTGCTGGTTTCGTCTCCCGACGACGCCCCCGCGCATCAGCAATTGTCGGCGCTGTATGCCCAGGCGAATCGTTCTGATCTGGAACTGCGGCACCAGCGGAGTTTGTTGCGCCTGTTTGAGGCCGAACCCGAGATCGACACCGAAATCCTGTTGTCGGTAGAGAGTCGGATTCGTGAACTTGAGAAACGGGTGGAGAAGGCTGAAGAGGCTGATCTGCAATTCCAGCAGCAACAGCGTCCCGCTTACGATCGGGCGATGGAACTGGCCCAGCAAGGGTTTGTCTTGCAGGCGATTGGTATTCTCGACAAGGAAGCGGAAGCGCGCACAGGCAACCTTTCGGCCGAACAGTTGCGAATCATTCTGCAGATTGAGGCGGGACAGGCCGAAGAGGCCCAAGAGAACGCCGAGCGGTTCGCCGCCCCGGCCCAGGAGGCAGGACTGCAGAGTTGGGAAGACCCGGTCGCTTTCGCGAATCTCCCCAATGCCGACTATCCCCGCGCTCAAACTCTGTGGTCGCAAAAGAATGAACAGGCCAGCAAGGGGGCACTGACGGGGCTGTTGTACGGCCTGGTGCCCCGTCCAAAGGGGTTGGCAGGCTGGCCTCTCGCCGCAACCAACTCGGCGGCGACTTATTCGTTCACCCGTCCCGAAACCATCTGCGAGACCCGAATCAATCTGGCGCTGATCTATCTCGAAGAGGGGAATCTCGCCTCGGCCCAACGGGAGTTCGAACAGGCTTTGGCGGCCCATCCCGAGACGGGCAACCGCAACCTGATTCTCTACTACCTCTCGGAACTGCGCGGTGAAGAGGGTGACGAAGAGGATCCATTCTCACCATCACAAACCATTCCCGGAGAGTTCGCGTCGGAAGAGGAGTTCTCTCAACGTGAGAAACTGGTTGACGAATTTCTGAATTGAGACTTCCTGGTTTGACAGCAGAAAACTCCGGCACAAGAGGCTGCTCAGACTCTCCGCCGGGCAGGTGTTCTTGTCTTTTGCGGCCCCTTGACAGCCCGTAGCGGGCCTTTCACGGTACGCCTCCCAATCTGTTGACAGCGTGCCAACGCCTGTCGCTCCCCCTCTCTCGAAATGTCGCCGTTGTCTCTCTACCGCGTGCGGGTCACCAAAGATCACCTGGTCTTTAGTGCGGCTCACTTCATCACATTCGCCGGCCATGTTTGCGAACGTCTGCATGGGCACAACTGGCGAGTCGCTGTGGAGTTGGCCGGGCCACTGGATGAAAACCATTATGTATTCGATTTCATCGCCCTGCGCGACACGGCTCAGGCGATCGTGGCGGAGCTCGACCATTCTCTGCTGCTTCCCACCCAGCATCCACAGATTCGGGTCGAGGCGGGGCCGCGTGAGGTCGAGGTCCGGTTCGAAGACCGGCGGTGGATTCTGCCGCGTGAAGATTGTCGGCTGCTGCCTGTGGCCAACACCACGGCGGAGCTCATTGCAGACTGGTTCGCTGGAGAGTTGATGCGGAGGCTTCCAGCCGCCGATCTAGCCCGCATGACGGAACTGCAGGTCGAGATCGAGGAGAACTTCGGTCAATGGGCAGTTTGTACACGCCGCCTGTAAAGTCAGGTCAGGCATTCAGGCCGACGACTGGTCGAGCCGTTTCTCCATAACGGCATTGGCTAGCCATTCCCCGCGACGTTCGACCTGTTGGTGACGTACCACACGGTAGCCCTGCGCCAGGAAAAACGGCTGGGCTGTGACGCTGGCCTCCAGGACGATTCGGTCGACGCCCTGGCTGCGGGCCGCCTGCTCCAGATTGGCGAGCAGTCGTCGCCCCACGCCCTGCCGCTGCCAATCGTGATGCACATAGAAGCAGTCGATGTGTCCCTCGGGCTCCAGTTCGCCGAACCCCACGATCTGGCCCGCTTCCTCGGCGAGCAGGGTGAGACGGCTGGCCTGCTTCCGGATCCAGCCCTCGGGTTCCCGCGATTCCGGGGGAGCCCAGGCGTGGCACTGGGCGAGGGTGTAGTCCCGGCAATTCACCCGATGGATCGTATCGTGGTAGATCGCCGCGAGAGACGCCG
This sequence comes from uncultured Planctomycetaceae bacterium, assembly GCA_903861195.1. Taxonomy (GTDB): domain Bacteria; phylum Planctomycetota; class Planctomycetia; order Planctomycetales; family Planctomycetaceae; genus UBA10511. The sequence goes on along the minus strand of CAIOTJ010000136.1, from coordinate 24,528 downwards.
AGTCGGCAGGTGTGGCAGATCTCAGCCGCATGGTACAGGCGTGGGGGTTGGGGGATTTGTGGGGAAGTCGAAAGGGAGAGATCTCTGGATTCACGACAGCTTCAGTTTAGCTCGACCGCGCAGTACGCTCGAGCAGTCGAGCCGGGGAATCACTTGAACCCCGTGATCGTCTTGGACCAAGTGGGCGGGTGCGTCCGCATGTTCCCATCAACAGACTCACTCGCTCCGCAGACCGGAGCTTCCAACTGTCACGCCATTTTCGAAGCTGACCCCATGCGCCAATCATCGATGCGTTTTGCGACCAAATGTCTGCATGCTGGGCAGCAGCCCGATCCGACCACCAATGCCCGGGCTGTTCCCATCTACCAGACCACCTCGTATGTGTTCCACGACAGCGACCACGCCGCTCGGCTCTTCGGACTGCAGGAGTTCGGGAATATCTACTCCCGCCTGATGAACCCGACCTGCGACGTGCTTGAACAGAGAGTCGCCGCCCTGGAAGGAGGCTCGGGGGCGCTGGCGGTGGCCTCTGGGCAGGCGGCCGAGTCGTTGGCGGTCATGAACATCGCACATTCCGGCCACAACATTGTCTCATCATCCAGTCTGTATGGCGGCACTTACAATCTGTTTCATTACACGCTGCCGAAGTTTGGCGTTGAGACCCGTTTCGTCGATGGCAGCGATCCCGACAATTATCGCCGCGCGATCGACCGGAACACGCGGGCGTTTTACATGGAGACGATTGGCAATCCGCGGCTCGATGTGCCAGATTTCGAGGCGATTGCGAAGATTGCCCATGACCATGGACTGCCGGTGATTGTCGACAACACCCTGGCGTCACCCGCCCTGTGCCGGCCGTTCGAGCATGGGGCCGACGTGGTGATTCACAGCGCCACGAAGTTTATTGGCGGACATGGAACGAGCATTGGGGGGATCGTTGTGGAGAAAGGGGGCTTTCCCTGGGACAACGGGCGATTTCCGGAGTTGACCGAACCGGATCCCAGCTACCACGGACTGAAGTTTTTCGAGACGTTTGGTCCAATGAAGATTGCCTACATTCTTAAGATTCGCACGCAGTTATTGCGGGACCTGGGGCCTGCGATGAGTCCTTTCAACGCCTTTTTGTTCCTGCAGGGGCTGGAGACCCTGCATCTGCGGATGGAGCGTCACAGCAGCAATGCTCTGGCCGTGGCCCGGTTTCTGCAGACGCATCCCAAGGTCTCCTGGGTCAACTACACAGGGCTTGAGAACCATCGGTGCCACCACCTGGCGAAGAAGTATTTGCCGGATGGGTGCGGGGCGATTCTGGGGTTTGGCATTCGGGGTGCGACTCCCACGCAGCAGCGGGAGAACGGCCGTCAGTTGATCAACCACGTGAAGCTCTTCTCTCATCTGGCCAACGTGGGGGACAGCAAAAGCCTGATCATCCATCCGAATTCCACGACGCACCAGCAGTTGACGCTGGAGGAGCAGCAGGCGACGGGAGTGACGCCCGATTACCTGCGGTTGTCGATCGGGACCGAGGACCCTGAGGATTTGATCGAGGACCTGCAGCAGTCGCTCGAAGCGGTGTCGGTATAAATTTGTTTATATATCGAGGCGGCTGACATCCAAGGACCGTCTCGGGCTGATCCCGGGACGGTTTTTTCAGTCCGGCACGACTGTCGGGAAGGCCGACTTTTTCGGGCCATTTCCCTTGCTTTCCGATCGCCGTCGACTAAAATTCGAATGTTGAGACTGAATCTCAGTATCAACATGAGGGCTGTTTTCGGTTTCTCGTCGACCCGTTCCCGCCTGCTCCATGCCCCACCCCGCCCGCTGCCGCCGCTCCGGATTCACCCTCATCGAATTGCTGGTGGTCATCGCCATCATCGGGATTCTGGTCGCCCTGCTGCTGCCAGCCGTGCAGCAGGCGCGCGAGGCGGCCCGTCGCACCCAGTGCAAGAACAACCTGAAGCAACTGGGGCTGGCCATCCACAACTACCTCGATGTCCACCGGTTTCTCCCGTCATCAGGGGCGGTCTCGGCGCAGTTTCCTGGCCAGCCCCCTTGGTCCGCCCAAGCCGCTTTACTGCCCTTCCTCGACGGCGGGACGATTTACAACAACATCAACTTCTCCCGCGGCTACCACGACCCCGCGAACACCGGGGCCTTCCCCCCTTTCGGTCCTGCCGCAATGAAGGTGCCCGTCCTCATCTGTCCCAATGAGGTCAATGCCCGGTCTCGCAACAATGCGACGACCGGCAACCCCGAACACTTCCCGTTAAACTATGCTCTGAATGTAGGGCGTTATCTCGTGTTCGATCCCGTCAACCGCACTCCAAATGCTGGTGCGTTCGCCCCCAACAGCAGCATTTCGACCGCTGACTTTCTCGATGGAACCAGCAACACGATCGCGCTGGCCGAGGTGAAGGCCTACACGCCGCGGTTCCACGACACCACCCCCGTTCTCCAAGAGCCCGCATCACCGCAGATGGTTTCTTCGGGCTACACCCAGGGGGGGCAGTGGTCTCCTCTCAATGGCCATACGGAATGGGTGTGTGGACGGGCAATTCACACGGGCTTCACCACATTGTTTGGACCCAATACGATCATTCCCCACATGGCTGACGGCTTCACCTATGACATCGATGTCAGTTCCAGCCGCGAGGGGGTATCTTCGAATCCCACCTTTGGCATCATTCCCGCCCGCAGCTACCACGTGGGGCTGGTGCATTCGCTGCTGATGGACGGCTCAGTCCGCAACTTCAGCAACAACATCGATGTGCGGGTCTGGCAGGCTCTGGGGACCCGCGCCGGACGTGATCTTGTGGGCGAATTCTAGTGTCGCTCATGGGAGCGGACTGATTCTCAGCCCCAGTGATTCGACTTTCGATTCCGGTTGCTTCAAGTCGCATTGAGAGAAGACTTGGCCAACCCGATCGGCAGGGTGAAACGCACGGAGGGGGCGCTACGAGAAGTGGCCGATTAAAACTTGGGTTGCCTGGAAAGTTTCGAGGCTTGTGCCCGGCAGTGGAGTGTGGACTGTTGGCTGCGGGTCGTGCCGGCCTCTCAGATGTTTCTCAAACAGCCCAGTCGTCTCCAACCGGCACCGCACGACCCAGTACGGGATGGGTTGAGAGACTGGGCGGCGGCTTCGATTCCAGACCGAATGCGACCCGCTGAGTTCTGGACAGGAGATCTTGGCGCGGCGCCGGTTCCCCGCCCACAAGCGGCTGCAGGGAAGAATGGTCGCGGGGCGTTAGAGCACCCCGCAGCCGGGCCCAGATCTTTCGGGTAACCTGCTGATGTGATCTGAGACAGGCTTATTGCACAACACTGTCGGGATACTTCGCAGCCGAAGGACGCAATCCCGAGCGGACCCCCGAGGCGGTCTGGTTACCAGCCGCTTCCCGGATCCGACGTGGTTCCGAACGCTGGGTTTCGAATCCACGGGGACGTTCAATCGCCGGACCGGCATCGCGATCAGGGGCCGGATCGAAATACTCGTAAGACTTCCGTTCCACATCCGGGCGGTTGTAACCCAGCGTGGGGAGCCGGGTGTGCTGGGAAGAGACACAGCCCACCAGCACCAGAGCCGCCATCAGCGCGGCCATTCCATTCACGTTCCGGCTCATCGAATCCATCCTTCCGAAGGTGACCCCACAGGCCACGATCCACTGTGGAACGGGATCTTAGATTGAGAAGTCAAAACCGGCCAGACCGGTTTGCTACCAGTTGTGTCGGACCGACATCCCGTGCAGAATCCATCGAATCTTCAGGGGGAGTCACGTGATCGCACCCCCAGGCCCCGCTAGGTCGGGAATGGGAGGATTATTTCTCCTGGTCCACGCAGGCTGTGCAGATTTCCAATTTGGCCAGCGACTCTTTGAAGGCCAGACTTTCCCCGCAGTCGATCGAGGCCCCGTCGATTGAGGCCGCGTCGATTGAGGCCAGCCAAGTGGGCTGACCTGGGCCAACAAGTCCAATCACAGCAACCAGACTGGCCATGGTTGACGCCTGCACATCTGTGCTTGTAGGCTCTGTGAAGTTTGGATGAACACCAGGCAGGTTTGGGGGATTGACGATGCGAGGACCGCAGGTGACTCAACAGGTGACTGACGTACGACGTCACGGGCGTGGCTTGCAGCGATTGCCAAAAGTCGGCTTTGGTCTGGTGCTCTGGGGCGTGGCGGTGGTGGGTTTGGCCCAGGAACCGGTTGCCATCCCCGCGGGACTTACGGCCGAGCAATTTCAACAGTTTCGCGAGGAAGTCGCCCGGCAGGAAACGGCTCTCCGGCCGATGTGGTCCGCCGCGTCCAGCGAGGCCGAGCAGGACCGGGTCGCCGACGCGGCGGTCTTTGCCAAGGGGGTGGCTTGGGCGCTGCGCTACGACACGCGGTTCGAACCGGCCGATGTGCAGTTGATGAAGACGGCGTTGGCCAAGGGGGCCGAGCGGCTGGCCTCCCTCGATCAGGGAGAACTTCCGTGGGGCGGGCAGGTGGGCCGGGTCGTGCGGGGCTACCGGTCGCGGGTCGATGGTTCAGTACAGCCTTTTGGGCTGGTGGTGCCACGTGCGTTGCCGGCGGGGCGTCCCTTGCGGCTCGATGTGGTGCTGCATGGGAGCACACGTCCGGTGGGAATCAGTGAGCTGCGCTTCATGGGGCGTTTTCAAGAGGGGGCTGCGGGGGGAGTCTCGCTGGACGAGCCCTATCTGGAACTACATCCGCTGGGTCGGGTGGAGAATTGCTATCGCTGGGGGGGTGAGACCGATGTGTTTGAGGCGATTGAGGCCGTCTGTCGGCAGTATCCGATTGATCGCGACCGGATCGTCCTCCGGGGCATGTCGATGGGGGCTTCGGGAACGTGGCACCTGGGGCTGAAGCATCCCGATCGGTTTGTAGCGTTGGGGCCCTATTGCGGTTATGTGGACACCCATCGGTTCTCTGAGACACCGTTGGAGTCGTGTGTGCGCGTCGGAGACCAGCCAAACCACCAGGAGCTCGGCCTGCACATGCTCGACTCGGTCGACTATGCCGCCAATGGCAGTATGGTTCCCGCCATCGCCTGCATGGGAGCGAAAGACGTATTCTTCGATGCCCATGTGCTGATGGGACAGGCGTTTCGTCGCGAGGGGCTGCAGTTGGTCAATCTGATCTCACCCGATACGGGGCACACAATTGATCCAGTCACGATGCGCGAGCAAATGCGACTGATTGGTGCGTTTGCTGACCGGGGGCTCGACCGATTGCCAGCCCATGTGCGGTTTGTCACCTGGACGTTGAAATATCCGCGGTGTCATTGGGTGGAGTTGAAGCGGCTCGGGAGACATTACGAGCGGGCCGAATTCGAGGCACGTCGGCTGGCGGACGGACTGATTCAGGTCTCGCGGACCACGAACATCTCGCGGTTCGCACTGGCTCCCGAAGTGGTGTTGGGAGAACGGCCCCGGGTGCGGCTGGGTGAACTGGAGATCGATCTGGCCGAACATCCTCGGGAACGCCCGGTCGTGCTGGAGCTGGAAGGGGGGAAGTGGCAGTTGGCCGAGGATGAGGCGGTGCATTCTTGGGTGGGGAAGCGGCCGGGATTGCAGGGGCCAATTGACGATGCGTTCTCGGCCCCATTCCTGTGTGTGCGGGGAACGGGGACACCGTGGAACCAGGAGATGCATGCGTCAGCCCTGGCGACTCTCGACCAGTTTGCCCGCGATTGGAGGCAGTATCTGCGGGGGGATCTGCGGATTGTCGACGATACGGAAGTGACTGAGGCGGACCGCCAGAAGTATCACCTGATCCTGTTTGGAGATCCGGGAAGTCACCGGCTGTTGGCCGAGGCACTGCCAGGGCTGCCCCTCAAGTGGACCCGCGAGACGCTCGAAGTCGATGGCGAACGGTACTCGTCGGCCAGTCATCTGCCCGTGTTGATCCATCCGAGTCCCTGGGAGGGGGCTGGCGGGAAGTACGTGGTGGTCAACAGCGGTCACACATTTCATGCCAGCGAATTCTCGAAGTTGAACTATCTGCTGTATCCCCGACTGGGCGATTGGGCGGTGGTGCGGTACCCCGCCGCGGAGGATCAGGTCCTGGAGGGGGCCCAATTCCTGTCGGGGACAGGGGGGGTGGTGCTGCGGGCGGGTTACTTCAACGAGGATTGGCAGTTCGATCCCCCGGCTCCGGCCGAGTAGTCGACCAGCCCAATGCGTTCGACGGCGTGTTTCGAGGTTTTTGGGGATTTTGTTCTGTGCCGCAGCGACTTTTGTTCCAGCGGAGTGTTTTATCCCTGTCGGCCAGGCGTTTTGGACGATGCGCGGGTGACTGGAAACAAGAGACAATCTTCCTTTTGCTCTGAGTCCCATGCCCGACTGGCTGAATTCTTCTGTTGCTGATCCTGAGAAGCTGACGGTCTTGACTCTGTTGGCCCGCCTGGTGGTGGCGCTGGTGTGCGGACTGTGTGTGGCGGTGATTTACCGCTTCTCACATGGCCGTGACCGGGCAGCCACGACGGGCCTGGTGACCACTCTGGTGTTGTTGTCGGTGCTGATTTCGCTGGTTTCGATCGTGATCGGCAGCAGCGTGGCGCGAGCCTTCAGCCTGGTGGGGGCGCTGTCGATCGTGCGCTTCCGGACAGTGGTGGAGGATACGCGGGACACGGCGTTTGTCATCTTCACCGTGGTGGTGGGAATGGCGGCGGGGGCGGGTCTGTTCTGGGTGGCCCCACTGGGGCTGCTGGTGGTGGGAATGGCGGCGGTGTCGCTCTCGCATCTGTGGGACCTGCCCACCACCGATGTCGATCGGGAAGTTCCCGGGAAGCTGATGGTGCGTGTGGCCATGGGGCAGAAGCCCGGCGACCTGGTGGATCCGGTGTTGAACCGCTATTGCGACCAACATCACATCCATGAAACCAGTCTGTGGAAGCAGGGTGCGGGATTGGAGCTGATTTATGTGGTGCGTTTGAAAAATGCCGAGGATCTTCCCCAGGTGGTTGTGGACCTGAGCCAGACCGAAGGGATCTTGGGCGTCGAGCTGAAGCGATCGTAAGAGCGGAACCCAAGCGGAGAACCAAACATGCGTCGTATTGCAATCACCGCCTTTGCGGCGGCCTGTGTGGGGCTCTCTCTGGGGGCCGCCGTTGCCCAAGAGGAACGCCCCAATCGTCCCCGGCGACCCGATGACAACAGCGGGGCCGAACAGGGGCCGCGCCGGGAGGTCCAGGAGGGTGGGCAAGTTCGACCCGGTCCTGGGGGATTTGGCCAAGCGGGGTTTGGTCAGCGCGGCGGAGGAGGTCCAGGAGGACCGGGGGGTGGTTTTGGAGGGCCTCCGGGTGGTTTTGGGGGCCCCCCCGGCGGTTTTGGCGGCGCTCTACGCATGCCAGCCTTCATGCGGCCATTGCCGGAAACCGATCTGGTCAACCTTGTGGCCCTGCCCGAGGTGCAGAAAGATCTGCGGTTGAGCGCGGACCAGCAGCAGCAGTCGCAGGCAATTGTCGACAGGCTGCAGGGGGATCTGCGCTCGGCGATGGAAGGGTTTGATGTTCGCGAGGTTTTTGAACTCGAGCCGGAAGAGCGTGATAAAAAGTTCGCCGCCCTGCGCGGTCGTCAGGAGCAGGCGGGACAGGCAGCTTTCAAGGAGTTGAACAAGGTTCTCGATGCGCAGCAGTGGTCGCGGCTGAGTGAACTCGATTTGCAGCGTGCCGGGACTGGTGCGCTCCGCCGGCCTCCCGTGGCTGAGCGGTTGAACTTGACTCAAGAGCAGCGTGAGCGACTCGACGAGATTCTGGATCAGGCACCACCGTTTCTCCCTCCCGAGGCGCGGAGGGAGATTGACGGGCAGGCTCTGGCCGTTTTGAAAGACACTCAAAAAGACGAATGGAAGAAACTGCAGGGGAACTCATTTGAGTTTCCCGCTGACCAATTTGGGGGTTTTCCCGGCGGCCCTGGCGGCTTTGGTGGCCCTGGTGGCTTTGGTCCGCCAGGCGGTGGCGAGCGGAAACTGCTGGCTGAGTTTGATCATGACAATAACGGATGGCTGAATAGCGAGGAGCGAGCAGAGGCGCGCAAGGCCGCTGGCGGCCGCGGTGGCCGTCGAGGAGGGTTTGGTTTTCCCGGCCGTCGCGAGGAAGAGCCCGTCTCTCCCGGTCCGAAGGTGGCCAAGTCAGATGTTCAGCCGCTGGAGGGGGACCTGTATGCCGACAATGTCATCCGGACCCTCTTCATAGATTTTGAAAATGATCAGTGGGAAGAAGAGCTGGCGGACTTCCACCGCACCGATGTGGATGTCCCGGCGAACCTCACGGTGGATGGCAAGACGTACCCGATGGTGGGGATTCAGTTTCGCGGCATGTCGTCGTTTGGAATGGTGGGGGCCGGTCACAAGCGGTCGCTGAATGTCTCCCTCGATTTGGTCGACAAGCAACAGAATTGGCTGGGAGCGAAGACGCTGAATCTGCTGAATTCGCATGAGGATCCGACATTCCTCCACACCGCGCTCTATTCGCACGTCGCCGGGCAGTACATTCCTACCCCTCGGGCGAACTACGTGCGGGTGGTGATCAACGGCGAAAGCTGGGGCTTGTATGTGAATGTCGAGCAATTCAACAAGGATTTTCTGACGCGGCATTTCAGTAATCCCAAAGGGGCTCGCTGGAAAGTTCCGGGGAGCCCCGGGGGCCGGGGCGGTCTCCAGTACATGGGCGACGACATCGCGCGTTACAAGCAGATCTTCTCGATCAAGACCAAAGACCAGGCAGAAGACTGGAAAGCCCTCATCCAACTGACCAAGGTGCTGACTGAGACACCGCTGGACCAATTGGAGGCGGCACTGGATCCGATTTTGGATGTCGATGGCGCCCTGTGGTTTCTGGCACTCGATGCAACGCTGATCAACGGGGATGGCTACTGGGTGCGGGCCAGCGATTACAGCCTGTTCCTCGATAAGGATGGGCGATTCCACATTCTGCCCCACGATATGAACGAAACACTCCAGGTCGCCATGGGCCCTGGAATGATGGGTGGACCGGGCGGCCCGGGTGGACGCGGAGGCCGTGGCGGGTTCGGTCCTCCTGGAGGGTTTCCCGGCGGTCCTGGTGGATTTCGGGGTGGTCCCGGCGGCGGTCTCGGGGGAGATCGCCCCCGCCGACCTGAAGGGGGTCCAGAGTCCGAGGGACGCGAGCCGCGCGGACCCGAGGGGGCAGATCCCGCCCGTCCGCCGCGGCCCCGTCGGCCGGAAGACAACGCCCCTCCCGGCTCAGCCGACCGGGGTGGGCGAGAAGGGGGTCCGCGTGGTGAAGGTCGCGGCGGTCAAGTTCGGGGGAGGGGCCCCCGTGGTGAATTTGGGGGTCCCGGAATGGGTGGTGGTGTGGAGTTGGATCCGCTGGTCGGGATGCAGGATGCCAGCAAGCCCCTGCGTAGTCGGCTGTTGGCGGTACCCGAACTGCGCCGCCGCTACCTGGCCCATGTGAAGGCGATTGCCGAGGACTGGCTCGACTGGAACAAGCTGGGTCCGATCGTGGCCAGTCATGCGAAGCGCATTGAGCCAGAGTTGGCCGCCGACACCCGCAAGCTCTCGTCGCTGGCGGAGTTCCAGCGGAATGTTTCCGAGCAGGAGCCTCAGGCAACAGAAGGGCGTCCGGGACGGCTGACTCTCAAGCAGTTCGCCGATCAACGCCGGAAGTTTCTGCTGGAACACCCGGCGATCAAGGAACTGGAAACCCCGTCTCGCTGAGGACAAACGGCGGGGCCGTTGAGTCAGCCAGCCCTCCGCACCAATGGGTGCGGAGGGCTGGATGTTTTTGGGATCCAGCCTTGTTCCGTCCGACCGCCGCAGCCCGACCGCGCGTACTTCTACCGATGGCCGTTCCACGAACAACGCTGGCGGGGAGGGTGACCAAGTCACCGGCCGCTATTGTGTCGACTTGGCGTCAACCACACGAATGATCGCGGGCCCGGTCGGAGGAGCATCGTAGCTGAGATCGAGCCGGTAAAACTTTTTTAACTCATCGAGTTGGGCGGGGTGACTATCGAGCTCAATGGCACAGTCCGGAGCGACGGCGTAGCGGGTTTCCTTGCCATCGTTGCTGCGGACGACCAGCTCGCGCGCGGGAAGCTCCACCTGCATCACGGTCCCCACGGCACGCGTGCGCCGGGTCGCCTGGACCTCGGTCACCTCGACATCGTGTGAGATTTCGACCCGGTCATCGGGCTTGAGGTCCGAGGGTTGGAGAGGAGGGGGGGCATCGATTCCTGAGATCTGAATCAAGCAATTTTCGGCGAACGGGAGCGTCTCGATTTTGCCGAAACGGTCGAGGCGCAGCGCGGGGCGGCCATTCTGATCGATGACTCCCGCGACATAGCCCTTGGAGTGCATTGTGCGCCGGGCGGAAATCTCGATGATTGTCCGGGGGGCATCGGGTGTCTTGGAGGGGAGGTGAATCACCTCAACCCGATCGTCCGGTTCGATCTGTGCAAACTCGGCATTGCGGCCGTTGATCTGCACTTTGGCGGTTGGTTGGCAGGTCATCTCGACGACCTCAGCCCCCGCTTCGGGACTGTAGACGATCCCCACAACTCCCCGCTGGGGGTCGACCTGGCGAATCTGCCCGGTGGTGGTGACGGGGCGGCTGACCTCGACCGTGGCACGCTGCTCTCCCTTGCTTTCTCCAAAGGTGATTTCGACCCGATCTCCCTTCTTGAGGGCGGCCACCGCCATGTACTCCTGCTGATTTTCCTTCTGACGAATCTTCGGTTCCTTCCCCAGCTTGATGGGAACCACGGCTCCTTCGGAGGTCAGCAGATCGATTTCCATCAGTTCGCGTCGGACATCATTCACAATTCCTTCCCGAGTCACCGCCTGGGGGGCTTGAGAGGCCTGGTTCGAACCTCCCCCAGGGCTCATGAAGAGCATCGCCAGGGAAGCCAGGGCGCTGAGGCTGAAAGCGCCGATCAGCAGCAGCCGCCGTTTGGGGTCGCTGCCGGGTTCCACGGGTTTTTCCGGACGCCGGATGGTCGCCGATGATTCCTCTCCCGTTTTGACAATCTTGAGATCGATGTTCAGATCGGAGAGGGCCTCGTCGGCGTTTTGGTAGCGGTCAGCCTGGGGTTTGGCACACAGTTTCTGAATGGTCTTGGCCAGATCGGCGGGAACGTCGGCCAGGACGCGGCTGATTTCGGGCAGTCGCCGGTCCGGAGCGGCGTGCCACATCATCCAGGCCATTTGCCGGTCGCGGCCCGAGGTGTTGAGACCTGGGAAGAGTTCTTCAAAATGCTCGCCCGCCAACAGCTCATAGGCGGCGAATCCCAGAGAGTAAAGGTCACTGGCCGGGCCCACTTCGCCAAACTCCTCAGAGACCACCTCCGGGGCCATGTACTTGGTGGTGCCGCGAATCAGGCTTCCGGTCTCGTCCGAGACCCGGCGGGCCAATCCGAAATCGCCCAATTTCACCCGGCGCCGCCGGTCGATCATCATGTTGCTGGGCTTCACATCGCCGTGCACGATGCCGTGGGCATGCAGAAACTTCAAGGCCCGCAGGCAGTGTGCGAGGGCGGTGCGGAGGGCGTTGACGTCCATGGGACGACGGCCGGCGACCTTCGACAGGTCCGACTGCATCAATTCCATGATCAGCCAGCCACGGTCGCGGACCAGGTCGTAGATCGTCACGATGTTGGGGTGCTGGAAGCTGGCGAGCAGCTGCGCCTCGGCCCAATACCGTTCGAGTTGCTGTGGGTCTGTGAGGTACTGCTCGTGAATCTGCTTGATGGCCACCTCGCGCCCGAGTTCGAGATCCTTGCCCCGGTACACAGTCGCGAAACTGCCGGAGGCAATCTTGTCTACAGGTTGATATCGCGGATGAGTGTCCACGGAACGGGTCCTTCAGGCGTCGGACAGCAGGATGGCGATCAATTCCTCCAGGCGGCGATCGCTGCGCTTGGAAGTGTCATCGTAGTCGTAGTCGAGCCGGCCGGTGAGTCCCGAGAACTTCTGCAGGCGTTCCTTGGCTTCCGACCGCAGCATATGCAGGACGCGGCGCAGTTCTTCCTTTTCTCCCGACCGGTCACCACGGGCCCAAGCCTGCCGCGACCGCCGCAACGCCAGCTGATACGGGGTCGGACTGTCGGTATCGGCCCCCAGGTACTCGGCCAGTTCCTGGCGGGCAGCGGCCTGGTTCTGCGGCGGAAGATACGAATCTTCTCCCTCCATGAACAGCATGGCACCGGTCATCAGCAGACTCACGAACACGACGCCCAACAGCAGGTAGGGGTTCGACTCGCGGGTTCGGGACGAGGTCTTCCCCTCGGCGCCCGACTCCGTCAGCGACAGTTCTGGAAGTTGGCCATCTTCACCCAGCCGCACCAAGGGTTCCCCTGGGCCATCCGTGATGAACCGGGCGGTTTGCCGTCCCTTCTTTTCAGTCGACTTGCGGGGCCTGGCGGGAGACTCGGTCGACTCGTCGACGGTCTCGGCGCCCGGGCTGACGGCAGTGGGGATCCGGCGAGCCTTGGGGGTTCCCGCGCGGGGGTGGGGCCTGGGGCTGGGGGAGGCGTCGGCTGCGGCACCAGCGGGAACTGTCTCCTGGAGGGGCGGAGCGGAGACCGTTGGGGACGTCGCGGTCTGCTGCGCTTCGGGGGTCACCGTGAATTGCAGAAGCGTGTGGGGAGACAGGCGAATCGCAGCCTGTTCAGGAAGCCAGATCCAGCGCTCGGGAGGGACGGGGGTCTCATCGATTTGCAGTCCCCCGGCATGCGTGGTGACAATTGCGAACCGGCCCTCACGGTAGACGATGCTGGCGTGGTGCTCGGCCAGGGTGGCATCGGAAAGAACGATGTCGTTGCCGTCCGCCCTGCCCAGACGCACCAGTTCACTCTGCAGTGGGAAAACCTGTCCCTGGTCGGGCCCTGTCTGAATCACGAGTTGTGCCGTCTTGTCCATGTGAGCAGTCTACCCCAGGAAGTCGGCGTACATGAAGCCGAGCACGAAGGGCCCCAGGATGACCAGAACGGTGGAGGCCATCACCAGGACTGTGGGCAACAGCATCTGGACCCCCGCCTCGTTGGCGATGGTCTCGGCCCGTTGGGTGCGCTTGATCCGCAGCACATCGGCCTGGGTCCGGAAGATTTTGGCGAGGGGGGTTCCCAGTTGTTCCCCCTGAATAATCGAACCGATGATGCTGGTGATCTCGTCGTCATGGAGGCGGTCGCGCATCGCCTCCAGAGCCGGGGTGCGTCCTTTGCCCATCTGGATTTCGGAGAGCATCCGTCCGAATTCCACACCCACAGGGTGTTCACCGAACTGTTCCACGGCCTTTTGCAGCGCCTGCAGAAAGGTCGAGCCCGCCTCCATCAGCAGGGTCAACAGGTCGAGCAGGAAGGGCATTCGGCGTTTGATCAGCACGAGGCGGCGGCGCGCCCGGCTGGCCAGTCGCATCCGCAGCAACCAAGCCATCAGCAGGGTCAGTGAGATCGCCATAATCGTTCCGGCTGGACCCATCAGCTCGACGCAGGCGTAGAGCAGTCCCGGCAACAGCAGGACGGCGATCAATTCCAGCTTGCCCAGGTATTCGGGGGCCGTCCAGAAGCGGGACAGACCAGCCGCCTGAATCTCGCGCTGGATCTCGGGGAGTGAATCGGCGAACAGTCCGCGGTTGAAGCGTGCCAGCAGTTGCACCAGGGGAAAAAAGAACCGGTACAGGGGCTCGCTGCGCCGCAGTTCGTTGATGCGGTTGACGTCGTACCTCCACTCGAGATCCTGTTCGAGATCATCCGACGAGAGGGCCCGCTGGATCAGCCAGGCCAGGATGGCGAGCGCAGCTCCCACCAGCAGGCTGCCGGCCAGCGCCAGGCCCTGTTCGGCGAAGAAGTCGGCGGCGAGCGGAACCGGCAGCATGGCGGAACGGGGAATCTGGGGAAAGAGACGGAAGGCTGGGGAACGCGGGGTCAAATGTCGGCGCTGAGAATGTACTGCGACCAGACGTAGGCGGCGATGTCGAGCACGATCGCGAGGCTGAGGATCAGTTGGCCAGGCACCGTGGTGAACAGTTTCTCGGTGTTTTCGGGGTCGAGGACGAAGTAGTACATCGCCAGCACGGCCACGGGCGCGAGGGCCATGTACAGGCCCGAAGTCCGGGCCTGGGCGGTCTCGGTCATGATCTTCCGCTCGAGCCGTTGGAGCTCAAGAACCGAGTGGGCGATCCGGTCGACCGTTTCATTGAGCCGTCCGCCCGATTCGCGGCTGGCCTGCATGGCGGCGGCGAACAGCGCGAAGTTCTCGCTCTTGAGTCGGATACGGGTGTCTTCCAGAACCCGGTCGAGCGGCTGGCCCATCTGGTACTCCCCCACCATCTGCCGGAACTCCTGGTTGATGGGATGTGGACACTGCTCGGCAAGAATCTCCAGTGACTGTCCCAGCGACAGGCCCGCCTTGATGGCGCTCGACAGAGTGACCATGGCGTCGGCCAACTGGTCTTCGATCTTTTGCCGGCGCTGCTCGGCCAGGCGGCGGACCACATACCAGGGGACGGCGATCAACAGCACCGAGAACAGGATGGCGAAGACCGCACTGTCGAGAACCAGCAGGAATCCCAGGAAGACCAATCCCACCGCCACCAACCAGACAATCAGCCAGCCATGCAGCGGTCGGGTGTCGACCCGCAGTCGCCGCAGTTTCTCGCGCAGATCGTCTTCCACAAAGCCCAGAGCCCAGTGGAACAGATCTCCGCCGGTCAGTGGAACGAGGGCGCATGAGAGTCCGATCAGGACCGAGGTCAGCAGCGGAATTTCCATCGCTTACCCCCTTCCTGCCGCGGTCTGGAGTGAGGCGGGGGAGGAACGACCGGCGGTGGGCCCCGGGGAGGGGGTTCCTTTGGCATCGCCCGGCTGGCGGCCGTAGAGAAACTCCAACTGCAGAAGTTTCTTGTGGATCAGAGATTCCACGAAGGTGGGCAGGTAGCCGGTCGGACGCAGGGTCTCTCCATCCCGCATGTTGTAGATGTCGTGGATGATCAATTCGTGGGTGTCGGGGTCAAGCCCCGCCAGCTCCGAGATCTGGGTTACGGCCCGGCGCCCCCCCGGCAGGCGGGTGATCTGCACGATCACATTGAGGGCCGAGGCGATTTGGCGGTGAATTGACGCCACGGGCAGTTCGACCGCCATCAGCACCAGCACTTCCAACCGCTTGATCACCTCTTCCGAGGTGTTGGCGTGGACCGTGGTCATCGAACCGTCGTGACCGGTGTTCATGGCCTGCAGCATGTCGACCGCCTCGGCACCCCGGCATTCCCCAACCAGGATCCGGTCCGGACGCATCCGCAGCGCGTTCTTCACCAGGTCGCGGATGGTGTAGGCCCCCATCCCCTCGACGTTGGCCTGCTTGGTTTCGAGCGTCACCACGTGGTCCTGATGCAGCTGCAATTCGGTGGTGTCCTCGATGGTGACAATGCGTTCCTTCACCGGTATGAAGCTCGAGAGCACGTTGAGCATGGTGGTCTTGCCCGTGCCGGTCCCGCCGCTGACCAGCACGTTTTTCCGGTCGATCACGCAGGCCCTCAGGAACATCGCCGCCGAAGGGGTCAGGCTGCGCAGCTCGACCAGGTCGTCCATGGTGTAGCGATGGGCGGGAAACTTGCGGATCGTCAGGCAGGGACCACGGATCGCCAGCGGAGGGATGATGGCATTGACGCGGGAGCCATCGGGCAGGCGGGCGTCGACCAGGGGCTGGCTCTTGTCGATCCGCCGCCCCACCTGGGCGACGATCCGCTCGATGATCGACTCGGTTACCTTGTCTGAAATGAATCGCCGTCCCGACAACTCCAGCACACCATCTCGTTCGACATAGATCGAGTCGCTTTTGACCACCATGATCTCGGTGATGGTGGGGGCCCGGATGAGGTCCTGCAGGGGGCCGAAGCCAAACACCGTGTCTTTCAGGTCTTTCTTCAGAGTCCGCAGGATCAGGTAGCGGCGGAGCTCATTGTGCAAGTGGGGGCGGACCAGCGGGAAGACTTGCGGAAATTGCGCCTCAACCCGGCTGATGCGGGCCGAAAGGTCGGGTTCCCCGTCGAGTCGCAGCTTGTCACGGGTGAATCTCAGCAGGTTCTGCAGTTCCGATTCGCGTTCGGCGATCAGTGTCGCGGGAATGTCGAACTCGTTCTGCGTCAGTCCGGCCGGGGCTGTCGTGGCGAACCGCCCCCCTTCGAGGATCAGCTGGTTGATCAGGTAATCGTGCAGCGTCAAGCCGGTGATTTCCTCCAGCACCGTGGCGTTCTCGGGGCCAAACAGCTGCAGTTCCCGGCAGATGTCTTCGATGTGGTTTTCGAGCAGGAGGATGGCGTCGTTCGAACCGGCCCGGCGATTCTCCAGTTCGTACAGGTCAAGCCGTTCCAGTAGTCGACGGTGGATTTTGAGTTCCAGATTCGCCATCAGGCTGCGGAGGTGCGACGCCATCTGCGCCATCGTGATGACTGCCTGGGTCTCGGTCTCGAACAAGAGCGAGTAGGGCCAGATCCGCACAGCCTGTCCCGGTTCGAATTCGACCGACTCACCTCCCAGGACTTCCCGGTCGCCCACCAGGCAGCCATTGAGTCCCACGTTTTCCAGACGCAGTTTCCCGCCGGCCGTGGTCACCACGGCATGCCGTTTCGAGACCAGTGGACTCTGCAGCACGATGGTGTTGCCCGGATCGCGGCCAATGTGGATCACGCTGTCGGTGATCTCGATCATCGATCGTCGGCTGTCGTGGATCTTGTTGAACCAGACTTTCATCTCAGGAATCCATCGCGATGAGGTGAGATTGCGTTCGTGCGGCCAATTCCAGGCAGCCTATTTCTTCCCCTCGCTTCCTTTGCCACGGGGCCCCTCCTTGCCATGCAGGATGACCCCCAGCGGTGCGCTGTTGCTGGCCCGCATCACCTCCAGCAGTTGTCGCCACTTCTCTTCCGGTTTGCCATCCATATTCCGCACTCGAATGGTCATGGTGGTCTCCTGTGTCGAAGACCCTCCCGAACTCTGGAGAACCTGCAGCTGCCCCTTGCGGGTCCCCAGGGCGAGAATCTCAAATGGCCCGACAAACTCCGGAACCTGGATTTTCTCGCTCCCGGCCGGAGTCGGCCCCAGGCTGCCCAGACGGGGGGTGATGAACGAGACCTGCGCCCCCGGATTGAGATTCTGGACCACCACCGTGCGGGTGTCGATCGGTACCCCCACCGCGACGTCGTTCGGGCCGAGTGTGTCGAGCAAGTCGGTGACGGCGGGGGTCTTCAGATCCTGCCACAGCACGATCTCGCCCGGGCTGTAGCTCTTGGTGGCGGGCATGCCCACGACGGTATCGAGGGCTGTCCAGGTGACGGCCGCCTTTTGCAGGCCCCCCACGGCGTGCTGCGGGACCGGGATCCGCAGGAAATTGTCCTTTTGGAAACGGTCACCGGGATTGATGGTCACATCCTCCCGGATTCCCACGAAGTCGAGATGATCCAGTTGGCGGGCCTTCTGCGCCAGGTACAGCCAATTGACGACGGCTCCAATCAGGCCAAGGCCCACGGCCAGCAAGAATCCGGGAGTCCCCCTCATGAAATTCCGTCCTTCAGCGCGTTCCTGGGGTCAAGTCTGGCGGAGCAGTCGATCGTTCCCGCAGAACTTGAACCATCGCCAGCAGCGTTCCCGAATTGTCGCGAACCAGCCTCAGATCTGCCAGTTCACGCCCCCGGGGGTTGGGGCGGGAAAACTGCGCTCCCCGGGACCCTTCTGGACCTTGCCAGTTTCCCAGCCGCTGCCAGCCATGCGAGGTGAGTTCTTCGTCAAAGGCGGACTGCCAGGCTCCCAGCGTTCCCGGCCCGCGGAAGGCGAGCAGGGCACCTGACTCGGCATGGCCGACCGCCAGGAGGCGGACCGATTCGGGAGGACCATCGATACGCAGCGGGTCGTCGTTGGAAGTGGAGGCCACCCGCTGGAATTCGTAGAGCCGCCACGCCCTGTCGGGAGCGGGCCAAAGCAAGCCCCAGGCGGTCAGTCGTCCCGTCAGAATCCGCTCTGGCAAAGTCTCGCCGGGCCCCAGTCGAATGGCGAGGGCCCCCAAGAGTTGTTCCTCGAAATCGGTCACCAGCCCCGCGCGCGTCCAGATGACAGGAGGAGGCAATTGACTGACGAGTTCGAGAATGCGTTGCTCATTCGCCCCACGACTGTCTGATGCTTGGGGACTGCTGGCCAACGACCGGGCCAGCCGGTCACGGAGTGCCTGTTGGGCTTCGTCGAGGGAGCCCTGGATCAGTTCCTGCCGCATCTGGACTGGCAGTCGGCCGAACTCCACCAGCAGCGGTCCGTCGTGGCCATCCCACGCGGGAAGGTCGACACCAACGGGAGCCCGGGGGCCTTCAAGTCCGCTGTCGTCGTGCCACCATTCGATCAACTGTCGTCCGACCGTCAGGCTGGTGGCCAGGACAATGCCGATCACGGCCAGGTCAACTGCCCGTCCGGTCAGTCTTCTCCAAAGTCCCCCTGGTGGCCCACCGGGAGGGGAGGGCGGTGATGGGGGGACGACCGGAAGGGCAGTCACTGGCGCGAGACCGTGGGGCAGGAGTCTTCGGGAAGAGCAGACCCGGGAGGGGCGTCGGACGGGACGGGGAAGACACCACTGATCAATTCAGTGTGCCAAGGAATTGAGTGAGCTCATCGATTTTCCGCTGCAGGGCCTGGATCTGTGCCTGGGGAGGAGGGTTTTGCAGCATCAATTGCGCAATCTGTTCCCGGTACATGCGGATGAACGTCTGGGCCATGTTCTCGGGCACGCCTCCCCGGCCACCTCCCTGGGGCCCCTGGATCCGGTCGATCAGCGGTTGCACCACCGTGCGGTACACGAGGTCGCGGTCGAGCACACAAGGGCGCGAGGCCTGCGGATGAAAGTCGGGAGGCGATCCGAACCAGGCGGCCAGCTCCTGATCCTTGTCGAGGATCGCCAGAGCGGGCCGAAAGGGGGCCTGCACAATCTGCAGGAACGCCCGCTGTGTCTCGAGCCCCCATTGGGTCACTTCGGGGCCGGGCAGGTAAGAATACAACTTCAGCGAGCGACGCTCTTGGTTGTCGCCATAGCCCAGGTCATGGAACCGCCACTCGCTTTGCAGCAGGGGATGCTTCACATCGAATGCGATCTGATAGAGCCGGGGAAGCAGCACGACCTCGCGGTTGATCGAGGCCTGGCCTTGCACCAGATCGTCATTGAGCTGCAGCAGGCCCCGGTCGACCTGCAGTTGGGCGGTGGGCCCCCCGATTTGCGGATCGCGCAGGACCGGTCCGCGGAGCGCCGAGTAGTTGTCGTAGGGGTCCTGCGGAAACAGGGGAGGGGGCGGGGCCGTGGCGACCGACATGGTGGCCGGAGGTTCCCAGTTGCGCGGAGGACGATCCCGCGAGCCAGCCAGGTGGGTGGGGCGCTGCCGCCAGACCGCCTGCCGTGACGCCGTCTGGGCCTGTGTCTTCCAGGCGACCTGGTGGGCGAAGTTGATCATCAGCGCCAGGACCATCATCAGCAGGGGCAGGACCAGCACCAGTTCCAGCGGGGCCAGGCCAGCCCGGCGTCGGGACGGTGGAACCCGCCGCGGCCGCTTCGATCGGCGAGAGGGGCGAATCGGTTGTCTCTGCATGTCCCTCTCCTTAATGATTGTTGAGGTCGCGCACCCGCGACATGTCGAGGCCACCGAAGTTGGGCAACACCACCTGCAGCGGCTGTCCCGTGGCCAGGGCCCCGGCCGGGGGATGAGTCTGCAGAATGGTGGCGACATTTGGATGGGTGGCGGGAACCAGACGCACCGTCCAGTTCTGGTTCCACAGGCTCCAGTCGGCCGACCAGTTGTCGTGATGCCAACCAGGCGGGGTGGGCCCGCTGGTGACCGGATCGAGGGGAATGTCAATCGGGACGCCAAATCCCCCGCCGCCGATGTTCGAGTTGGAACTTCCTCCCGGGCTGCCGTCGTGCCACCACATGCGCGCCTGGGGAATGAAGAGTTGGGCCTGTCCAAACGCGAGAGGGTCGTGGCCCAGCGCCCAGCGATAGAGCCCCGGCTGCATTTCCGGCACGGGTCGGCGGTACGACACGCCCACGAACATGAAGCCCTGATCGAGGTAGTCTCGGGCGGCGTCGAGGCAGTCGGTGCAGTCCCGAAATCGGTTGGGATCGAGACCGTTCGGCGCCAGGCGGATCATGTGCGGCAGGTTGGACTGCGGGTACTCCTCATTCAGCAGCCGCAGCAACTGCCCACAGGCGAAGGCGTGGTACAGCGGGAAATACTGCGACATCTTCCCCTCGTACGCGAAGAACCGCAGCCGGTCGTTGACCCACTGATTCAGGTAGTCCCGGGCCAGTTGTTCGCGCTGCAGAAACGATCGCTGGAAGTAGAAATTGGCGTTGGGAATTGCGGCAAAATCGAGCCCTTCAAGTCCATCGGGGGTGGGATCGGGAACCGGGGGGGCCTGTCCCGTCAGGGCTCCCGGCGCAGGATCAATCGCAGGCAGCGTTCGCAGCAGAGGATCCCGTTCATCAGGAAAGCCGGCCGGCTGCACCGAGGTACGCCACAAGACCCCCACCTGGACCCCCCGGCGGCGGTTGATGCTTTTGTCCTGTTTGTTGTCGGGATGCTGGCCGTGGCGCAGTGAGACGGTGTTCGCCACCGACTGGGCAACCAGGGGCATGGTTTGCACCAGTGCCCGCTGGTATTCGGGAATCAGCCGTTCGCGCAAGGAGTATTCCAGGGGGGGGAGTACTTCCGCGGCCACTGCCGACCCAAGTTCTCCATAGGTCCGGACCGCCTCCTGTTCCAGCGGGACCTTGGCCGTAATGGCGGCCCCCGCGGTCTGGAACTTGGGGTGCAGTGGGAAGGCCCCCCGGGCGGCCGCCCGATCAAGAATCCCCCCCACATTCGACCAGGCCTGCAGGATGGCGGGAGTCATCGATTCGGCGTTTCGATCGCGGGCTTCGCGCAGAAACGCCGTCAGGGCGAAGGTGTCGCACAGCAGATGATTCGAAAATGCCACGGCATTCATACCGCGGGCCAGGACGACGGTCGAGGAATAGGTCGCGGCATCCGCCGCGTTCTGCATTTTGAGTTTGTCGTCAACATGTTGACCCACGTTGATGATCATACCCAGCAGCATGGCCAGCGCCAGGATGAAGATCAGCGACATCACCGAAAGCACGCCCCGCTCATCCCGGTGCAGGCCCCGCAGTCGAGCCAGGCGCGCCGCCATGACAAGAACGAACGCATCGGCGGTGCCGCGTGTGATGCGGCCCAGCCACGATCGGGGGCGTTCCATGCCCGCTGCTTTGTCAGTAAGACTGGACATGCGGGATCACCGACTTGAGGCCTTCAATCTGCAGTGTGGCGTGGGCCTTGAGGGGGACGACGTAGAGTCCTTTCTGGTAGACGCCAGGATTGGCCTGGCGCATGTCGCGCAGGTGGCGGCTGACGAGGTCGGGGATCCCACTGCCTCCCAGCCATTGGCTCAGGAATCGGCCTGGTCCGGGTAGCAGGGCGAAATTGTGATAAACGCTGACGGTGACCGGCTCTTCCCAATTCAGTTCCGCAGGGTTCCAGTCGACCCAGAACGGGACGGTCTGACCGGTTTGTTCATCCCGGCGGCTCGACCAATAGCCCGGGTACGGATTGTAGGTGGGGCCGGTGGATCCATTGGCATCCCGGCCCCTCAGTTCAACCAGGGTATTCCACTGGGCATAGTCGAGTTTGCGCTGCAGTCGGCCGCGCATGGCGGCGTTTCCCGCCGTCCGGGGAACCAGCCGGGTGTAGAACTGGAACAACGACTCGGAAAGTTGACTGCCGCGAGGTTCCTGAACCGTGGTCCGCCAGGAGGGAGCGGCGGGGGTGCAGGCGAGGACCGCCGCCCGCCAGATCCGTTCGGTCTTGCTCCCCGGGACGACTGAGCGACGTTGTGCGGGAAACGCCCCCCACTGGGGGAACTGCGTCTGACCCAGGTCGGTGCTGTCCAGCTGATTGGGCAGCTCGCGGATCTGGTTTGAGCCGGGCAGGGTGGTGGTGGCCGGGATCCAGACACTCGCGGACCGGGCTGCCGCGAAGGCCGACTGATGCACGATGGTGATCGCGATCATCACCTGGCTGACCTGCACGATAAACATCGCCAGCAGCATGAAGGCGGGCAGCGTGAGCACGAAGCCCAGGGTTTGCACGCTGCCCGATTCGCACTGATGCATGCGTCGCAGCCGCGACCAGCGCCATCGCCCGCCCGCGAGTTTGACCACCAGTCCCAGGGCCAGCCACGCAGCGAACATCCAGCCCGCCCACGGGAACCAGGCGGTTACGATGGCCTTGAACATGGTAAGTGCCGTGTTGAAGGAGCGATGTGGAACCGCAATCGATGAAGGCTTCCAGAAGACCTTCCGCATCAGGATGCAACCGGACACGCGCCGGAGGCATCAGTCTGGATCCCCGCCTCATTCCGAAGGAAGATGGTGTGCTCCTGCAAACCGCATCAAAACTTGGCAGGTGGAAGTGTTCATGAACGGAGTGTCTGTGGTCTCAGGAATGTGTTCCCGCCAGGTCGAGTGCCACGATGCAGAGGGCGGGGACGGCAGCCACCGCCAGGTAGAGCGGGGGTTGCAAGGCCGCTTTCTCTTCGACACTCAACGGAATCGCCCGTCCCAACCGCAGACTCCACAGGAGATGGCGGGAAACCGCCTTTACCAGGTTCCAGGTTCCGAGCTTCCAGACGAGGATGGCGAGGGCCACGGCCCCCCCAATCACAAATGTCCAGAGCAGGCACTCCAAACCCCGTTCCAGACCCAGCCAGGCACCCTCCATGGCCAGCAGCTTGACGTCACCCCCACCTACCTCAAACAACAAAAACGCCGCCACCATCAGGCCCCCGCAGGCAGCCAGCCCCTTGAGACTGTCTTCAAAACCGCCGGCAGCCCCCCAGCCAACAGGTTCCAGACTGAACAGCAATCCTGCCAGAATGCCCGGATAAGTGATGGCGTTGTAGATCTTGTGCCAAACCAGATCGGTAACGGCACAGACCAGCACCAGCAGCAGGATCAGAGTCTGGCCGATCATCGGGCATCTCGTGGTCGACGGCCCGCGGGATCAGTTGTTGCCGTTCGTGGCGTTGTTGGTGTTGTTCTCGAGATTCTGCAGTCCCCGGTCGAAATAATTGCGGATCTTGGGCCAACCGAACTTGATGGTCCAGATCAGGATCGGCAGGGCGATGGCGCCGATGATCAGAATGGTCTCCAGGCTGACCCCCCCGCGCTCATCGCGGTGCAGCTGAGACAGCAGACGCTTGAATCTGGACTTGGTCGGCATGGAAGACGCTCCCGCTCAATGATCACACGACAGAAAGTCTGTCATTACAGAAACGGCCATGAGACGAGGGCACAGATCATGTCGTAGGCCAACACCATGATCTTCGAACTCAGAACGAGGCTCAACCCTCCCAGCAGAAACACGACCCCAATGACCAGTACATAGTCCAGCGAAGCCGCCGCCCGGCGAACATGGTCACAGCCCGCATGGTCGCCACGCGGACCAGAGCCTCTCCGATGCGCCATGTTGTGCCGGCGGTCACGGAGGGCTGGGGACGAGACGCGACTGACCATTCCCGAATTCTACCCGCAAAGTCGGTTCAAGGCCAGAATCCTGTTCACCGACCGGCATCCGGGCATCCACCCCATCCCGGATTGATAGCGGGGGACGAGTGAACATGAGTCGCCACTCTTCGAAACGATCGAGGGCCCGGGAATTGGGGTCGGACGATTTTTTGGTGCGGGTCCCAAGGCCATCCCGCCCTTCGTGCAGGGGGGGGATGGCGATCAGTCGGGATTTCAGAAACTCAGAGTGATTCCCGCCAGGTAAAGCCTCGCCGATTGTCCAGCAGGAGGATCGGCCGGAGTGCCGATCCTCCTGCCCGTCGGATCTGGAAGAATTCGCTGGCGGCCGCCAGGATCTCCGCGGGGTGATAGTCGGCTGTCGCGTCGGCCCGGGCCTCGCTCCGGACACTCTCCTGCAGGTCACTCAATTCCAGGCGGTTGTGGAAAATCAATCGGCCGCGGCACACCTTGGAGAGCATGTGGAACAGCTCGCGATGGCTGCTGCCGGCCGCTGGCTCCAGGCCACTTCCCAGCCGCATGTACTGGTAGGTATTCACCAACAACGCCACATCGAAGTCCGCCTCGGCCACTTCGGCCTGGTGCGCGAGGTCCTGCAGACGCAGTTCGGTGAATGTTGTTCCGTGGCGGAGCGCGAAATGCGAGTTCAGCAAGTGACAGTTGTCGAGAGTGTTCTGGTCGATATCCACCCCCAGGACCCGTTCCATTCCCATCTGGCAACGGGCGTGGAAGACGAAGTATCCCTTGGAGCAGCTCAAATCCACGAGACTGCGCGCGGAACGTGGATAGTGCACCGTCAGTTGCAGCAACCGTTCGGCCAAGCGCCGGGAAGGAATCAGACGGCTCTTGCCCAGCACAAAATTGTGATTCCTCGGATAGGATTGACTCCAGAAATCACGCTGGTCATCGGAGATTTCGTCCAATCGTGAAAATCCCGGCACCACCA
>CAIOTJ010000135.1 GCA_903861195.1 uncultured Planctomycetaceae bacterium | reverse complement strand
CCATGACCGAGGCGAGGAATATCAACCGCTCCTGCAGCCAGACCTGGCGGTGTTCGTACGACCGCTGGGTCAACGGATCCCACCCGCACAGCATCGACCGGCGGACACAGCGGTTGATGCAGTGATAAACCCCCACCTCCTCGGGCTCAAACACGAACTGACGAGGCAATCGTGACATGGACCACCTGGAACGGAGCGAAAGGCGAAGGGGAGTAGTGACGAGAGCAGGGCACCGGAACCACCGGTTCTGGTGGATACTGTGTACACGCGATACAAAACACATGCTAGTGTACACACACCAAAAATGTTCAGTTACACCCAGATTCTCGTAAGACGATATCCAGAAACATTTTAAGGTGGATTCTTGGTAAGCATTCGCCCAACACGTTGCGCGCAGCAGTCAACATCACGTCACCGACAAATTCGCCGGGTGGGCGTTTGCGGGTCGTCAATCCGCCTGCTGGCTTTGATCACGCTGAGCCGCAGGTCAGGAACTTTCGACCGCGTCGACCACTTTCTCGGGAGGGGAGGCCGTTGCGGTGTTCCACGGTAAAAATGCCGCGATGTCAGCGGGGGCTTGCCCCTGATTTTCCGCACACGCTCCGAGGTAGCCAAGCAGCCATTTCTCGGGATTCACGTTCCAGAGTTCCAACGTGGCGAAAATCGAGAACAGGCTGGCTGCCAGTTGGCCGCTCCACAGGGCCCCCGAGCCATAGTAATTCTTGCGTCCCACCGCAGGACCGCGTTGCACCCGCTCCGCGGCGTTGTTGTCGAGCGGGATCCGCGGATCGTCCACGAACCGGACCAGTCCTTTCCAGTGATTTTGGAGACTGTCCAAGACCTTCCGACACGGCTGACGGAGTTGGGCGTCGGATAGTTCCCGGGCCGCCTGCTCCCGCATCTCGCCGACGATCCGGCGGACCTCCAGGTCGCCGGATTGTGAGGGCGCGGTCTCCCAAGGATGTTCCCGGCGTTGCCGGTGAGCCCGATACAGGTCGCGGATTCGCCGCAGCCAGACGATGGCCCATGGCCGCAGTTCGGCCCAACCCTTGGCCACTTCGATGAAGTCGCGCCGCACGTGGGCCCAACAGAAGGCCAGTCGAATTCGCCCCTCCTTCACCGGGGCCATCGCCTTGTAGGCGGAATAGCGATCCACCATCACGACCAGTGAGTCCGAGTCGCGGAAATGTTCCTCGGGGACCGCATGGCTGCGGGTGGGATCGAGGCGAAACACCACCGCGTCCTGCGTGAGAAACGCCCAGAGCCACCAGCGATGGCCCACCTTGTCCTCGTGATCCACGAACATCAGCCAGCGGGTTTCATCCGCCTGCGCCAGGGACGCCAGCGAACCGCGCTTCAACAACGCTTCGTAGACCGGGCCAAACAACGGTTCCAGACGCTGAAAACCGCCGCCGATCGTCCCGGGGGACAGATTCAGGCCCTGCAGACGCCACTGCTTCAGTTGCCGACTGATCGGCTGATGGCCCAGGAACTTGCCGGTCAACAACCGCGCCCAAATTGAAATGCCGAGGCTTCCTTTGAGAATCAGTTTCGGCGCGACCGGTGCCGTCAGCGTGCGTGGGACGCATCCACAACGACAGGTCCGCTGATACCTGCTCCGCCGGATCCGCCGCCGGTATGCCCGAACCTCAACCTCCAGCACCTCGGAATCCGCCGAGCCACTGGGAGTCGCCGCGATTCCGCACTGCGGACAGGCCAACTGCTCGGCGGACAACTCCCGCGACTCCTCCACCACGGGCAGGTGGCCATGATCCCGCCGCCGTGGTCCCGGACGCCCCCGGGTCTGACCGCGCCCGCGAACAGGCTGCGCGGGCTGATCGTCATCCACTCCCTCCAACTGCGACGAGCGGTTGGTGCCGGCCTGCTCGGTCCGGGAGCCGAACAGCCGCGCCTGCAGCAGGCGATTCTCCCCCTGGAGTCGGTCGACCTCGAGCTCCAGCTTCGCGGCCCGATCCGCCGCCCGGCGATGCATTTCCTTCCAGTATCCGACCTGCTGGCGCAGTTCGAGGTTCTCGGCACGCAGCTCCGCCACTTCCTGGCGGAGTTCGGCGGCCTCCCGACGCAGCTCACGCACCTCGCGCAGCAACTCCTCCACGAGGCTCGCGTCCGACCTCGCCCCAAGCACTGAACTCCGTTCCAGCACAACACCTTCCATACTCGCTGTCTTTACCCACCTCCCCTACGAATAACAAGGTCCGGTCCAATACCAACAACCGGTTGGGCGAATGCTTACTTCGCAAAAGGTTCGCAAACATAGGGTGGCCCCCAACGTCGCCCAACGTCGCTTAGGGTGGCCCCCAACGTCGCTAGCCCCCAACGTCGCTATTTGGTCGTGGGCTCGCTCAACGATGGATCCCCAATCCATCAGACAAGGTGTGGAAAGCAATCCTTACAGGATAGGGGTCATGGTGGGGATGGCGACCTGGGGTAGTCGCCTGCGCGACAACCCCAGGCTGAGGGAAGTATCCCCTACGGGGAAGTATTTGAGTGGGCGAGGTGGATGCAGGTTCGAACTGTACGAACTCGCGGCGGAATCACGGGATCGATCAGTTGCTTGATCTGATGAGCAATCGCGATGAATATCCTGAAATGTAGGTGATTGATTTTGGCGAGCCCAGCAAGGGTCAGGGGGCCATCAACTCCCTGGCCGGGCTGAAGCGGCTAAACCTGCCGGGCATCGACCGCCGCGAGAGGAACCCCATGCTGGGCCGCTGGGAGACCTTGAAGCGCGAACGGGATATGGCGTCACGAAGTGTCAGGAACTGTTGCTGACAACAGTTCCGACCGCTGCCGGAATATGGACCTGTCCCATTTCCATTTTCCCATTTCCATTTTGCGGTCGTGGTGGATTTGCGATTTTGTTCCTGTCCCATTAGATTCTGGGTGTCCCCATGGAATGGGGTGACGAATGGTCGTGTTTTTGCACCCGGAGAGTTTCGATGGTTTGTTCGATGCGGGCTTGGTTGTTGGGTTTGGCCTTCACCGTGGTGATGGCCTCGGCGGGAACAGGGGAGGCGGCGTTGCTGACGTATACGCTTGACGGTGGCGCGTCGACGATCACCGGCACGCTGAATGGGGTGGCGTTCGCCAACAAGACGTTCAGCATGACCCAGACCGGAAATCCCGCTGGATTTCACAACGACTCGTTTCCTCTGGGACCATACCAGTACGAGGTGTGGCATCTGGACGGAATGGTGACCATGACGATCACCGATGTGGGATCTTTTCACTTCGTCAATCCCACCGATATGGCAGTTGGATCGTATTCCAACAGTCTCGGCGGGAGTGTGGTCCAGGCGGGGGTCGGCTTCGGATCAACGCCCAATGGGGGG
Organism: uncultured Planctomycetaceae bacterium; assembly: GCA_903861195.1. Taxonomy (GTDB): domain Bacteria; phylum Planctomycetota; class Planctomycetia; order Planctomycetales; family Planctomycetaceae; genus UBA10511. Next base: position 507 of record CAIOTJ010000135.1, on the reverse strand, counting down.
AGCGATCTCTCGCAAAGCCGGTTGTATACCAAAACCGACTTCGAAACTCCGTTCACTTTGACGGGTCTCAATCGCTTCGTAATCCAGTCGTATTCGACCAGTTCAGGTGTTTTAGACATCACCGGCCAGACGCAGGCGACCGGGACGTTCACCGCTGTGTATGCCATTCCCGAACCCTCCACATTCTCGTTGGTCGGTCTGGGGGTCGGCTTGCTGGGGCTCTGGGCCCGCCGCCGTCGATCGTAATCCCAGTAACTCTCTGCCGGGGTGAAATCGTGGCTGTCTGCACGCTCCGCCTCCTCATCCGGCAGTCCGTCTATCCCCTCCGGGATTTGCGACGCGGCCACTCTCGGGTAGCCTTCAGGCCGCGCTGCTGCCTTGTTGCCGCCCGGCAATTGTTCAGCCGTTGTAAGTAGGTTGAGCGTTGGTTGGGCCGGGCTCGAGGCCCAGCCATTTCCCTGCGAATCTCGATCAGCACCCGGCGCGGGCTGATGGCGATCTCACCGT
>CAIOTJ010000134.1 GCA_903861195.1 uncultured Planctomycetaceae bacterium | reverse complement strand
CGACCGGGACCAACAACCGCCTGCTGGCCGATGACAAATACGACTACCAATACGATGCCGAAGGCAACCGGACCCGGCGACCGGCCAGTACCAGGTCCTCGCCTGGGACCACCGCAACCGGCTGACCAGCGTCACCACGTACTCGGATACGGGCACGAGGCAGGCCGGAGTCGAGTACACCTACGACCTGTTCGACCGGCGAATCGCCCGAAGAGTCGATGCCGACGGCAACGGGGTCCTCGAGACGACACAGCGGTTCGTCTACGACGGCGAAGACCTGATCCTCGCGTTCTCAGGCTCGACCAACGCCCTCACCAACCGCTACCTCTACGGCCCGGCCACCGACGAAATCCTGGCCGACGAGCAGCTCAGCGCTGCCTCCACCAGTACGACCGGGACAGTCACCTGGAGCCTCGGCGACAACCTCGGCACCGTCCGCGACCTGGTGCAATACAACGCCACCACCGGCACCACCACGGTCGTCAACCACGTCCGCTACGACACCTTCAGCCAGATCGTCAGCCAGACGAACAGCCAGTTCCAACCCTGGTTCGCCTACACCGGCCGGGAATGGGACCCCGCCGCCGGCTTCTACTTCTACCGCGCCCGCTGGTACGACCCCCGCGCCGGCCGGTTCCTCAGCGAAGACCCCCTCGGCTTCGCCGCCGGCGATGTCAACCTCAGCCGGTATGTGGGGAATGGGGCGACGTTGTGGGTGGATCCGAGTGGGATGATTCCCTCGCAGGATGTCGCAGTCAGTGCCAATGTTGACGACCCTCTGCCAGATTCGAGCGGAAACCAAGGGCCACTGACGGGATGGCAGGAATATTGCTACTACCTGAACAACCCTGCGGCTATGGGCACAGGTATGCAGACGACTTTCTATGTTGCCGGGGGTATCGGTCTCGCCGCAGGTGCCACTGCAGGAGTGTTGGTCGCCGGTCTGGCCGGCGCGGGAATAGCGACCTCGGTTTTTGGTGTGGGCCTGGTCCCCAGCGCAGGAGGATTGACAACTGCAGGAGGAGGTCTGATTGCAGTTGGTATTGTTGGAGTCGGCGGGATGGCCACCTCGGATGCACGGGGGGGAGATCCCATATCAGGAGGTGTGATCGGTTCAGTGGCCGCAGGAGTTGGAACACTCACTGCGGCCGTCGTGGGCCCACCGCTCGCAGGTGCAGGACTGACAGGTGCCATTGCTGCGGACGGTCTGGCAGGGGCCGCCGGAACCGCCGTTGATGCTGGCTTGCGTGGAAAGACCGTCACTCAGACATTGTCGTCTGCATTGTATGGATTTGTGTTTGGAGGACTTTTCCGTGTCGGGTTGCATTATGCCGGGCCTTGGGTAACAAAGTGGTTCACCGAGATTGTAAACTGGACTTCGAAAAGAGCCTCTCCAGCTCGAGGATTACATGCAGTTGCCGACGAGATTCGAACATCCGGACATCCAATTGCCGCAAGTCGACGAACAATCGCGGTGGGCGAGGATGCAACGGGCCGGCTCTATGTGGGCTCGAGCAACGGGCTTGATAGTGGGATGAGGGATGCGGCAAGAAGACTCGGAGTGGAACCGGTACCATCACGGACAGATCTGCATGCGGAGGAGGAACTCATGGAAGCGATTGCCGATCTGACACGAGTCGGAACATCGAGGCGTTTACCTTGTGGACCCGATGAGCACAATTGTGCTCAGCAACTCCGAGATCGCGGCATCAAAGTCACCAACCCAGACAGCCAATAATGAGTTTTCCAACTGACATCTACCATGAATGGCCACTGAATCGCATCCATTTGGAATGGGCAATTCTAGTGAGCCAGGATTATCGCCTTGGCGACACCGGCTTTCGATCCGATGTGACCCGCTATGCCAGGCAGATGATGCGGAAGGCAGGCGACCTATTCAAGATGATCATCGAACAGCTGGATCAACAGGATTATCGATTTGTAAATCCAAATGGACCGATCAGTCCTCCGGAATACCAGATCGCTGACAGGATTGCCGAATTCCGCAATCGACAAATCTTCTTGCCGGTCGCTTTAGAGGCATGGCTTTGTGAAATTGGAACTATTGATCTCACTGGATCACATCCCGACTGGAACAAAAGCGGTTACGATTTCGGTGATCACACAACGATGTCCGAAATCATCGTGACGGATGCGTTCGTCTGTGACGTTACGGTAGATTACGTGGATTATTTATACAAGGAGTGGCTGTCGCTCGACGGTCACCAACGAATCCCATTTCGAATCGACTTCAGCCCTGATCATCTTCATAAAGCAAATGTCAGTGGAGGCCCTCCTTATCAGCTGGCCGCCCAGGCTCCTGGCATTGACGCCTTGGTTCTCAATGAGAGACATTGTCTCAGTTTTGTCGGTCTCATCCGACTCGCATTACGTTGGAGGGGGTTTCCTGGTTTTGAGCAGATTCCTAACGAAGGATGTTGGAGCACAATCCAACAACCAGTGATTTAAATCAATGGGTCGGACGAAGTCCAAGACAATCAGCGGGATTGTGGTGCGCAAAGACTTCGTCATCTGGGTCCGCAGATAGTTGATTTGCAAGGGGCCACCGAATGGAATGATCCCAGGGAGTTCGGAGGCGACTTTGTCTGGCTACGCTGGGTCGATGAGAGCGGTGGTCCCGTCCGGAGACCGTCGGTGCGCGATGTCTCTATTGAGAATCGCCAAAGTCAGTCTTTGCCAGTGATCCAAACGGGCTAGGCAGGGCTAGGCAGGGGCCACCCTTTGTTTGAACACCCCTGCAATCTGCCCTAAGTCATTTCCGCAAAATGCTTTACGCGCCTTTCACAAGAAGTGTACGGATTTTTGTGTGTACACTAGACAGGGTGGAATATCTTGTGTACACAGTATTCACCAGAACCCGTTTGTCCGGCGATTGATCCCCGCTCCCTGTTCCCCTCCCCGTCTTGCATTCCTGCCCCGGGTGGTCCATGTCACGATTGCCTCGCCAGTTCGTGTTCGATCCCCAGGAGGTGGGGGTTTATCACTGCATCAACCGCTGTGTCCGCCGGTCGATGCTGTGCGGGTGGGATCCGTTGACCCAGCGGTCGTACGAACACCGCCAGGTCTGGCTGCAGGAGCGGTTGATATTCCTCGCCTCGGTCATGG
>CAIOTJ010000133.1 GCA_903861195.1 uncultured Planctomycetaceae bacterium | reverse complement strand
GACTTCGTGGTCGTTTCGGGGTGAAAGTACGCGATGTGGTCCCAATGCTCGTGCGTGGCAACCAGCACATCGAGCGTGGGGGGACCTCCTTTTTTACCCTGGGGGGCCAGTTCCCGCCGCAGGTCGTCCATCACGCGTTCGATCGGGCATTCGTCGCGGCAGGTATTGAGCTTGATGCCGCAGTCAATCAGCATCGTAAAGACCCGTTCGGTCTTCGCGAAGAACTGCAGCAGGAAGCAATCGCCAAATCCCTGGCGATACATGCGCACCTTGATCTGGGTCACCCGCTGTTTTTTGTCAGCCATGGGAGTGTTCACCCGGCGAATGGTGGGAGTGCATGAAGGCAAAAGGCCCCGAGAGACTCTGCAGGTCTTTAGCCTGGAAGTAGCTGAGGTTCATTGCGCCAGCGTCGTCCTGCTCGAACAGGAACTGTCGAAGCATGCGATGGTGGTCGTTGACATCCTTTTTGATGGCGTACAACAACTGCTGCGTTTCCAGGTCGAAGACCAGCGTGCAGCCGCCGCGAAAAATGATGTGATCATCGGGCCGTTTGGACTCGTGAGGGTTGTCGACGACGAAAAATCCGGTTTCATCGACGACCCAGTCGCCCGATTCCGATTGGGTGAAGGAGACTCCCCGCTTCTGGACCAGGTTGACGATCACATGGTCCAGGATCCTGCCGTCGGGACCAGCACGGTTGGCCAGCCACAGCTTGTCGATGACGTATGAGGCGGAGTTCTCTGTCAGGTAGCCGTATTCGAAGCCGTTTTGTACGCACGCCTTGCGGACTTGCGCCTGCGTCCCGCCCACGGGGCCGGGAAACATCAGTCCGGTCAATTCCTGCAATTGCCGGGAATCGACTTCGTTGGTCGTCAGAAAGGACTGCAGGAGCGACTGCAGATTCTGGTTTTTTCCCGGGGGACTGGGTTCCGTCGGCTCTTGAGCGGTGCCCTCCCTGGAGCCGATTCCATGGACCACGTTGCGCGTGGCCCAATAGAGACGCTCGCGATCGGGGGCGTAGGCGATCCGGGATTTCACCTCCCGCAGAAAGTTCCCCAACAGCGTGCGGCGTTCTCCCTTCAGTGGGTTGTCGAGCCGGGGATGGCGGAGGCTGTCGACCGCCATGGAGTGGATCTCGGGGACCGAGATGCCCCGCTTCTGGAAGGCTTCGACGAAAGCGACGCGGTATCCCAGACGGTCGTTGGCGACCATGTCGCAGTCGGCGGTGATCAACGCCCGGAGATAATCTCCGAAGGTCAGATCGACGGGTGGGGAGTAGTCGAGCGCCCGGATGCAGATCCGCAACACAGTCCGCGCCGTGTCGGCAGCCTTGTCGGCCAGTTCGTCCACGAGGTCGGGGTGCAGTTCCCCCTGGGGGAGGATGCCCGTCCCCCCGGTCGCGATGCGCAGCAGCTTTTTGATTCTCCCCCGATAGACATTCAGGAATGCGTCGAAGACCGCTGCCACCAGAATCGCACCGCGGGCATGACACTCCATCACGGTGCGGTAGTCGTCGGGGTTGGGGACCTTTGGTTGCCATTGTTGATTCTGGTCGAATCCCCCCAGGGCGTCTCGCAAACCTCCATAGCCCCCCATGGCGCGGCCAAACTCCTGGGCCAATTGCCCCAGCAAATTCTGCTGCAACAGGTCTCCCCGGGTGAGCGCGATCTGATGCCTCAGCACCTCGGGAAAGGTGAAGTGCTGGAACAGCGCGACGATATCGGCGAAGGCCTCATGGAAGGCCCGCGTGTCGGGATGGGTGGGATGAATGTACCTCCGGTGCAGTCCATCCAGAATCGCGTGCGTCGTCTCATGGGCGATGATGTCGTGGCTGAGGCAGGTGAAGACCGTGGTGCCTGGCAACTGCAGTTTCGGGTCGCTCGGAGTCGAGCGGAAATAGCCGAACAGCAGGGCCTTCCGTTCCGGATCATAAAAGGCATTGGCCTGCCGCAACGCGTGCGGGTAAACCCGCAGTCTCTTTACGAACTGGAAATTCAGCACCTGGCGGGACTGATCGGTTTCTGAGACATCGTCCGGGCTTTCGTCCTCCGGGTCGGGTTGCTTGTGGTGAGGAACGCGTTCCGCCCATTGGATTCGGCGACCCAGGGCGCGTTCGAAATTGCGGATGGTGGTCATCATGACGGCGTAGACCATCTGCTGGTGGAATTGCGGATTTCCCACATCCGGCTGGTAGCCGTCCTGTGCCAGCAGGTGCGGATGATCCAGATTGACCGGTTCGTAATACAATTGACTCGCGGGGTCGATGTCGACGAGTTCCACGTACTCCCCCTGGGGATAGCTTCCCACCGACAGAGATACCAGCGGCGAGTTCTCTTGCTGCAGGAATTTCTCGCAGGGGGGGACGGGATGGGGGGTCAGTGGCTCCCAGTCGACTTCGTACCTGATTTCATGAATCGGCAGGGTCGACAGGGACAGCGCCAGGCTGGGGTCGATCGAATAGCCTCGCAGCACCCGTTTGGCGGGAGGGGGAATCGGGGGTGGCATCGCGACCTCGTCATCTCGGGAAACAGGAATTGCCCGGCCAGAAGATCAAACCCACGGGCCGGTGGGGAGACCATTTCGAATGGGTCACCAGACCGCGCGGTCCGTCCTCAGGTTGCCAAACTACCGCTGCTGGGGATTGGTCAACAGCGGAAACCGATGAACGACCGCCAATCCGGAATTTTGCAGAATATCCCGTGAAGGTTGTAGCGATTGTGACGGTGCCAGCGATTGCGCAAGCCTTGGTCGGAAACCCGAGGGCGGGAGGCCACCAGTGTCCCCGGTTGGGAATTGGGCTGTCGGCACGGACTGCTCGGCAGGGAGGGGAAGTCCGTCAAGCGACCGTGAGTTCCTCATAGATCCACCTGGTTTGCGCGGCTTCGCGCTGCGGCAGACGCTGTCGGGCCCGCCTGGCAATGATCGGATCAACAGGGCTTGACCGATTTGGCGAAACCCTGAATACTTCCGGCCACTCCCGGGAAACGGGACATTCTGGTCCAGAATCGGTCGGGCGACCGAGGGTTGGGCCTGCATTCCATGGAAGGAGTGTCACGGTGGTCAGGAAGATCTCGGCGGCGTTCATCGCCCTGTACATCGGGGCCCTGGGTGTTGGCCTCGGCGCCCACATGCTCAATGCCGGTACCGTATCGCACCCCGTCATGTATTACCTGGTGTGGGACATGTTCTGCGGCTGGAGTGCCTACGACACCCGCATGCATGTGATTGCCGAAGGGGAGAGCCAGAACTTCTACCGGCTGACGCCCGCCCCCTGGGGAGAGTTTCATCCCTATGGCATGATTGGCCGCGAGAATTACGACACCTTCAACAACTTTTCGGCCCACATGGGGATGAATGTGCTCAAGCACACCACCCATGAGCCGATCACCCGCATCTTCGTGGTCGAGGAGTGCTGGGCCAAGAAGTTCAATCTTCCGACAGCGGTCTGGAACTCTCGGTATGACGAGCCGAAGGACAAGCTGTCTTACTACCACGTGCGGTCGGTGACGCTGCCCGACAATACGGTGGTTGAGAAGAACGACGCGTGGATCGCCCGCCAGGGAGCGCGGATGTTCGCCGACAATCCGAGGTTGCAGGCCGAGGCACGGACCGGAGCCCCCGTGATCGTGGCTCCCGGGCTCTCGAGTTCGCACCGTCCCGAAGGGGTGCGGATTCCCACCGCCACCTCATTGGGTCAAATGCTCGCACCGAGCGCCAATTGAGGGCGGCCCACCAGGTTGTCCGGTCATTTCCGCACCCTGTGACTCGGCTCGCCGCCGGTTCCTTATTCTCCAGCCAGGAGACCACTGACATGTCCGCGTCTGCCTCAAGTGACAATCGAGATGTGCGGAGCACAGACTGGCTGAGCGAGTGGTTTTTTGCGGAACAACCTCCCTACGGCATGGCCCTGATGCGGATCGTGCTGCCATTGGTGTTGTTGATTGACACCTGCTTCCGGCATCCGTGGGCGCGGGAGTTTTACTCGACGGACGGTGCTCCTTCGCCGCTGGATATCAATTTCCAGCGGCCGGGAATGGTCTTCATTCCCGATGGGAGCCTGGCCGTGGCCCTGCACGCGATTCTGATCGCGTCCCTGGTCGCCTCGTCTCTGGGTTGGTTCACCCGAATCTCGCTGGGCGTCGCGACGGTGCTCTACACCTGGTTTGGGCTGTTGGATGCCCTGGGTACGCTGACGAAGTACACCGTCATTGCGTCGCACCTGTTGCTGCTGTTGACATTGTCGAACTGTGGGGCGCTGTGGTCGTTGGACGCCTGGCGGAAGCGCGGGAACGGGACTGCGGAAAGCCTGGAAGACAACGCTTTGTCGGCTCCCATCTGGCCGGCGCGGCTGATTCAACTTCTGGTTGCCGTGGTGTACCTGGGGGCGGCCATCACCAAGATGCACACTCCGGCGTTTTTCAATGGCGACCAGCTGATGTACTGGACCATGACCTATGTCAACAACGTTCATCCCCTGGGAGATTGGCTGTCTCAACATCCGTTGGTGCTGAGCGTGTTTGGCTATGTGACGATCGTCTGGGAAATCGCCTTCTTGTTCGTCGTGTTTCACCCGGGACGATCAGACCGCTTGTGGTACAAGTGGGTCGCGATTGCGATCGGTGCATTTTTCCATTTCATGACGATGTTTACCCTGGGACTCTACATTTTCCCGCTGGTGATGTTCGCGAGTTACCTGGCGTTTGTGGAAGCGGCTGAATGGCGGTGGCTGCAGTCCCGGGACTGGTTGTCGGGGATGCGGCGGGTTGCCTGTTGGTGCGAGACCGCGAGTGAGGCCGTATTCACCCCCATCTGGGGCGCGGAACGGGCTACAGACCGGGTGGCATACACCTATGGATTATGCCTGCTGCTGGCCGCCACCGGGGCGGTCGGGTGGGAAAGGGTGCGTGATCCTTACCAACTGGGGGGGGCGGAAGGGCCACTGGCTTTGGAGCCGATGAGCGAGGACGAGGTCGCCCGCATGCTGGGTCCCGATCGGGCGATTCGCCCCTCCGACAAACTGTTGGCGGTCGACCTGGGAACCCTTCAGATTGGGGAACACCTGGTGGACTGCCGCCGGGAGTTTTATCAAGGCGAAAAGATGCTGGCCCAGGTGACACTGACACCTCCACACGAAGACCTGTGGCTCGATTGCTGGCTGCAGGAGTCGCGCGAGACTGGAGTGGAGGGAGAGCGGGTTCCCGGACGGTCGCTGGCCAAAGTTGGCGTTCCGGTGGGGCGAGAATTGCTGAGGGCCAATTTCTTCTTCAATCTCGACGAATCGCTGCGTCCCGGAGAGTACTTCCTGCGGCTGAGGGCAGGGCGCGACGAGATTGGGCTCAAGCGGTTTACGATTCTGCCACGTTCGGGAGCCGTCGCCGAGGAAGCAGCCGAGGCGATTTCGGCGAACTGACATTGATTCAGCCGCTGGCGCACCGGCGCGTTTGGGTCAATCGCCAGCAGTCGGTCGGAGAGACCAACCATCGATGACGAACTGCGACTGAAGACTGGCAGGGAAACCTGTCAGTCTTCTTCATTTCGGAACAGTCGATTCTGGACCGGAACAACACACTCCAGCACCTTCAGCAGCACCTCGGCTGGAGAACCGATGGCGTCGACTTCGGTGATGAGTCGCGGGTTGTAATACTCGAGCACCGGCCTGGTCTCGGCGTCGTAAACCACAAAACGCTTGCGAATAATGTCTTCATGGGCGTCATCGACACGATTGTCGCGGATTGCCCGCCGACGGATCCGGTGGATCATCGCCTCCATATCGACCGATTTGAGATGCACAATTTTGAGTACATCGATGTACTGTTCCAGGATTTCGGCTTGAGCCCGATTGCGGGGAATGCCGTCCAGAATCAGCAGGTCTTCGTACGGTTTGAAATACGACAGCATGCAGAGCCCGTCGAGATGCCGTTTCCAGATCCGGATGGTGATCTCGTCGGGAACCAGCATTCCCTTGGAGGTGAATCGACACACCTCCCGTCCCTCATGGGAGTTGATGTCCAGTGACCGGAAAACCTCGCCGCACGAGAGGTGATAGAATCCGGGAATCTCACCCAGAATGCGACCCTGGGTCCCCTTACCCACACCCGGGGCACCAAACAACAGTACGGTTTTGAATCGGTCGTTGGCCATGATTCACGCCAGCAGCCACCCCGTTCTCCTGCCGATCGGCCAGGGGGGGCGGGCTGAGACCGATAGACTTCGAGATGGTAGCCTGCCGGAGTCTGGGGAACAACCTCGCGCCTTGCCGGTCGATTGAGCGGATCCTTATGATCTCAAGGGGTTTTCAGGAGTGCCCGTGAGATGTCGCCAACTCGCCACGCCTTCGCCCCTGCGGGAGCCCCGAACCGCAGTTGTTCGGCTGTCCGGATTGGCCTGATCATTCCGCGGGCTGCGGAAGAAGACGGGCGCCACAGGCAGGATCGGGGATGGCGTCACCCCGCCCCAGAGTGAGATCGATGGGACTTTTTGACAAGCTGAAACAGGGTCTGCAGAAGACAAAGCAGTTGCTGCAGACCGACATTCGGGACCTGTTCAAAACGGGCGAGATACTCACGGAGGAAAAACTCGAGCAGTTTTTCGCCCGTCTGATTCGCACCGACATGGGGGTTCCTGCAGCCCGGGCGATTGTGGACGAGTTGCGGACCAAACACATGGGCCGAACGGTGGTGCTGGATGAGATTTGGCAGACGGTCAAAGACAAGCTCAAGCTGCTGTTGAAGGGCGACGGCCAAAACACCTGGGATCCCAATTTCCCACTCGCACCACTCAAGCTGGCGGCGACCGGTCCCACGGTGATTCTCGTGGCTGGTGTGAATGGCGTCGGAAAAACCACTTCGATTGCCAAGCTGGCCAACCTGCTGCACAAGGCGGGAAAAAAGGTGGTCCTGGCGGCCGGCGACACCTTTCGGGCGGCGGCGGTCGAACAACTGACCATGTGGAGCCGGCGGATCGGTTGTGAAATCGTCACCAAGCCGAGTGGTTCCGACCCCGCGGCGGTGGCCTACGCGGGCTGTGTCCGGGCACTGGAGATGGGCGCCGACATCGTGGTGGTCGACACGGCGGGTCGATTGCAGACCCAGCAGAATCTCATGAAGCAATTGGAGAAGATTCGCAGGGTCCTGGGCGATCGAATTCCCGGCGCGCCGCATGAGGTTTTGCTGGTGCTCGATGCCACCACGGGGCAAAACGGCGTCAGTCAGGCCCAAAAATTCTCGGAATCCGTCGCCTGCACCGGCCTCGTCCTCGCCAAGCTCGACGGAACCGCCAAGGGAGGGGTCGTGGTGGCGATCCGCGGACAGATGAACCTGCCTGTCAAATACGTCGGTCTGGGGGAACAAATCGACGACCTCGAAGTGTTCAATGCCGATCAATTCGTCGAAGCCCTGTTCTCTGGTGAATAACGCCGGTGATGTGGCCCCGTCGGGGTCGAAGCATCGAATGATGCTCCGACAGGCTGTTGCCAAAACTGTCCGACGCCAGGCAATTCAGGCCACACAACTGGGCCGCCGCAACTGGGGTTGAGACTCACTCGCTCTCCGGAAGCGGCTCGATGATGACCTGCCGATAGCTGATTCCTCGAAACTCGCCGTCGAGACAGATTGTTCCCGCTGGGGGGATGTTGGGGTCGCTGAGAATCGCGTCCAGGACCGACTCTCCATTGATTCGGGCCGTGGCCCGATCACCCTTCACCTCGAGTTCCAGCGAGTTCCATTCGCCGGCCGGACGAATCGGATGGGCCGTCGGAGGCTTGATCCCAAACAGGGCGCCGGTCGAGAAGCGATCGGGAGAGGCGAGTCCGGCATCGTTCGAAAGCTGGAGTTTCCAGGCATTTTTTCGCAGGGGGCCGCTGCCCGAGTAGCGGAAGAAAACCCCCCCTTGGGCCGTGGCCTCGGTAGTGCGCCAGTCGAGCATCAGCCGAAAGTTCCGGTAGGTGCGTCCCGAGGCCAGGTGGCCCCCGGCAACCCGGGCCTGCTGTGGTTCCCAAACATGTGGGGAGGTCTGCTGCCATTGCTGGCCTCCCTGTGGAGTCCACTGCAGGCGGGATGGGAATGCCGCCAACTCTTCCTGCGCGGCGGCTGCTTCCGGCGACTGCGGAGCGCGCCGCACCAGCTGATCGATCAGACGTCGGGTCCGGGTGAGGTTGCCCGCTGCGGCCTCACTGCGCAATTCCAGCAATTCCCGGGCGTTCCAGCGGGCCCGGAATGCGTCTTGTTCTCCGCCGGACCGCTGGAGGCGATTCCGGAAGTCGGCGGTTTCCGTCTCGTCGCCCAAGAGCAGCATCTGCGCAGATTCCAGGCAGGCCTGCGGTGATGCGGCCCCTTCAGCCCGATCGGCCAGCAGGACCAATTCCTCGACTGGAAGGTCTTTCAATGCCCAGGTGCGTTCTTGCCCGGAGTTCGTTCGCGTCACGACCGACCAACTGCCCGGATCCGTTTGCGCGACCGTTCGGTTGCCACCTCCCATCCGCAGTTTGTCCCCCGGGCGCAGTGCCATTACAGACTGCTGCAGGCGCTGCCAGAACCCCCTTGCCAGTTCCAACTCGACAGCGTCTCCCGCGAGGATGGCCGCTGTGGCGGGGTCAGTCAGATGTGGGCGGATCTCGGTCCAGAGTTGATGTGCGGCAGCGACATTCCCCGTCAGCAATTCATCAACCAACCGCCGGCGGAATGCGGGGTAGGAGGGGATCTCCTGGGGGGGAGTGTCGGCCATCCTGGGAGACATTGGCGTGTCCGCCTGGGATGTTTCGGGTCGAGGTTCCTCGACGGAGGACAATGAATCGCGCGGTCTGCCGATCAATTGGGGTCCGTGGGTCGGAACCGCCTGAATCCGCATTGCGGCCAGGTAGGGCTTTCCTTCGACTGCCCGGGCGAACCAAAGCCATTGCTCGTCATGGCTGAGACTGAAGCCCTGCCACCGCGCTGAATCCGCCGCTGCATTCTCGGGCAGTGTGCATAATGGAGTCCCGTTTTCGAACGGGTTTACCGCCTCGTTCCGCCGGGATTTCATGAGCCTGTTTGCGTCGAGCCAATACCACATGGAACCATCGGCGGAGAGGCTGGGAACGTTGGCTGGAGCCTGGCGGGATGACCCCGTGAAGGCGAATTCGGCCGAGTCTCCTCTGCGTCGGGCCACTTTCAATTGGTGGGGGGGGCTGTCGGTGGTGAAGACCAGCAAAGCCCGTCCTTCTGGAGTGAGATAGGCACGCGACCAGCGAGCCAGAGACTCCTCCTGGAAGAGCAGGGGAGGACCGGACCGAAAGGAGTCGGAAGTCTCTGATCGAATCAGAGACCGGACCTGTCGCTGGGATGGGATGACATAGGCGACCTGCAGGCCATCGCTGGACGCCGAGGGGCTTGCAGCGAGCTCTGAGGTGCGCTGGACCAACAGCGCCGGTTCAAACAGCAGGTCGGAATGGCGGCGATGGGCGTGGAACACGCCGCGGCCCGCTGCGCTTTCGCCGCAGAAATAAAGGTCCAGACCATCCTGGGAGAGCCAGGGAGTCTGTGGTTTGCCGTCGGGCAACAACGGGGAAAGGTCAACCTCCTCACCGACCGGAGCCGGGTGAAATGGTGAGGCGAAATACCCGGTTGGTTCGCCGAAGGGATCGTAGGTGGACTCGAATGAAACGGTCTCCCGCTCGATGATCACAACCTGTCGGATGATATCCCGATAACCTCGACGGGCCAATCGAAACAGGCGTGGACCAGGTTCCAGGGGAATCTCGCAGGGGGTCAGCAGCACATCGCCGTCTTCATTCCTGGCGAGAATTCCGTCCACTTCCACCAGGAATCCCGGTTCGGTGGTTTCGACGGCGACCAGAAACGGGGTCTGGGACTTTGGGTTGGGAGAGTCGCTCGGTGGCGGAGATGAACGCTGGCGCTCCTGGGGGTGGGGAGTCGGTCGGGCAACGGGCGGAGTTGTCTCATCGTTGGTGACGGTCTCGCGCCTGCGGGAGCCGGACTTGGATCGTGGACGAGATTCCGGACCAGGAGTTGCGCCCGAGTTGGCTGGGGGACGACGAGGGGCGGATTGTCGCCAAGCCCACAATCCCAGGCTGCCAAACAGCGCCAGAATCACCCCTGCGGCAAGGATTTGGGGAGTTCTGCCCCGACGGTGGGAGGATCGCGGCCTCATGGGCGTTCCTGTCCGTGCTGAAAGCCAGAAAAGGAGGTTGTGACAGCCGACCAATCTGCGGCCGCGGGCAGGGTGGGCCCCTGGACCAAAGGCTTGGATCGTACTCTGGACGGTCGGATCCGGCAAACTGGTATGGATTCCCAACGCCTGTATACTTCCGAGAGTTGTTTTCCCCCTGGTTCGTTGTTGGAAAGTGTTGCCGTGGCCGACTCGCAAATTCCCTCGCCAGCTCCGGGAAGTTCGCCAGTTCCCGAGGACTACGCGATCTCGCAGTCGCGCCGAACGGATGCCGGGCGCTTCACTGAGGAAGAACTGCGGGGCATGGTGAAGGATGTTCCCAAACCGGTTTCGGAAGTGCAGGCCCGGGCCCAGGCGGAGTTGGCCCGGAGGGGAGCGTTCTGGGCCCTGTGGGGCTGCAACCTGATTGTCTTCGCTTCCAGTGTCTGCATCATGGTGGTTGAGCTGTGCGCGTCGCGGCTCATTGCGAGTTATCTGGGGAGTTCGCTCTACACCTGGACGTCGGTGATTGGTGTGGTGCTGGCGGGCATTTCCATTGGGAATTACCTGGGAGGGTGGATTGCCGAGCGGTTTGATCCGCGGCAGTCACTGGGATGGCAATTCCTGCTGTCGGGATTGCTGACCGCCTCGGTGTTGTTCACGAATCAATACGCGGCCAATCTGAATCAGAATCGTCCCGAGACGATGGCGTGGCAGGCGTGGGTCATGCTGCTGGTGGGGTTGGTGTTTCTGCCTCCGTCGATCGCACTGGGGACAATCTCCCCAGTGACGGCGAGCCTGGCACTGCGCCGCACAAGGCGGACCGGGGTGACCGTGGGCAACATCTATGCGTGGGGAGCCTTGGGGTCGATTGTGGGGACATTCCTGGCTGGCTTCTGGTTGATGGATGAATTGGGGACCCGCCACATCATCTGGATTACCGCCAGTGTCTTGCTGTTGCTGGGAGCGATTGTTTCAGGAAGCCAAAGGGCGCTGCGGGTGTTCCTGTTGTTTGGGGCATTGCAGTTCGTGGCGCTGCTGGGGGTGTTGTCGGCGGTGACGGCGGGACAGCTCGAATCGTTGACACGGGAGAGTCTGCAATTGGTCCATGTCGCCACGGGCCACGATACGCGGGCCGCCGCGTTCGCCGCCGACGCTGTCCGTGAACAGGAAGCCCGGGCGGGAGGGAACGAACGGGCTGCCGAGGCCGCCCGGCAGCGGCTGCTCCAGCGGGCCGACTGGAGGAATGCCGAAGATGACTGGGCCACCTGGTCCGGTGGCGTGGGACGCAAGGTCCATGACCTGGGACTGCAGTTGAAGCTGCGCCGGGACCAACTCGACGAGTATCTGGATGAGAGCGACTACTACGCCATCAATATCTATCCCGCTCGGCAGGACGGGGATCTGGTGAAGGTGCTGCGGCTCGACTACCTCATTCACAGCTATTACAACCCGGCTGCCCCCAACCGACTGCACTACGACTACGAACAGGTCTACGCCGCCTTGACGGAGCGGGCGGCGGAGGGGTGGAACCGGTCGCTATCCATTCCGCTGGATGGGGATCTGGGAGAACGACTGTCGGCCCTGGCCTTGCCCTCCCGAATGTCTTATGACCCGCAGGCTGGTCGAATGAGTGTGCGGGGGGCGTTGCGGGCCGATGAGGCACTCGATCTGCTTTCGGCGGTTGCTGATGCCCCGCTGTGGCAGGCGCTTGCCGGTCCCTGGCGGGAAGCCAGCCAAAACTGGAGGGACAGCACCCAATTCAGCCAGGGGCAGTTGGTGGTTCCCTGGTCTCCGCCCGCCGCAACCGCCGAGTTTTTACAGGATGTCCCCGAGGGGCAAATGGCTCGCGGGATCCGGTATGACGCTCGCCTGGGCGGGCTGATCTTCTCGGAACCATTCTCAATGTCGGCCGCGATCGAGGCGCTGATTGTGGCCGGCCCGCCGGGCGCGATTCGGCTGGTCCGCGATCTCTACCATCGCTCCCGGCAGACCAGTGCGCTTTTCATCGGCGGAGGAGGATTCATTTTTCCCCGCTGGCTCGAATCGGAATTTCCGTGGCATCCCCGGATTGATGTGGCCGAGATCGATCCGGCGGTGCTGCTGGCCGTCCAGCGCGAGATGGGATTGTCGACCAAATCAGGATCTCCCCACGAGGGGGGGACGTGGATCAAGACATCGGTTGGAGACGCGCGTCTGTTTGTGGACGATCGGGTCCGGAAAAATCGGGGTGTGCCGGCCGAACAGGCTGTGACCTACGACTTCGTTTACGGTGATGCGTTCAATGACCTGTCGGTCCCCTGGCACCTGACCACCCGCGAGTTCAGTGAACAGGTCCGCGAGTTGTTGACACCGGGCGAAGGGGTGTATCTGGTCAACATCATCGATGTCTTCCCCCGGTCCAAGGTTCCAGGAAGAAAAGCCCTGGCCCAGCAGATTGAGTTGGCCGCGTTGCAGCCTCCCTTTCCCGAGGATTGGTTTCCCGAGATCGTCTCCAGCGACCGCTGGTATCCCGGACGCAAGCGGCCACAACTGCAGATTCGCCGCCAGGCGAGCGACCGATACACGCTTGGTTTCCGGGGAGTGCTGGATGAGGACCTGTTGGCCACGCTGTTGCGGGAGGCCGATGGCAATTCCAATCTGCAGGACCACCTGAGGGCCCTGCAAAAGCTGACCGCGGTGGATCCTCTGGGCCGGTTTCTGGGACGCTATCTCCAGACTGTGCGGAATGTGTTTCCCTACGTGTATGTGTTCACCAGCGACGATCGCCAGGGTGAGCCGGGCGAACGCCGAGATACTTTTGTGGTGGCCTGTTCCCTCAAGAAACTGGACTGCGCGAATCTGTATGCCAGCGGGAGTTACTGGCATTCTGCCCCGTTCGCTGCCAGCGAGCGTGATCCGGAGAGCGGGACCGTGGTCGACTCGGGCCAGATGCCCGCGTTGTTGCAGATTTCCCGGGGGGTCGAATTGACCGATGACTTCTCCCCAGTCGACAACCTGTTGGCTCCCGTTTTCGCGAGCCGCAATGAGGAAGAGGATTGAGCGGCACGGTACGAGGACCCGAGCCGCAGGTGGGCGCGTGCGACCTCAGCGGCCTGACGCACCCCGTGTCTGGTGGGCTGGCTCCCTTTCGGCCACCTCGGGCCGCATACATTCATGTCCCGTTCTGTCGCCGCCGCTGCGATTACTGTGACTTCACACTGGTGGTCGGTCGCGATGGAATGGTGCGGCGTTATCTGGCGGCGCTCGAACTCGACCTCGATAGGCTGCGCGAACCGATTGAAGTCGACACGCTGTTTCTGGGAGGGGGAACGCCCACTCACCTGGAGGCGCAGGACCTTCACCGGCTCATGGAGTTGCTGCAACGCTGGTTTCAGTTGGCTCCGGGGGCCGAGTTCTCGGTTGAGGCCAACCCGTTGGATTTGCTGGATGAAGCCCGGACCGAAGTGTTGCGCGCGGCGGGAGTCAATCGCATCAGCATTGGCGCCCAATCGTTCCAGGCTGACGAGTTGCGTCTGCTGAGCCGGGATCATCAGGGGACGGACGTCTGTGAGGCGGTGGCCCGGATTCAAAACTGGATTCCGAATCTCTCTCTGGATCTGATCTTTGGGGTTCCGGGTCAGACGCTGGAGTCTTGGCGCGAGAATCTGGAACGGGCGTTGGCGCTGCGCCCCCAACATCTTTCAACCTATGGGCTGACGATCGAGAAGGGGACTCGGTTTTGGAGTCTCACCAAATCGGGAAGATTGCGGCCGCTGTCTGAAGATCTGGAATCCCGGATGTATGAAATGGCGATGGATTTCTTGCCGTCGAAGGGATTCCACCAGTATGAACTTTCCAACTTCGCTCAAGCGGGGTGGGAATGTCGACACAACCAGACCTACTGGGCGGGAGCCACCTACCATGGATTTGGGCCTGGGGCCGCCCGCTATCTGAATGGAACCCGCGAGGTGGGACATCGCAGCACGACCACGTGGTTGCAACGGATCGAGACGGGAGAGGATCCTGTCGGCCATCGTGAGACGCTGTCGGATGAGAATCGCGCCCGGGAGGCATTGATTCTTGGACTGCGGCGGGAGCGGGGAGTGTGTCGCCAGGAATTTCTGCGAGACCACGGGAGCGACCTGGACCAGCTCGGGGGAGTCACCTGGACGAAGCTGGTGACTCGGGGGCTGGTGGAGTCGACCGCTACAGGCTATCGACTGACCCGGGCAGGGCGGTTGCTGGCGGACAGTGTCACGGTCGAACTGGTTGGAAATGAATAGGCTGGTTCTGTTCGCAAGGTACCACAGCACCGGTTCGCGGACTGTTTTGAAGGAAGTGCTGAAGGCCGGCCGAGAAGTCAGGAAAGTGTGGAACACCCGTTTCCGGGAGCGACCTGGATTCCGCGGGCTCGGGTGAGAACTCCGCGAGCCCGCGGATCGAGTTCGCGGCTTATGCTATTTCACAAAACTGCGGACCGGGACGGTGGCCGACTCGGTATCGAGGGGAGGGGGGACGAATTCGTCCGGAGAGCTTGACTGGGGGAGGCGGTTCCGCGCTGTTTTCGGAGACTTGGGCCCCTTGTCGTCCCTCCCTTTTTTGTCCTTGTCCGCGGCCGGGGCCGGGGGCACGTCTGCGGCTTTCGCTGGTTTGGGTTTCTCGGGCTTGATTAATTCGCAGGTCAGGTGCGAATGGGTCTCTTTGACCTGCTTTTTCAGCATGACCCGCTTCTTGCGGGGAGTGCATTCACACTCCAGACACTCTTCGGACGCGAACAGTCGCGGGGTACAGGGTTGGCAATACAGCTTCTCGCGGCACCAATAGACCCACTTTTTGGTGGTCTTCTCCTTGCAGGTGAGTTGGCAGGTGCTGCACCAGAGTTCCGGATCCTGGCTGTTTTCGCAGCATTGATCGCAGAGATCGGTCGCCAGCAACGGGGAGGTGATCAGGCCTCCCAGCAGCAACGCGACATGGGCCGACAGGGCGAGAAGCAGTTTCGTGCTTCGGGTAGGGCGATGAATGGGCATCTTGTGAACCTCGGGAAACCAGACGGTGGCCGTCGATTTGTGCAGAAATCTGAGTCAGATCGTGTCGGGACCGAAGGAGTGGATTCCGGCCGGACTAGAAGTCGTGGGCCAGCCGCATGCCGAACCCCTGAATGACGCCGTCGTACTTGGCGACAATCGACTGCCGGTCGGTGATGCTGTAGTTGAATTGCACCTTCATGTTGGGATTGAGGAACCAGTTCAGGCCGGCGGTGTAGTCGTTGAGGATTCCCCCGTTCAGACCTTTGTCGTTCAGGTCCAGATAGTTGTAGCGGAACCCGATCTGCCAGGCTCCCAGGCCCCCGGTGGTGCCATCGCCGCTGTTGGCGAAGAAGGCATTCTCATGGGGAATGACCCGTTCAAACACACCGCCGGCGCGGCGGTACTCGCGGAACTCGCCGGTGAGGAAGTACAGCACTTCGACGTATCCGCCGTGATACATAACAGTTCCGACGGTCGGTTTGAGGTAGCTGGCCGCGTTGTGGATGGGGTTGAACAAATACTCGGCGGTGAACGTCCAGGGGCCCAGCACGCTGGCCATTTCAAAGTTGTACTGCTGCATGTTGTCCCCTTCGATGATTCCGGTGTCGGCATAGAGGGGCCAGAGGGCGCTCAGGCCGGCCCGCTCCGGACCGCGGGTCCGCCAGCGGTAAGTGCTGTTCTCCATTCCCGCCTGGCGGGCGCTGGCTCCCAGATGCAGCAGGCCCCGGCCGTCGTCGACATACCACGGCAGCCAGGTGAGACGGCCGGTGATCGAGTACACGCCATTTTCGGCCGATGAGGCGAACAGATTGTTGCCGGGCTTGAATACGCCGACGGCCCAGGTGGTCCGTTCATCAAACGCCGTGTCGAAGAACTGCACGCCGGGTGAAAACCCGTTGACGAATCCACCGTAGAATGCATCCTGATTGAATGACCGCTCCATGAAGTTCAGGAAGCGGCTGCTGGTGAGGTGTTCGAAACCGATCGGTTCCTTCTGGTTACCGACCCGCATGTTCCCCACCACCGGCAGCTTGGTAAACGTCCACCACAAATCGGTCGGAGCGACCAAGGAAGTGGCGTTGGTGACTCCGGGGAACGCGGGAGAGGCACCGGCGGAATTCACGAAATCGAATTCAGCCGCCCATTCGATCTGCTCCCACATGGTTCCGTCGACCCGCAGCCGGGCCCGACGGAAGTCGACACCGTCGTGGATGGGGTTGCGCAGACTCGGATCGTCATTGACGTTCTCCGGGACGGCGAACCAGGACGAATCGAACTGCGTCCGGCCCCCCACGTGGACCCGGAAGTCTTTGTTTTTGGTGGCCAGCTCCAAGCCGTTGTTCCAGCTGGCTGACATGCTGAGATCACTGCCGACCTCGTACCATTCGTCTTCCGGCTTGGCGGCCTTCTTGTCGGACGACTTGTCCCCATCCGGCTTGCTCTCCTTCGGTTTGTCGGCGATGGGATAGTATTGCAATCCCTCCTCGCCGGTTTCCGAATCATCCTCCGTCGGCGTGTCGATCTCGAGCACTTGTTGATCTTTGAGCGCTCGGATCAATTCGCGATTTGTTCGTTCCAATTCTTCGACTCGCACCTTCAGGTCGTCCGCGTCGGTGACGGCGTCTTGTGCGAACAGATTTTCGGCCCCCAATCCCAGGAGGCAGGCGAGGGCGACGATCCAGCGGCGCCGTCTGCCCCTCGCGGTCGAAATTCCCGCTGCCGGAGTGGGTTGAGGACGGGCAGTCGCAACAGACATCAATGGGGTCTGCGGTTTCATTCCCGAGTCTTTCTTGTGCAAATCGGAAACAACAAACTGGGAGGCCAAGTGTGGCGGGCGCGTGTGCGCATGTTGTGAGGTATGCAAACCCAGTCAAGCGGGTGACGACCTTTGTGACGAAGCGGGCAAATCTGCCGGTTCAGTAAGGTGTATCGGTTTTACCGATTTATCCTTCACAAAAAATAAATGTGATCTCTTGTGGGTTCATCAAATCTTAATAAATAAGCTGTGGTCAATACTCGACCGCGCCTGGAAAGCGTCAACTGATCGCATGGCCATACAGTTGGGGATGAAAACCACGCGATCAGTGCTGCAAGTGTGATTTCCCTGAGTTGCCGCGGTCTGTTCAAGTCAGATCAGAACAGGCGATAGTTACCGTCTGCCGCCGAGGTTTTCCCAATAGGCGGTTTTTCCGTTCAAGATTCCGAAATCCGTTGCGAACAACCTCTCAGAAACATCGGGAGGATCAGGGTGATCGAGCCCGACTACGTTTTTCTTCGCCACCTGTTCGGGAGAACGGAAATGCTCAAGAAGTCATTGCTCACACTTGCTGTGGCGGGAACCCTGGGGACTCTCGCCTTTGGCAGGGATTTGTACAGCTATTTGAGGACGGCCGGCGGAGAAGCGCGGCAAGCCTTGAAAGCTGGCGTTCCCATCGAGTTTGAAATCCAGCGGGCCCGGGACATGGTCGAAAGCCTGATTCCCGAAGTCCGCACCTGTATGCACGTGATTGCCGAGGAAGAGGTCAACATCGATCATCTCAACCGGGAAATTGCCAAGGCTGAGACAGGTTTGGAGCGTCAGAAGTCCGAGATCCTCGTCATGCGCAAGGATCTCGAGTCCAATCAGGCGACTTTCCAGTACGCCAGCCGCCGTTACACGGCGGATGAGGTTCGGCAGGATCTGGCCCAGCGTTTTCAGCGATTCAAGACGGTCGAATCGACCTTGGCCAGCCAGCAGGAGATTCGTCGGCAAAGGGAGCGATCCCTGGTGGCAGCCCGCGAAAAACTGGAGTCCATGCTGAATGAGAAACGGACGATGGAGGTTGAGATTGAGCACCTCGAAGCCCGCTTGAAGCAGGTGCAGGCAGCCCAGGCGGCCAATCATCTGAGTGTCGACGATTCGGGACTCAGCCGGGCCCGTCAGTTGATCACCGAATTGAACAAGCAGTTGGACGTGGAAACCCGCCTGATGGATTCCCAGGGACACTTCACAGGTCTGATTCCCGTTGCAACCCGCGAACCGGCCCCGGCTGATCTTGCCCGCCAGATTGACCAACACTTTCGAGTTGGGGCCCCAGTCGAGACGGTCGAGGCTTCCGACCGAGTCGCGAATGTCAACGTGAAATAAGCGGCCGCGGATCGTCGCGTGAACGATTTTATTTGTTCAGATTGGCGCTGTTGTGTACACCTGCCGAATGGGCGGATTCGTAAGAATCGGCCCGTCCGGCAGGTTTCCTTTCGTCAACAGAGCGGCGGGCGGTCGCGTCGTGTGTCGAGTCGCACGAGGCTGTGATCCAAGGAGGTCCAGCGTTCGTTCTCTTCACAGCAGCCGATCGTGGTCGAGAAAACGTTCTGGACCACTCAGCGTGCCAACCGGGTGTCGCTCATGTTGTCGCAAGTTTTTGAAATCCCTGGAGAGAGTGGTCCCGAGCGGCGGGACTACGAGTTGTGGATTGACCGGGTTGGCGTGTATCGAATTTCGCTTTCCCCGGAACTTTTGATCGGTGGTCCCGGTCGGGGTGAGCAGCCGGGGATTCTATCGATGTTGGCACGGCTATCGCGTCAACACGCCCGAATTGTGCGCAGTGGCGAAGGTTATCTGGTTCGCAGCGAGCGCGGGGTGGTACTCGGCCAGACGACTGTGGAGGGAGAGCACTACCTGGCCGATGGGGCCGAGCTCAATCTCGGGGAGGGGGTCGGTCTGCGGCTGCGTGTTCCCCATCGACTCAGTTCCTCAGCCAGACTGGAGTTTATGAGCGATCATCGGCCGGTGCGGCGTGCGGACGGGGTTGTGCTGATGAGCGGCACCTGCCTCCTGGGCCCGGGATCGGATTGCCATGTGGTCTGTCCCGATTGGAACCAGACCGTGGTGTTGGTCGAGCGGGCAGGACAGCTATGGCTCAAGGGAGGGGCGGGGCTCTGGATGAATGGTGCCCGGCAAGAGGAAACCGTTCCCCTCGAGAACAATGCTTTGGTAGAAGGTGACGAATTCCGGTTTCGTGTGGAGGTCATTGCCTGATGTACCGGTTTCAATCTGGTGACAGACCTCTGCCCGGGTTCAAGATCGAGCGTCCGGTCGATCGGGGTGGTTTTGGCGAGGTCTACTGCGGAGTCACGGACCAGGGAAAGCAGGTTGCCCTGAAGTGGTTGTGGCGACACTCACCCGTGGAATTGCGTGGGGTCCGCGAGTGCCTGAATTTTCGACATCCGCACCTCGTTGGGATCCATGACATCCGTCGGGGATCTCAGGGAGAGATCTGGGTGGTGATGGAGTGGGTTGAAGGTCTCGACCTGGCGAGTTTGTTGCGTGACAACCCGCAGGGGTTGTCTCCTGAACGGGTGGCACAGTGGCTGGGTCAACTGGCCGGTGCCCTCGACTATCTGCATCAGCGCGGGGTGATCCATCGTGACCTGAAGCCCGGCAATCTGCTGCTGGAGGATGAACGGATCAAGCTGGGGGACTTCGGACTTGCCAAGCAGATCTGGCCCGACCCCGACGCCCCCCATTCCGAGTGTGTGGGGACCGTGCATTACATGGCTCCCGAAGTGGCTCGTGGACAGTATGGCCCGGCGAGCGATGTCTACAGCCTCGCCGTGCTGGCGTACGAATTGCTCACAGGACAGGTGCCTTTCCCCGGAGAGACTCCCGCCGAAGTGCTGATGAAGCATCTCACGGAAACTCCACGGTTGGAGCATGTGTCGACCGCTCTGCAACCCCTTTTCGGCCGGGCACTGGCCAAGGATCCTGTGCTCCGTCCAACCACAGCGGGGCAATTCGCTCACGAGTTCCAGAGACTGGTCGCGACCACAGATGATCCCCACGTGAATTCGTGGACTGTCAGACCCGTGGTGATGCCGGGAGTGTCAGTCGTTCGACCGACCCCCAAGGCAGGCCTCAAGCCCGACCGTCGGTCGCCCAATCGGTCGGACAGAGGACGAGGCCTCCAATTCTGGGATGAAGTCTGGCGGAACCCCGCCATCCCGATCTGCCTGCTGGTCACCGCAGTGTTCCTGATTCCCCTCCTGTGGAGCCATACGGCGCGGGTCACACCTCTCGTCATTTGGGGTATCGTGGCCGCGTTGGGCTTTTGGCTGCAATCACGACTACGCCGGCTGGTGCGGCGGACGCAAAGGCGCGGAGCCGCATTACGCCTGGTAAAGTAAGTGTTCCTCCTGCGGCGGGTGCCTGAGATACCGCAGACAGGGTCAATCACTCCCGATTCGCCAAACACGTGGGGCCCCTCGCGTGGGGGGCCAACCGTACGGCCCAGAGAAGTTTCGGAAACTGGTCTTTGGCAAGCGAACCCGCTGGGCAGATCCCGGCGGTCCCCGCGGACTTTCCAGAAAGTTGTCGCCAAGCTCTCGACAGCAGGCCTCCTTGACACCTCACCCCTCCCGGCGAGAAAGTACCGCGACGGCTGGAGCATCAGCCGGTAGCGGCATTGTTCCAGGGAGAACCAGCGATGCGAATTTCGATCGGAATGGGGGGCCGAAATTGGTCGAGCCCGGCGGGTTGGTGTCAGGTGTTGGTGTTGATGCTCGCGCTGCAGATTCATCCGTCTGGCGGCCTGGCACAAGAGAGCGCGACCGAGACTCCTCCCCCGGAATGGCAATATGACTCACGCATGCTCCGTCCGTTCTGGGAGGGGACTGTCATGGAGGGCGAGTCGATCCTGTTTCTGCGCACGGCTGAGGGAGAGCCAGCGCGAGCCAAAGTACTGTTCCCCATCGAGGAAATCCTCGCGGTCAGAAATTCAGATGGCGATATGACCTACGAATCGGGACGCGATTACCACTTCGTGCCTGGGACCCGGGAGATTGTGCTGCCCCCCGGCTCGCGGATCACTTCCAGCACTCCCGCCGATTTGCGGCGACCGGCGGGAACTCAGAAGTATCGTCTGACGCACCGGGATGGAAATGGTGAGATCTATTTTGGAGGCAGGCTGGAGTATCATGCCCTGCAAACTTGCATCACCTATCGCCATGCCGCGGAGTTGTGGAAGGGGCCAATTCCCCAATTTGATCCGGCTCGCCTCCCCAGATCGGTTCATCGCCTGCTGAACAAGCAGCCTTTGGCGATGGTGGTGATTGGCGACAGCATCTCCGCCGGGTGCAACGCCTCGGGATGGGCGGGAGGCGCTCCCTACCAGCCCGCCTATCCCGAGTTGACCCGCCTGCACCTCGAAAAACGGTTTGGCGGCAAGGTGACACTGGTCAATCCCTCGGTCAGTGGCACCGACACTGTCTGGGTCTTGAATTCGATCGACAAGGTGGTGGCAAGCGAGCCCGACCTCGTCCTGGTCGCGTTTGGAATGAATGATGCCGCGGGGCGTCCCGCCGCGGAGTATCAGGCCAACATTCGAAAAATCATGGAGCGGGTGCGGGAAAGACGGCCGGAATGCGAGTTTGTACTCATCGCTCCGATGTTGGGGAATCGCGACTGGACCACGCTCAAGGCCGAGCTGTTTCCGCAGTATCGAGACGCTCTGCAGGAATTGGGGGGGCCTGGCGTTGCGGTGGCCGACCTGACCTCGGTCTGGACTGAGTTTCTCAATGTCAAGCGAGATTGGGATCAGACTGGCAATGGAGTCAATCATCCGAATGATTGGGGGCACCGCGTTTATACGCAGGTCATTGTCCAGCAGCTCGATCCCCGGGGAATCCCCATGGTCGGAGGTGAGACTCCACAGACGATCCAGGCCGGCCCCCTGAAGCTGGAGGAGCGTCGACTGCTCTCGAATTACACCTATTCCTATGCCTGCGGGGTCGCCGATTTCGATGGGGACGGAGATCTCGACATCACCAGTGCCGATGCCGAACCCAACAGCAACATTTACCTGATGCGGAACCAGGGGCGCGGAGAGTTCGAGTTTTCGTTCCTGCAGCGCCACTCGGGCGATGCGGAACAGCCGGTTCGTGTCGAGAGACATGCCCTTGGCGATCTCAACGGCGATGGTCGTCCCGACCTGGTGATTGTCGACAATATGAAGTGGGACATTCGCTGGTTCGAGAATCCCGGGGCGGCGCGAATCAACGCCCCCTGGCCACTGCACCGAGTGGCGGCCGAGAAGGAGGTTCCCGGGTCGTATGACGTGGCCCTCGCCGACCTCGACCGCGATGGCGATCTGGATGTCGCCTCTTCCAGTTGGCGTTTTGGCATGCGGTTCGACTGGTTCGAGAATGTGGGAACTCCGGGCCGGGGTACCCAATGGCAGCGGCATGAAGTCGCAGCCAATGTGGGAGAAACTCGCACCATTGAGGCGGCTGACTTCGATCACGATGGCTGGCCCGACCTGCTCGGGACGTCACGCACCGGTCATCAGGTCATGTGGTATGCCAATCCTGGCGATCGGCGGAACGCCGGTTGGAAGAAAACCCTCATCGATGCGGAGACCCTGTTTCCCGCACACGCCCATGCCGTCGATTTGGATCGGGATGGCGACCTGGATGTCATCGCGGCGTTCGGAATTGCGGCTGGGGTCTCCAATCAGTCCCCCGAATCTCACCAGGTGGCCTGGTACGAAAATGTGGGGGCCCCCGGGGCGGGGGCGCAATGGAGGAAGCACGTCGTTGCGGCCAACTTTCCCCAGGGCTTCGAAGCCGTCGCTGGCGACCTCGATGGGGATGGGGACATCGACATCGCGGCGACCGGATGGAGCCCCGTTGGTCGGCTATGTTGGTTCGAGAATCCGGGAGATCCATCGCGAGACTGGATCGCTCATGTGATCAAGTCTCCCTGGCCCAACGCCGTCACACTGCAATTGGCCGATTTGGATGGCGATGGCCGGCTTGATCTCGTGGCGACCGCCGAACGGGGAGCCAACGAATTGCGGTGGTGGCGGAATCTCGGCCGCTGAGACGAAGTTCCCGACGGTCTCCAGGGGGGACAAGGCAATCGACCAGCGCACTCCCGATGACGTGATGGCATCGGGGTCGCCCGGGGCTGTTCCCTTGTTGCCCGGCCCAGACAACAGGAAATGGATCAGGTGAGGATATCTTTGACCACGGTGCCGTGGATATCGGTGAGCCGGAAGTCACGCCCCTGGAAGCGGAAGGTC
>CAIOTJ010000132.1 GCA_903861195.1 uncultured Planctomycetaceae bacterium | reverse complement strand
TTCGAGGTGTCGGTCCGCAACATGCTGAAGGATGTGGAAGACACCTACTGGGATCTGTACCTCGCCTACCGCTCCTACGACGCGGCGGTGCAGGCCCGCGACAGCTTCCTCGAATCGTGGCGGTTCGCCGCGAAGTACCAGTTGGGAGGCCGGTTCTCGGAACTGGACGAACAACAGTCTCGTGAGGCGTACTACGACGGTCGCCAGCGGGCCGAGAACACCCTGCAGGAAATCTACAACCTCGAAACGCAGTTGCGCCGTCTGTGCGGGCTGCCCAGTGCCGACGGGCAGATTCTGCGTCCTTCCGACGATCCCTCGATTTCCAAGTTCGATCCCGACTGGAACATCAGCCTCGCCGAGGCCCTCACCCGCCGGGAGGAACTGCGCAAGCAGAAGTGGAACATCAAGAGTCTCGAGCTGCAGTTGACGGCGGCCGAGAGTCTGACCAACCCGCAGTTGAACTTCGTCTCGGGGTACCAGCTCAACGGCTTCGGTGACAACCTGTGGGGGGCCAACGGCAACCCGGGCACCCCCGGATACAACCTGCAGAGCGCCTACCGCACGATGTTCGAGGGGAACACCACCGGCTGGCAGGCGGGATTGCAATTCTCGGTGCCGCTGGGCTTCCGCTCGGCCCTCTCGCAGGTGCGCAACTACGAGCTGCGCGTGGCCAAGGCCCGCGAGGTGCTGGCTCTGCAAGAGAAGGAAATCTCGCACGAACTGACCAAGACCTTCCAGGACCTGGCCTGGCGGTACCAGACCGCCCAGACGGCGTACAACCGCTGGCAGACCGCCGAGGCCCAGATCGCCGGGCGTGAAAGCCGGTACCGGCTGGGTGTCCCGAACGTCGAGACCAGCGTGCTGCTCGACCAGTTCCTGCAGACCCGGCGGCGGGCGGCGGAGGCCGAAGTGGCCTTCTACACCGCGGTCATCGAATACAACAAGGCCCTCACCGATCTGAACTACCGCAAGGGAACGCTGTTGGAGATCAACAACGTCAAGCTGGCCGAGGGTCCCTGGAACGAAGAGGCGCAACGCGACGCGATCCGCCGGGCGTGGGCTCGCACGTTCGCCTTCGACGCCCCCGACGCCGACCCTGTCCACACCGAGCCCGAGGCGTTCGCCAACGATGGGCCAGCCGGTGGGCTGGACTTCGTGGGTGGCCGGTCGGTCCAGGATCTGACGCCCGTCACCCCCGATGGCCTGCCTCCCCAGCCGCAACCCGATAACCTGCGAAGCAAGTCGGGTCCGCTCAAGATGCAGGGGCTGCCCAACGGGTCCACCGAACCGGTCCCGGCTCTCCCCGCGGAACCTCAATAGAGTTTCCCAACGCAGCGTTCTTCGCAAACGCCCGCCAGGCCCATCGGTCAGCCCAGTGACCGGTGGACCTGGCTGTTGGCGTTTCCCGCCCGGGGACTGCTCCCAGGGGGAGAAGGCCCCACGGGGACCACCACACTGTGTGGAAACTCCCGGCAAGCTGACCAGCCGGGTTGCGGCGCTCTGGAGGATGTGGCGGGGAAAGGGCCATCCACCGCGACCTTGGAAGCCCACCACTCACCGCCCCGATTCCGCGGCCCGGAGGCCGGGAGGGGCGACCACGAGGGGAGCTGCGACCGCGGCTTTCAGCCCAGCAACTCGGGACGGACCCGGCCTGTTCCCGTGAGGGGCATGGGCCGTCCTTCGGGATCGGGAACCGTCGTGTCGGGGTCGAAACCCAGCAGGTGGAAGGCGGTCGCGAGGATGTCTTTGGGCGAGATGGGGATGGCTTCGACATCACCGGCGTGACGGTCCGTCCGGCCAATCACCGTCCCCCGGGCCAGGCCCCCGCCGGCATAGACCTGCGAGTAGGCCCGCGACCAGTGGTGGCGGCCCGCGCCGGCGGGCTTCGAGTCGATCTGGGGCGTGCGCCCATGTTCGCTGATCACCAGCACCAGCGTCTCGTCGAGCAGCCCGCGCTGCTCGAGGTCGAGGATCAGTGTGCTGAACGCCTGGTCGAACACCGGCAGCAGAAACTCCTTCAGCCGGCCGTAGTGATTGTGATGCGTGTCCCAGGAACCGGCATTGAGGCCGTAGGCGTCCCAGAACACCGTCACGAATCGGCCCCCGGCCTCGATCAGCCGACGGGCCGCGAGGCACGACTGGCCAAACAGCGTCATGCCATACGCCTCACGCACCGTCGGGGGCTCGGCGGTGTAGTCGAGCGCCTCTTGCAGGCGGCCGGTGGAGAGCAGCCCAAACGCCTGCTGTTGCTGCAGGCTGAATGCCGCCCCGCGTTCGTGGCGGTCGAGATCAATCCGGCCCTGCTGCAACTGGTCGAGCAGGGTCCGCCGCGGCCCCAGACGGGTTGGATCGAAACCGCTCGCCGACGTCCCGGCCAGTTCGAGCCGGTCGGTCGGGCGGATCCCCAGCAGCGGATCGCGGAACGCCTTGCCCGGGTTGATCTCGGGAGCCAGCCGCGTTCCCTCCGGCCGGAAGTCGGTAAAGACAGGATCGTACTTCTGGCCCAGCATCGCCCCATAGGGACCCGCCAGGGGGGGATACTCGTTCTTCGACCCCATCACAAACGGCAGGGCGACGTTGCGGGGAAGTGCCGGCAGACCGGTGTGACCCGCGCGCAGCCCGCGCTGTTCATCGAGGTAATCGACAATCGACCCGATGAACGGCCACTGCCGCTTGTGCCGGGGCATCGCCTCGATCTTCGTATCCACATCGGGAATGCCCGTGGTGGCGTAGACGGTGCCATGCAGCGGATAGGGATGCGTGAGCGACCGGACCACCGTGAGGCGGTCCATGATCTGGGCGATGCGGGGCAGCCGCTCGCCAATGGCCACCCCCGGCAGGGCCGTCGGAATGGCCTTCAGTTCCCCCTGGATCTCGACAGGCGCATCGGGCTTGGGGTCAAAGGTCTCATGCTGTGGCGGAGAGCCGTATTTGTAAATGAGCAGGCACGACTTGGCCCGGCCAAATTTGGGCAAGTCAGCGGGGCTGGCCTGGACCGCCGGGGCGCAGGCCAGTCGATTGGCCAACAGTCCCCACGCCCCCAGCCCCCCCACCTGCAGCAGCTCGCGCCGGGGGGACCCGGGCCGACGAGGTTGCGGGGTTCCGGACGGGAGGGACATGGCACGAACCCAAGGGACAGGGAAACAACACGACTGAATGATCGTCGACGGCAGTGGGTTCAATCAACCGCAAATCCATCGGCTTCCCCGCCTTCTTCCCACCCGGGGAGGATGCGGAGGGCAGGAGGGTGGTTCAGCGAGGGCGCAAGACCTCGTCGGCCTCGGGGTAGCCAGTGGGGAGCGCAATTCCGGTGCGGTCGGCTCCGGCGTCCAACAGCGTGACGATCGATTCGGTTGTCCGCCGCCCGGTCCACCACGAATCGACACACGCCTTCACCGCCAGATCGAGCGCGGTGCGGCCCAGGCTGTCTTTCCGGTGGATGTCGGCACCCCGCGCGACCAGCAGCGCAACCACGCCATGCCGGGCCCGCCAGGCGGCCACATGCAGGGCTGTGCTGCGGGGAGGAATGCCGAAAAAATCGAGACCTTCCGGCCACTCGGCATCCACGGGCAGCCCCAGGTCGAGCAGCGCACCAACACTCGCAGGATCCCCCGAATTGGCAAACCGCCCCAGCCAGCGGCCCGCCTCCAGAGGATCTGGCCCGTGCGTTCCATACAGTTCGGGGGCGAGGCAGCCAGCCTGGGCAACGTCTCCCAGGGCACACGCCGCCAGCAGCCGGTCGGAACCGGTGAACTCCAGATTCCAGCCCCGCTCGCGCAGCAGCCGCAGGATCTCCCCCCGCCCTTCGCGGGCGGCCAGCACAAACCCGGGCGTGCCATGAAAAGGAAGGGTCGGATCGGCCCCATGGTCGAGCATCGCCTGAACGATGGCGAGGGGATTGTTGCGGATCACCGCCTGGTGGAAGGCGGTCCGTCCCCAGCGGGTCTGGCGGTTGGGATCGGCCCCAAACTGCAGCGCCAGCCGGACTCCCTCGACATCATGCCAGTCGCACTTGCGCAACAGCACCGTGGCCAGACTCTCGGCGGTGAAGCGTCCCGAGTCGAGCAAAATCCGCAGCACGGTAAGGTCGTACGTCTCGGGGACGTGGTAGGGGGTTTCTTCGTCATTCGGGTCGGCTCCGTGTTCCAGCAACAGCCGGGTCAGGCCGGGGTGCTGCGCGATCCCCGCCGCTCCATACATCACCGCTTCGAGAATGACCCGGCCCTCGGGGAGGGTTTCGTTCCAGCCGGTGTTGGGGTTCGCCCCGGCCAACAGCAGTTGCCGTGCCGATTCAATGAGACCCTCGGATCGGCTCGGGTCGAGCCGGAGATAACGTGAGAAACAGAGGTGCGTCAGCGGATCCCATCCCCGGGGTCCGCCGGGTGCCGTGGCCAGGCCCGGCTCGCGCCGCAGCAACCGGGCGACGGCCGCCGAGTCTCCCAGCACGGCGGCGGCGTGGATGCTGTGGCTGGCAAGCTCGGGATGTGCGTTCAGCAGGCTCTGGGCTTCACCCAGTTCGCCCCCTCCATGCCAACCCTCGACAGGGACTGTGGCGGCGAGCAGGAATTGTTCTTGGGGAGTGGTCATGGTGCACTGCGGTGGCAGAAGCCGGGCGGGGCGCAAAGTGTCGATTCCGACTGGGTGTCGAGAGACTCACCCCGGGGGACTGACAGCGTGGAGTCCCCTCCCTCCACGTTCAACAACCGGAACGGGCCGCAGCACCAGACGAGGTGGGCTCTGCCCGGGGGACGGCTGGTGCCTGGCCTACGAAATCAGGCCATTCGACGGCGAAAAGATACCACAACTGCAACTGGCACGGCAGGCGACCGGGACTCTCTCGTAAAGGGGCTGAGCCGAGAGCATGCATCGAGAACGGGCCACTCACGAGAGAGTGGCGAATTCCGCTGCGCCAACAGCTCACCCCAGTGGACGCGACCATTCAAGGAAGCGGCGCAGTTGCTCGCTTTCAGTGACCTGGGGATCGATCGCGAGGAAGGGGGCGATTTGGGAAGGGGCCAGCCAGGGGAACGACTGGCTGGACTCGGCGGTGCGATCGCCGGCGTCAGGCTGCCGCAGCAGGCATTCGACCGAGGTTCCATCGCAGCGCCAGATCTCGGGAACACCCAGCTGGTGATAGATCTCGAGACGGTCGAGCAGCGAACGGCTGATCTCGACCTCGTTGGCCAGTTCGGGAGGGGGGAGTGTGTCGGGGTCGAAGTCGACCACGCCGCGCACCTGCGGCTCATGGGCCAGCCAGTAGCAGCGGTCGGGCTCGAGCCCCCGCAGCAGGGCGGACCGGCGAAACGTCGTGGAGCCGCCACTGGCGAGGGGGATCCCTCTTTCTTGGGCAAGACACTCGACAAACCGGCCCAGCAGCGCACTCAAACGCTCATGGAGGAACGACGGCGACATAATTTCAAGATTCGCTCCGTCATAGGCCATGCGGACAGCGGGAGTCTCGACGTCGTCGCGGATCTGGCCGTAGGTTTCCCAGCGGACGTGACGCAGCAGGAGACGTTGCTCTTCTTGGGAAAGAGCCGCTTTCGAGGCAGTTTGAACGGGAAGGTCGAGGAGCGAGACCATGCACGTGACTCGATCGGGGTACTGGTTCAAACAGATTGTAAAAAGTGTTTCTCCGATGGGGGAAGATCAAACCATGTCCAGCGTCGCTCAGCGAGCCGTACGCCTGTCACCCAGCGCAGCAAAAACCCCAGGAACCGATTCGGCGAAGAATCGATTCCCGGGGCAGATTCACAAGACGCTCGCGAGTGGCGGCGACCGGCCTCGGTCAGTCCCGGAGAAAACCGGGGTGTCGGGGAGGTTCGCCGGTCGACTCAGGTCGCCTCGTAGCAGGTGCGGCCCGCATCGCGGCAGGGTCGGTCACCGACGAGCTGGTCGTCGGGGCCGTAGGTCCGCTGGTTCTTGGCGCACCAGAAGTGCCCATCCCCGGTGACCCGGT
>CAIOTJ010000131.1 GCA_903861195.1 uncultured Planctomycetaceae bacterium | reverse complement strand
GGTGGGCGGAGTCTCGGGGGGCAGGAACCCGGACTCTTCTCCAGGGGGAGAGGCCCATTCGGGGGTCGACTGAACCGCGCGGGCGGTGGGGGGCACGTGGCCACGCACAGGGGTCAGCGATCGAGAAGAGCGGGCCCGCCGAGTGGCCGCGGGGTGACCGGCGGGACTCTCGACGACGAGTTCTCCAGCCGGCGGCTGGTACATTGCCGACCGAGTCCCCCCGAACTGCGCGCATCCCGAACCGGCCAGCAGGCAGACCGCCCACAGCAGTCCGCCGAGCAGCCGTTGCGCGGGGTCGCGACCGCTGCGCACTCGTTCCGGGATCACTCGACCGAACATGGAGACCATTCAAGCCAAGACAAAGACCAACCTGGTGTGAGACTAGCCCGTGGTTGGTCAGCGGCAGGAAAAAACCATGTTGGCGGGAGGTCGGGAGTCGGGAAACCGGGGTGATTTTCCCCAAGCAACCAATTGGGCAAACCGTGCGGGGTCGCGGGGTACAGGGGGGACCAGACGAACGGTCCCAGTGCATCCGGCGGCAGATTCGGGCGGCAGGTTCAAACGACGAGCCGCAGGGCGACCCAGCATCGGGCCGGCGCGGCGGGGCGCGCGAACCGTTGGGGAGAATCTGAGGCGGCAGACCGGTGGTGGCCGTAGGGCCTACTCTTCAGGCCAGGGCAGGAATTCGTCGTCGAAGGTTTCGGGAGGCAGCTTGGGATCGATGGGAGCCTCGCCCCGGTTCGCGGAACCCGAGCGGCGGCGTGAACGCGGACGGCGTGGTTCCCGCTCTTCTTCCCCGGTGTTTTCGGAGGGGGCCCCGCCGTCGGCCGGGGTCTCTTCCGGCGCGCCCTCGGTCCGTGGATCGCGGTCGCGCCGCAGACCACCCGTCCGGGAGCGACTGCGCCCGCGCCGGCGAACCCGCGTCTCGCCCGCCTCGGCCGTCGGGCTGGTCAGTTCATCGCCAAACCGCGCGACCACGTAGGTTCCACTGCGGTCGTCCGTCTCCAGTTCCAGCAGGCCGAGCTGTTGGGCATCTTCCAGCAGGGCGCTGAAAGTGGAGTAGCCGTGGTAGGTCTCGTTGAACGAGGGCTTGAGCCGCTTCATCGTGTCTTTGATCATCGAGGACCAGAGCCGGACCTTGTTCTCTCGACGCAGGGCGGTCAGCGCCTCAATCAACAGGGTGTGGGCCTTCTTCTTCAGCTCGGGCATCTGCGGATCGAGCTTGGGAACGTCGGCGGTCACCGCCTCGACATCTTCGTAGTAGATGAATTCGTCGCAGTTGTCGCGGAGCAGTTCCGAAGTGGACGGCTGCATCCCCAGCCCGATCACATGCTTGCCGAGTTCTTTCAGCTTCGACACCAGCGGGGAAAAGTCGCTGTCTCCCGAGACCACGACGAAGGTGTCGATGTGTTCCTTGGAGTAGGCCAGGTCCATCGCGTCGACGCAAAGCCGGATGTCGGCCGAGTTCTTGCCGGTCTGGGCCCGCCGGGGAATCTGGATCAGCTCGATGGCCGCCTCGTGCAACTGCTCGGTATAG
The DNA here is from genome assembly GCA_903861195.1 of uncultured Planctomycetaceae bacterium. Classification (GTDB taxonomy): domain Bacteria; phylum Planctomycetota; class Planctomycetia; order Planctomycetales; family Planctomycetaceae; genus UBA10511. Next base: position 15,829 of record CAIOTJ010000131.1, on the reverse strand, counting down.
CTGGAGTAGCGGTTCCAGTCGGCATAGGCCTTCTTGACCACGATCTTCCCTTTTTCCACCATTCGCTTCAGCACCCGCCCCACGTCAAACCGCCCCCGCGCCCCCTGGAAACCCAGGGCGAGGTTCTCGAAATCGATAAAGAGTGCCAGGGAATGTTCCTGATCTGCCATGCTGAGCGCGTGCCAGTGAAGTGGAGGAAGTGAGGTTGGGCTGGGTTCCAGATCATGGCTGGAAACGTGAACTCCGATTCTATCAGATCCCGTCCCGGATTGCCCTCGCTCAACGCGGGCCCGCATTTGCAACAGTCACCAGAATGCGGTATTCAATCGGGAGGAAAATGTCCCGCGGAGAGTGTCTCCCGGGGATTTTCCCCCCCACCTCCAGCGACGTGCTGCGCCACAGGCCCGGTCTCCGCCTGGCAGTTCACCCCCCTGGCAGTTGACCGGCTGGAATCCTGGCCTTCGCTTCCTCCCAGTTCACCGCGATGGCGCTCGACACCTTTCAATCAGCTCACTCGCAGGCGGTGGTGCATCGCATCCTCATCGTCGATGATGAAGACGCGGTTGTTGAATCGTTGTCGGCCATTTTGGAAGGGGCCGGGCTGGATGTGGTGGTCGCCCGGGATGGGGGGCAGGCGCACTCGGCCTTCACCATGCGGCAGCCCGACTTCGTACTCTGCGACCTGAAGCTGGCGGGGAATGAAACCGGATTCGAGATTTGCGAGCGGTTCAAGCAGGCCAATCGACGGATCCCGGTGGTGATTCTGACCGCGATCGACCTGCCGCGGGCCCGCCGCCTGGCCGAGCGGGTGGGGGCCGACGACTATCTCACCAAGCCCATCGACGGTGACCACCTGCTGGCCCGGATCCGCGAGGTCGCCGACGCAGTCTGGCGCAGGTCGCTGTCGGAAGATTCGGCCCCCGCCAGCCCCCAGTCGATCCGGTTCGCGTGCCGTTGCGGGAAACGCTTCAAGGTCTCGGAGCAGCACCGGGGCAAAACCCTCACCTGCCCCAACTGCGGTGAGCCGGTGATTGTTCCCCGTCACGCTTAAGATTCGCCCGGTCACGCTGCAGTTCGCCCCGCCCCACTCCGCTGGTCTCCATGCACTTCCTCGTCATTCTCACCGGCAAGCACAAGGGGCGCCAGATCGAGCTCCCGGAGCGAGAGGTCTGGATCGGCCGCGATGACAACTGCCTCGTCCGGATGACCTCGTCGGAGGTGAGTCGACGGCATTGTTCGCTCACCCCCACGGGCCGGGGCCTGCTGCTGCGCGACCTCAACAGCCAGAACGGCACGTTCGTGAACGCCCTCCGCGTCGATGACGAGGTGATGCTGCAGTCAGGAGACCGTCTGACCGTCGGCCCCGTCAGTTTCGAAGTGCAGTGTCCCGCCGACGCTGTCTCGGAGCGCGAGGAAGACAACGTGTTGGGTTGGCTGTCCGAGGGAGATTCGTCGGCTGGCCAGCAACACACGGGTGACACCACTGTGGTTCGTGTTCCCGCGCAGCTCCAGGCCCCTGCGATCTCCCGGCCCACCCCGCCCCAGCGCGACGACGCAGACTCGGCGTCCCCGTCTGGCTATTCTTCATCAGGTTCGCTCCCCACCTATCGCGGGGGTTTCTCCACCATCGCCGAAGAGGCCGCCGACATCTTCCGCGAATGGGAAGATCTGCAGGCGCAACGCCGGACTGAAAGCTGATTCATGCAGATTGTCGCCGGGCGGTTCCGCCGCCGGAAGCTGGAAACCAACCCGGGAGACACCACCCGGCCGCTGCTCACCCGGGTCAAGATCGCCCTGTTCGACCGGATCGAGCCGATCCTGAAGAACGCCCGGGTGGCCGACATTTACTCGGGGACGGGAACCATCGGTCTCGAAGCGCTCAGCCGGGGGGCCCGCCGGATCACCTTTTTCGAGGCCGACCGCCGGGCCTTCGATCTGCTCCGCAAGAACGTCGCCACCCTGCGGGTCGAAGACGAGACCATCACCTGGAAGACCGATGTCACCAAGTGCTCGTTCCGTCCTAAAAAAGGGGAAGATTTTCTCCCGTTCGACGTGATCTTTTTCGATCCTCCCTACGCCCACCTGCACAATCTGGCCCCGGGGACCATGCTGTATCGGTCTCTCCAGAGACTGGCCCGGGAAGGAATCTCGGCTCCCCGGGCCTGGCTGCTGGTGCGATGCGAACAGGGGACCGAGTTCGCCATGCCCGAAGCCTGGGAAAAGGTCGAGTTGCTGGCCTACTCGTCCATGGATGTGCACCTGTTTCGCAAGTCGGCCACCCCGCCGGCCCATCCGGTCGGGGACGTGCCGGACGAAGCGGGTGAAGCGGATGACGAGGCGGAACCGGGCGTCGGGAATGAGTCTGATGGTGGTGCCTCCGGAGGGGTGGAGAGCGTGGATGAGGCTCCGGGAGCCTGATCCCGGAGAGGGTTTCCCGCGGCAGTTTTCGAGGAGTGTGAACGATGGGTGTGCTCGAACGGTTTCGGCTGGATGGCAAGCGGCTGTTTATTACGGGGGGCAGCCGGGGGCTGGGCCGCGAGATGTCGCTGGCCATCGCCGAGGCGGGAGCGGGGGTGACCCTGGTGGGCCGCGACGAGGCCAGCCTGCGGCAGACGGCGGCCGAGATCGCTGCCCGCGGGCAGCCGGCCGATTTCCTCATCGCCGACGTGGGCCAGCCCGGCGAGGCCGAGCGGGCTTGCCAGGAGGCGCTCGACCGCCATGGGCCGTTCGACATTCTGATCAATAACGTCGGAGGGCGGCGGATCGACATCCCCACGCAGGAGCTGCCGACCGAGAAGTGGCAGCAGATTCTCGATCTGAATCTCACCAGCACCTTCATCTGCACCCGGATGATCGGCGGGGCGATGGTCTCCCGCGGCACCGGGGGCCGGGTGATCAACATCGCCTCGATCTCGGGAATGGTCGCCAACCGCGGGATTGGGGGGCGCAGTTACGAGACCAGCAAGGCGGCGGTGATTGCCTTCACCCGCGCGACGGCCGCCGACTGGGCACCCCACAAGGTGACCGTCAACGCGATCTGCCCGGGGGGCTTCATGACCGAGCCCAATCAACGCTGGGCGCAGCTCAATCCCGAGATCATCAATACCTTCCGCAATCTCATACCGACGGGAGACTTCGGCCAGCCCGAAGACCTCGGCCCCCTGGCGGTTTACCTCGCCAGCGACGCCTCGCGTTACATGACGGGGGCGGCGTTGGTAATCGACGGCGGCTATACGCTCTGGTAAGTCGCGGTGCCGCACCGCCACGAATGGTAACAGGCCTGTGCTTGACGAGAGCCCCCCGCGGCCGCGGGCCGCCCCGTACGACCGCTTGCCCGCCTGAAGGTGCCAGAACCACCGGGCCCGTTGTGTTCCGGGTCGATGGACCGTGTCCGCACGCTGCGCATCCAGCCGCAGCCCACCCTCCCGGGGATGTTGGTTGCCGAGGGACCCGTCTCCCCCGGCTCAGTCAACCGCCTGCCCTTCGGGGGGCAAGACCCGCAGGCGCCACCGCCGTGTGATTCGCACCTCCTGTTCAGCCTGCCGCCGCGAGAGGCGGTGCCCGGTGTCGCGTTCGTACGCCTGACGCAGTTCCTCACGCAGTTGGAGGGCCGTCAGGCCACGCAGCATGCCCAGCCCGGCGAATTGTTCCCCCGGCCCCGGCCCCTGCAGTCCGTTGAGTGCCGTCCAGAGCCCGAAGTCCCAGGGCAGCCGCCGCCGCTGCCGCCGCGAGAGACGCTCGAGCCGGGCCTGGCAGCGGGACCAGTAGTCGTCGCGGTTCATGAAGCAAAATCCGTCGCCGGGCAACCAAGCTTCCTCGAGAGAAAGCTCGTCGCACCAGTCGTGGATGAAGCGATAGCCGACGTAGGGATCGTTGGGTGGTGCGAACTGTCGATCCTGCCAGGCCGGGGAACGGACCGACGCCATCGCCAGCAGTTGGCAGGCCAGTGTCGCGGTCAGGCAATCGGCCCGCGTGCGCCCGGCACGCAGGTTTCGCAGCAGTTGACTGGGAGTCTCGGTCAGCGTGACCGGTCGTGCCGGATCGTTGACTGGCGGGTCATCACGGCGGCGCATCCGGTGGTAGACCCATGAGCGATCTTCCCGATGCGGTTCGGTGAAGACACTGGTCCAGCCCCGGCAGAACTCGGGCCGTCCATTCCAGCGGTCGGTGTACCAGAAATCGAAGCCCCCCGTGCGATACCTCCCCCGCCCATCGACGCGCCCCGTCTGCCGCAACAGGTCGAAGGCGGTCCGGCGCATTGCCACATCCCCCCGCAAGTGGGCCAGATCGACGAAGTTCCAGACGTTTCCACAGACCGACATGGCGCGCAGCAACTGCTGGCCGACGGGATCAGAGGGGAACACCTCGGCCGGCTCGATCATTGGTCGCCCCGCCACACACACTGTCGGGATCATGAGGCGGGCGGAGTGGAGGAGTTGCCCGGGAGAACGACGGCGGGGGGGCCGGCATTCGCCTGGCAGACCCGCAGCGCATTTCCTCCCAGGATGCGACGGATGGTCTCTTCACTGTGACCGCGCTGCACCAACCCGACGGTCAGCAGCGGCCAGTTGGTCCAGGCGAGGCTGTTGGCCCGGGGCCAGTTGCCACCCAGCGCCCCCTCGGGCCAGAGCGCTTCGTAGCGGGTGCGGGTCTTGGGCCGGGGGGGAATCTGCTTCGCGGCGGCCGCGTTGTGCTGCGACAGGTGAGCCACGTCGGTGCCAATCGCCACATGCTCGCCGCCGAAGGTGCGCACGGCGTAGTCGATGTGATCCAGCAGGGCCGCGAGGTCGCCCGTCCCCTGTAGAAATGGGGCGATCCAGCAAATACCAAACAGTCCCCCCGTATCGCAGATCGCCTGGAGGACCTCATCGGGTTTGGCGCGGATGTGATGCTGCAGGGCGGCACAGGTGGTGTGGCTGGCCACCATGGGGCGGGTCGAGGCCCGCGCCGCTTCGAGGCTGGTCCGCCAGCCGCTGTGGGCCACATCCACGATCACTCCCACCCGGTTCAGCTCGGCGATCGCGGCCCGGCCCAGATCGCTCAGCCCGCCATTCGCCGGCTCGGCACACCCGTCCCCCAGCAGGTTCCGCCGGTTGTACGTGACATGCATCATGCGGATGCCCAACTGGTGAAACAGCCGGATCGATCCCAGTTCCTCCTCGACCGTCTGGAACTGCCCGCGCAGCGGCACGCCGTTCCCCGTGAGGAACAACGCGCGTTTCCCATTCTGGTGGGCGTTGGTCAGATCATCCGGATGGGTGGCCCGGACCAGAATCTCGCGGAGGTTGTCACCCAGATGGGTGAACCGCGCCAGCCGCTTCAGCAGCCGCAGGGGATCCTGGCTCTCTTCCCCGGCGTTCTGGAACAGGGCGGTCACCCCGCTGCAGGCGAACGCCTCGGCGAACTCGCGGCGTTCGGCCGGCTGGTGCAGCGCCCCCAGCATCGAGAGTTCTTCGGAGAGATCGTCGAGTTCCTGGGGGGCCGCCCCCGCCTGGATGGCGGCGGTCATCCGCTCGACGTCGAGGGCCGCCCGGGGTGCGAAACCATAGAAATCGAAGACCTGCGATTCGTGATGAATGGTCAGCCCCTTGTGCAGGTCGGCCTGCGAGGGTTGCAGGACGGCCAGCCCGGCATCGCGGGCGGCGGCGATGACCGGGTTGTTGGTGATCAGCAGGGGATGCCGTTGGGGGAGAAATGACTCCGCCTCGGCGGCGCGGGCCCGGGAGGGAGAGGTGGTGGGGATCAGACTGGCGGCGGCCAGGGTCGAGAGCCACTGGCGGCGGGGAAGCGCGGGGGAAGGCATGACAGAGGTTCACTGGGGTTGTCATGAAGCGGGGAAGCAGGCCTCGGATCTCAGCGGCAGCCGGGAGCTCTGTCGTCGTACAGCAGCTGTAATTCGGGCTTGGAATGGATTCCAATCCAGGACTCGCGGAGCGCCTCGGACGGGTTGTAGTGACTGGACGGGAGAGGCTTCGGGCGAATGGATTGAGACCAACAAAATCGCGAGAAACCCGCCGGAATCATCACGTGCGACGAGGTAACTTATGGCACAACGCAGGTCGCCGCCAGTTTCCGGAGCAGAGTGTGCTGTCGTCATCGGACCATCCCCTGACCGATTTTTATCAGGCCCTGGGGCATCAGACCCATTCCGCCCTGGGGGTCTTGTGGATTGACGTGGGGAAATTTTCACTGACTTGCGTTCCCTGTTCGACAGTCATCAACGCCTCTCGGCAGGATCTCGATGAATTGCTGTCGCGGTCCAGGCGGCTGGCGGCGGTGTTTCCGACATCCGAGCCCACCGGGATCGAAGGAGGCACGCTGTGGGTGCGGGACCGCGCCTACGGCCCCCAATCGCTGCAGCGGCAGTTTCGGCAGCATGTGCGGCGGGGCGAGAAACTCTGCACAGTGCGGCCCATCGATTGGCAGACCCTGCGGACGCAGGGATTGGAATGCAACATCGACACGATGCGGCGACGAGGAAACAGCCGAAGCCCGATTCAGACCCAAACGGGTTGGGATCGGGTCTGCGATGCCGCCGCGCAAGTGGCGGGTCTCGAGGCGTTTGGCTGTTTCCGGGGAGGTCGCCTGATTGCGTTTTTAATTGCCTGGAATCGAGACTCTCTGTGTGCCGGATTGGTCATGCACCGGTCGAAAGCGGCTGAAGAATCGCGGGGTTCACACCTGCTGTTTCACGAGTTCACCAAGACCATCATGCAGCGCGACACGATGACCGGGGTCAGCCTCGGGAGGGTGATGTTGCCGCCACAGCACTCCCTGGAGCAATTCAAACAGCATGCGGGGTTCCAGGTGGAGCCGGTGCGGATCGCGGCCGTCTTGCATCCCCTCGTCCGACCGGTGCTTGCGTCCTCCCTCACTCGCGGGCTGATGCGCCGGCTGCGTCAATGGAGTGGGCCGCGACTGTCGGTGTTGGACAATGTCGCGGTTCTCGACGCGGCCGCGGCGACCCACCTGCCGCGCCGTTGAGCTGCCGGGCGATCAGCCGGGCCCCCTGCTCGGCAATCACCAGGGCCGTCGCGGCGGTATGTCCCCGGGGAATGACCGGGGCAATCGAATTGTCGGCCAGCCACAGTCTGCGAAGGCCGTGGACCTCCAACCGCGGGTTGACGACGGCGAGCGCATCGGTCCCCATGCGGCAACTCCCCACGGGGTGATGGCAGGTGCTCGCGTGTCGCCGCAGAAATTCGTCGAGAGGCTGGTCTCCCGGCAGCAGTTCCGCCCCCAGTCCAAACTCGCGCAGCGCTGGTTGAGCGGCGATCTCGCGGGCGGTCATGACCAATTCGCGCAGGGGTGCCCAGTCGGCGGGATCGGTGAGATAGCCGGGATCAATCCGCGGCGGGCCCCAGGGATCGGCCGGATCAATCGTCACCGAGCCCCGACTGGCGGGACGCACCAGGGCGCACATCAATTCCACCGCCTGCGAGTGCCGTCGGGTCTGGAAGTGGGTGAAGATCTCACCGAACGGCAACCCCGTGCCTGGCCCCAGAAAACAGCCCGCTTCGCAACAGTTCGAGGTCATCACTCCCGACCGCCCCAGCAGCCACTGCACGGCGGCCTGCAGCCAGCGGGAGGGGCGTCCGGGCGAGGCGGCACGCGACTGGATCACGACGGGAGCTCCCACGTGGTCCTGTAGTCCCTGCCCCACGCCGGGCAGATCGAGCTCGACAGCGATCCCGCTGTGTCTCAACAGCGCGGCGGGTCCCACTCCCGAAAGTTGCAGCAACGCCGGGGTCTGCAGTGCTCCTGCCGAGAGTATCACCCCGGCTTGAGCCCGCACCACGGTCTGCTGGCGGCCCGACTGGATCTCGACCCCCACCGCCTGTTGGCGCTCCACCAGCACGCGCCGCACGGTCTGGCCCGTCAGCAGGCGGAAACGGGGGTGTTGTTCCAGCCCCACGAGTTGTTGGGCGGCTGTGCAGCGAGTCCCGTGTTGCTGGAACAGAGGGAACAGGCCGCAGGTCTGTGCCCGGTCTCCCGTGAAGGGTTCCACGTGCCGCAGCCCGAGCGTTTCACAGGCCTGAAGAAAGGCCGTACTGAACGGAGACTCGAACCGGGCCGGGGAGACGGGCAAGACCGGCTGAAAAAGAGACCGGCCCGTACTCTGCAGGCTGGCGGCCAGCTCGTCGGCGCTCCACCCCTCACAGCCGAGTCTGACCCATTCGTCAAAATCGGTGGGGGGACCCAGGGCGGCCACCATCGCGTTGACCGAAGAGGTGCCGCCGACGACGCGACCCATCGGAATTGGAATCTGCCGGTGGTCCAGAGCGGCCTGGGGAACGGTCTGATGCCGCCAGGACCAGTTCGTCCGCAGCCGCAGGCCTGCCAGGGGCGCACCCAGCGCCCAGCCCGGATAACGGGGCCCCGCCTCGAGCAAGATGACCCGGGCCGACGTCTGTTCGATCAAACGTCGTGCCAACAGGCAGCCGGCAGTCCCCGCCCCCACAATGACCAGATCGGTTTCGAGTGACGAGGACATGGGGCCTGGAATGCGGCGGGGACAGGTCGGCGCGGCACCCCGAGTGGAGGGCGGGGAACGCAACCAGGCAGGGGTGGTCTGAAGGGACTTCCGTGAAGAGACTTCCGGCCCCACGGGATTTCCTGGCGAAGCATCTTTAGTCTGACCCGAGTTTGGGGCCCTGTCATGGCTCAAGACGAGATGCGGAGACATTCGGCAGATCCCGGGGGGAATTCAATTGGTTCGTGAGGATTGTTGCGATTGCGGCGGCGAGAGTTATGCGGCGCGAGTTGTATCGACAGCCGTTGGACCAAAAGGTTTGGCCGAGGGATCTCTGCTGGGGTGGGGGGCACCCTGACCAGCAGCGGCCGCCTGTTGAGGTACCCTCGACAGGGGAGTAGACTGATGTTTCGGGCGATCGACAGCTCTGCTGGCGAGCCAGTGCGAATCGCACCGGCTGGCTAACAGGGCGGGATACGGGTTGCCGTTGATGCCGCCACACACACCGACATGACCACTTCCACCGACGATCACTGGCTCGAAGCGGGCGGAGACGCACTCGACGTCTACCTGCTGGGGGTGGTCGATTTCGACGCAGCCCAGGTGCTGCAGCAGCAGTTGCTGGGAGAACTGCGGGGGCGCAGCGACCGCCGGGCGATTTGCCTGGTGTGCGAACATCCCCCGTTGATCTCGCTGGGGCGCGAAGGGAGCCGGTCGCACATCCTGTGCGAGCCCGAAGAGCTCGCCTCCCGCCAACTCGACGTCCGGTGGATCAACCGGGGGGGCGGAGCAGTCATGCATGCGACCGGGCAGGTCGCCGTGTATCCGCTGGTGCCCCTCGACCGCCTGGGGCTGACCGTAGCCAGCCTGCGGGACCTGCTGACGCGCGTCGCCATCTCGGCCTGCACTGAACAGCGGCTGCGGGCCGAGACGGTCCCCGGCACTGGCTCAATCGCCACCCGCGGCGGCCAGGTCGGGCAGGTGGGCCTGGCGGTGCGATCGGGATTGTCGCGCCAGGGGCTGTTTCTCAACGTCAATCCCTCCCCCCGGCTGTACCAGTTGGTCGACGCTGGTCTGGGCCGGCAGACGTCGATTGCCGAAGACCGCCAGCGTCCCATCCATGTCTCTTCCGTGCGGGAATGCCTGGTGCGCCGCCTGGCGCAGGAACTGGGCTTTTCCCGATTTCATGTCTTCACCGGGCATCCCTTGCTGCGGCGGACGCGCCGCATTGTGACCCATGCTTGAAATTCTTGATCAGACTCCCGCGGAACAGCCGGCTCCCCGCCGACGGCTCCCTCCCTGGCTGAAACGCCCCCTGCCGCAGCCCGGCATGATGTTCACCAGTTCGGTCATTGAAGACCTCAGGCTGGAAACCGTCTGTGAAAGTGCGAAGTGCCCCAACCGGACCGAGTGCTGGTCGCAACAGACCGCCACCTTCATGATCCTGGGGAATGTCTGTACCCGCCCCTGCGGTTTCTGCTCGGTTCCCAAAGGGAAGACCGAGGCGCTCGAGCAGGATGAGCCCGAGCGGGTGGCCGAGGCGGCCGAGCGGCTGGGACTGAAGTACGTGGTGATCACTTCGGTCACCCGCGACGACTTGCCCGATGGCGGGGCCGAGCACTTCTACCGCTGCGTGCTGGCGGTTCGAAAACGGACGGGAGCCACCATCGAGGTGTTGACCCCCGATTTCCTGGGGAAGTCCGCCGCCATCGACCGGGTCATCGAGGCCCGTCCCGAGGTGTTCAACCACAACACCGAAACCGTCCCGCGGCTCTATCATCGCGTCCGCCGCAATGCCGAGTACCAGCGCACCCTCGACCTGCTGGCCCGGGTCAAGCAGCGGGCCCCCGACATGAAGACCAAGAGCGGTCTGATGCTGGGGTTGGGAGAGACCATCGAGGAGCTGTTCGACGTGCTGGCCGACCTGCGCAGCGTGGGATGCGACATGCTGACACTCGGTCAATACCTGCAGCCCACTCCCGCTCACCTGCCGGTCGAGCGCTATCTGCCTCCCGAAGAGTTCGACGAGATTGGCGCCCGGGCCCGCACACTCGGTTTCTCGCTGGTCGCCAGTGGCCCGTTCGTGCGATCGAGCTACCATGCCGGGGAAATGGCCGAGGCGGCCGGTCATTGATGAGGTCGATCCACTTTCCCCGTCTCAGAAAGTGGCCGCTGGAACCAGGGCCGACCTGACCCGCGCCGGGTCGGTCGGCAAGACGCACGTGTCGCGAATGACGGATCACACTCACCACAGGAGAATGCCATGCGGAATCGTTGGGGATGGGGAGCGTTGTGCGTGTTCGCAGGCCTGGGTCTGGCGGGCTGGTTGAGTCCCCGGGCCACGACCGCCCAGATTGGGGGCAACCGGGGGTTCTTCGGCAGCCTGAAAGTCGGGGACATGGTCGAGACCGCGTACGACGCCGGTGGTCGGGTGGTGCTGCGGACCTACGACGATGACGCGAACCGGGCGAAGATGATTGCCCGCATCACCGAGATTGGCAGCGAATACCTCGTGCTGGAAGTAAAGGCCCCCGACCCCACGAGCCGCGAGATGTGGTCGATTCGCTATCCCATGCACTCGATTGGCTCAATCTTCCATATTACAGGAGCCGCAGCGGGTGCCGCCCCGGGAGAGGCCGGTCCCCCGGCGGGCGAGGCAGGCAAGCCGAAGACCGGCGGCGGCATCAAGAGCACCAAGCCGAAGAAGTGAGTCGTACCGAGCACCCCGTGCTGGCGGGCCCCTGTTGCGACGGCTCCTGTTGCACCGTGAGTCACTGGTGTGATCCAGATTGCCGACCAGGCGGAGGAGCCCAGCGCAGCAAGGTGACCCCGCTGGTCCAAAGGTTTCTGTTTTCCCCGGGAATGGTCTGATGACGGCGCTCGATCGACGTGGGTTCTTGCAGGAAACAGGGGCGGGCCTGGCGGTGCTGGCGGGAGCCAGCGTGGCGGTCGCCGACGAGCCCCCCCGCAAGGTGGTGATTGCCGTGATTGGGACGGGGGGGATGGGAACCGGGCATGTCAAAGCCCTCGCGGCCCGCACCGACGTCGAGCTGGCCTGGGTCTGCGATGTCGACGCGAATCGCCGGGCCGCCGCGGCCGAGCTGGTCGCCCAGGCGGGCCAGCAGCGGCCCCGTGAGACGGTCGACCTCCGCGAGGTGCTGGCCGATCGACGCGTCGAGGCGGTCTGGATTGCCACCCCCGATCATTGGCATGTCCCGGCGGCGGTCCTGGCACTCGATGCCGGGAAACATGTCTACGTGGAAAAGCCCTGCTGTCACAACCTGCGCGAGGGAGAGGCGCTCGAGGCGGCGGTGAAACGCTCGGGCAAACGCCTGCAGGTGGGAACCCAAAGCCGCAGCACAGCCATGGTCCGGTCGGCGATCGACCGGCTGCGGGCCGGGGAGATCGGCGACATCCTCGTCGCCAAAGCCTGGAACAGCCAGAAGCGGGGCTCGATTGGCAAGCAGCCGCCCGCCGACCCGCCGCCGCATCTCGATTACGACCTCTGGCTGGGCCCGGCCCCGCGAGTCCCCTACCGTCCCAACCTGCTTCCCGGTGTCTGGCGGTGGTGGTATGACTTCGGCTGCGGAGACATCGGCAATGATGGCGTGCACGACATCGACGTGGCGGTCTGGGGACTGGGGGTCGACTCCCATCCCAACCGTATCGCCTGCCTGGGAGGCAAGTACTTCTTCGACGACGACATGCAGTTCCCCGACACGCAGTACGCCGTTTTCGAGTACCCCCGACCCGATCGTCCGGGACAGCGCAAACAACTGATCTTCGAACAACGCATTTGGTCTCCTTATGTCCAGGAAGGGTATGAGAACGGGGCGGCGTTTTACGGGACCAACGGCGTGCTGATCATCGGTCATACCGTCGGCTGGAAACTGTTTGGCCCGCGGAACCGGCTGGTGGCCGAAATGTCCGGTCAGGCCGATCTGATCGCCCATCACGACAACTTTCTGGCGTGTGTTCGCGATGAACGACAAGTCTTGAATGCCGACGTGCGGGCCGGGGTGCTCTCGGCCGGGCTGGTTCACCTGGCCAACGTGGCCGCCCGGGTGGGTCGGGTGCTGGAATACAACTCCCAGTCGGGAGAGATTCCCCACGATGCCGAGGCCACCGCCCTGCTGGGCCGCACCTACCGAGACGGGCACTGGGCGATCCCCCGGCGGGGGTGATACAATCGCTGGACAGGGAAGACAGCAGCCTCCCCCCGGTTGTGGGGGCCCACACAGCGGTTGAATCGCCATGCAGACCATCCAGACCATCGGCATCGACCTGGGAACGACCTACACCAGCGTCTCGTACCTGAACGACCAGGGAGAGCCGGTTTCGATTCCCAATCGTGAGGGGGAAATGGCCACGCCGTCGGTGGTGATGGACACCGGCGACGAGGTGATCGTCGGGACCGAGGCGCTGCGGTGCGCTCTGCTGCATCCCGATGATGTGGTCCGTGACGCCAAGCGCTATATGGGCGATCCCGACAAGTCCTGGCGGCTGGGGGGAAAACTCTACACGCCCGTCGACGTGGCGACCCGGGTGCTGCAGAAGGTGCTGGGAGATGCGTCGCCCCTCGTGGGCCAGATCGAACGGGCGGTCATCACCGTGCCGGCGCAATTCTCGGATCGGCAACGCCGGGCCACCATCGAGGCGGGACGCCGCGCCGGACTGCAACAGGTCGACATCATCAACGAGCCGGTCGCGGCCTCGCTGTGCTATGTCTATGGGAAGGAGGGGCAGTGGTTCTCGGCCCTGACCGACGAACAGCGGTTCCTCGTCTACGATCTGGGGGGGGGCACCTTCGACCTGACCCTGGTGAAGTACCTGCCCAACGACGTGCAGATCATCGCCTCGACCGGCGATCTGTACCTGGGGGGCATGGACTGGAACCAGCGGCTGATGCAGCAGGTGGCCAACCAGTTTCAGAAAGAGTTCGGTCTCAATCCCCTCAAGGATCCCGAAAGCAAGCAGCAACTGGCGCTGGAAGTGGAGCAGTGCAAACGGAGCCTGACGGTGCGGCCCAAGGCTGCCCTCATCGTGCAGCATGGAGGCAAACGCAAGACCTACCAGATTGAGCGGGAACAGTTCGATCAGCTGACGGCCGACCTGCTGCTGCGGACCCGCGAGCTGACCCAGAAACTGGTCGACCAGCACCGCACGGGAAGTTCGCATCTCGACATCACCGTGCTCGCGACCGGCGGCAGTTCGCGCATGCCGATGGTGCAGGAGATGCTGAAGCACATTCGCGGCACCACGCTGAGCAACGAACTCTCGCCCGACACGTCGATCGCCCACGGCGCGGCCCGTTATGCCGGGATGCTGCTCGACCAGAACAAGCTGGCGATGGCGATCCGCGACAAGGGGGCCGCGGAAAAGCTGGCGAAGATGAAGCAGCGCAGCGTGACGGCCCGCTCGCTGGGCATTCTCGTACGCGATGTCGTGACCAACCAGCGGGTTCCGTATGCCCTGATCGAGCCCAATACGCCCCTGCCCGCCGCGGCGACCAAGATCTTCGGCACCGTGGTCCCCAATCAGAAGCGGGTGACGCTGACGGTGGTGGAAGGGGGCACCCGATCGGGCGATCCCCCTCTGGCGATTGGTACCTGCACCGTGGACCAGTTGCCCCCGCATCTGCCGGCCGAGTCTCAGGTGGAAGTAACCATCTCGTACAACGCCAGCGCCCTGGTCGAAGTGACCGCGCGCGAGCTGTCGAGTGGCCGGGCCGCCCGCGTGCAGATTTCCCGCGGCGATGCGGCCGCTGCCGCTGCGGGGGCCGAAGCGGGCCGCCCCGCGCCGGCTGAACCAGCCCGGCCGGTTCCGGCCGCACGTTCTCCCGCCCTCCCCCCGACCGACGAAGCCGAGCTGGTGCTCAAGCTCGATCCGGAAATGGAAGACATTCCGGTCGCCCGCCCCGCCCCCCGGTCCGCCCCGGCTGTGCCGCCGCGCGCGGCCCCGGCGACGGTCCCCCCGGCTGCCGCTCCCACAGCTCCCGTCCGCCCCGCCGGAACGCCGTTGGCCGAGGCGGCCATCATGCTCTGCCCACGCTGCACCGAACCGCTCAATGCGCGGGGCGAATGTCCCCGGTGTGCTCCCAAACCGGTCAGTCCCGCGGGAGGTCAAGTTCCCCGGCCGGTTCCCCCGGCGGTCAAACCAGTTGGCTCCCCCGCTCCCGCACCGCGCCCCGTTCCCGCGTCGGGTGTTCCCGTCAAGCCCCCGACAACCATCCCCGCCCCCGCTCCTGCGGCGCGGGGCGTCCCGATTTCACCCTCAGCGCTCCCCCCTAATGGTCTGAAGCCCCCTGCCGTCAAACCGGCCAGTCCCCCGGTCGCGCCTGCCGCCACCCCCAAACCACTTGCCGGGGGACCGCGCCCCGTCCCGCCACCCGCCACCCGAACTCCGGGAGCGGCCGTTCCTCCCAACAAGCCCGCGCCCCCCTCCCAGCCCAATTCACCCGCCAAACCTGCTTCGTCCGATCCGGGCGAAGAGGAATTCTGGAAGTACATCGAAGATCAATGAAGATCGACCGAATTGAGTTGTTCCATGTGGCGATGCCCCTCATCTACCCCTGGAAGACCGCCTATGGGGAAGATGTGGCCTGCCACAGCGTACTGTGTCGGATGACCTCGGGGTCCGTGCATGCGTGGGGCGAGAGCGCTCCGCTGACCGCCCCCTGTTACAGCCCGGAATGGGGGGCTGGCATTTTCGCCTGTGCGAAGGAATGGCTGGCCCCGGCCCTGTTGGGCCAGCAGGTCGATTCGGGGGCCGCGCTGCAGCAGCGGCTGGCGGTCTACAAAGGCAACCCGTTCGCCAAGGCCATTCTCGACACCGCCTGGTGGAACCTGCAGAGCCGGTTGACCAACACGCCCCTGCACCGTCTGCTCGGTGCAACGCGCGACCAGGTTCCCGTGGGGGCCGATTTCGGAGTGATGGATTCCTTCGACGACCTGTTGCGCGCCATCCAGGGGGCGGTCGACCAGAAGTTCCCCCGCGTGAAGCTCAAGTTCCGCCCCGGGTGGGACGTGCCCATGCTGACGGCCGTTCGCCGGCAGTTTCCCACGCAGGTGTTTCACATCGACTGCAACAGCGGCTACACCCTGGCCGACCTTCCGCTGTTCCAGCAACTCGACCAGTTTGGCCTGGCGATGATTGAGCAACCGCTGCCGCATGACGATCTGCTCGACCATGCCGAATTGCAGCGGCACATCCGCACGCCGGTCTGTCTCGACGAAAGCATCGCCCACCCCCGGCACGCCCGGCAGGCGCTGGCCCAGAAGAGCTGCCAGTGGGTGAACATCAAGCCGGGCCGGGTGGGGGGACTGACCAACGCCATCGAGATCCACCGGCTGTGTG
>CAIOTJ010000130.1 GCA_903861195.1 uncultured Planctomycetaceae bacterium | reverse complement strand
CGTCTGTTTCTGACCGCGTCTGTTTCTGACCGCGTCTGTTTCTGACCGCGTCTGTTTCTGACCGCGTCTGTTTCTGACCGCGTCTGTTTCTGACCGCGTCTGTTTCTGACAGGGTCTGAAACAGGGTCTGAATCTGCCAGTTTGAGTGATGATCCCGCCGGTGTGGCGGGGACGGTGTTGTTGAGTTGGTCGTGATTGGAACAGTGCGGGCTTCCCCTCAAGGAGGGGGCTTGGCGAAGTTCGATCGGTTGTTGTCTCTTTACTGTTGATCTGGGCGCGCATGGCACGCAAAAAAGTCATCCCCGAGCCGGATGTCGTGTTTGAGGAAGAAGGGGTCGTCGAGGAATCGGGAGAGGTGGGAGAATCCACCGACTCGAAATCCGGTGGCCGAACCCGAGGCAATCGTGGCGGTCGTCGCCGGAGGCCCGGTCGTACGGACCGCGGCGAAGAAGGGCAGCCCGCGACCTCCCCTCCCGGGGAGGAGTCTCGTCCCGTGCCTGCGGACGCCGTCCCGAGCGAGGCCCAACGGGCGGCTCAGCGGTTGGCGGCCGAGCGGGCGGCGGCGATTCAGGCCGATATCGAAAGCCGGCGGCGCGAGTTCCAGTTGCCTCCTTCTGTGGGATCCCGTCCCGGTCGCGACTATCCGCCGAGCGATGCCGACGATGGGGACGGTGACGGCGATGAGGGGGGCGGTGGTGATCCCCGTCGCCGCAAGCGACGTCGACGCCGCTCGCGTCGGAGCGGAGGTGGTCCGAACCCCGGTATCCGCGCCCCTTTGCCGCAGCAACCACTGCCACCCGCTCCCCGGGGTCGGCGTGGTCGGGGTGGTCGGCCCCTGCCAGAACGCGTTGGCTCCCATGGAGGCGGCGGAGGCTACGATCGGCATGGGGGATCCAATACTCCCCCCGGCTTGAATCTGGTCGATGAAAACGCTCCTGCGGGGGGCTTCTTCGAGGGAGTCCTCGAGATGCATCCCAAGGCGTATGGATTCCTGCGGGATCCCAAGAACAATTTTGTCGGCAACAAGTTCGACCCGTTCGTCGCGGCTTCATTGATCGACCACTACAAGCTTCGGGAAGGGGTGATGATCCGCGGAGAGATCATTCCCGGGGTTCGGGGTCAGGGGCCGAGGTTGCGGTCTGTCGAGACCGTCGAGGGAAAACCTCCCGAAGAGTTCCTCAAGGTCAAGCCCTTTGAAGACTTGACGGCGGTGAATCCGTTTGAGCGGATTCGGCTGGAGACCGGTGTCACTCCCGTGACCATGCGGGTTCTGGACCTGTTGACTCCCCTGGGAAAGGGGCAGCGGGCGCTGATTGTGGCTCCTCCCCGCACTGGCAAGACGATGCTGCTGCAGGAGATTGCCAATGCGGTCAGCATCAATCATCCCGAGATGCACCTCATCGTGCTGCTGATTGACGAGCGGCCCGAAGAGGTCACCGAGATGCGCCGGCGGGTCCGGGGCGAAGTGATCGCGTCCTCGATGGATCGCGACGTCGAGAGCCATGTCCGTCTGAGCCAGCTCATCATTGAGCGCGGCAAGCGGATTGCCGAGGCGGGTGGACAGGTCTTCATTCTGCTCGACAGCATCACCCGCACGGCCCGCGCCTTCAACAAGTGGACCGGCAACACGGGACGCACCATGACCGGTGGTCTCGATGTCAAGGCGATGGACATTCCCAAGAAAATGTTCGGAACCGCCCGTCGATTCGACGAGGGAGGCTCCCTCACCGTGGTTGGCACCGCGTTGATCGACACCGGCAGCCGCATGGACGAAGTCATTTTCCAGGAGTTCAAGGGCACCGGGAACATGGAATTGGTGTTGAATCGCCAATTGGCCGACCGGCGCATCTGGCCCGCCCTGGATATCACCCAGTCCGGAACCCGGCGTGAGGAATTGATTCTCACCAAGGAAGAGATGGACGGAGTGACTCTGCTGCGTCGCAGCCTGGTTTCCATGCCGCCGGTGGAGGCGATGGAACAATTGGTCAAAACGCTGCAGCGGTTCCCCAGCAATCGCGAGTTTCTGGCCAAGATTCGGGCGATCCTGTAGGCCCAACTGCAGCCTGCCAACTCAACCCCTCCCGGTGCTGATGCCAGCCCCGGAGGGGTTGTTGCATTCCTGGGCGCAGCGGCCTCTCGGCCCGCCAGGCGGGGTCTCTCCCGGCAACGCATCGGGGGAGGGGAGTTCCCATCGCGTGCACACCCCTGAGCAGCCGGTACGGCATCCGCTGGGGTAACTGCCAAATTGGCGGCAAGCGACCGGTTTGGCCCGTTTGGCCCCAGATTTGTCGGGAAAATCGCCAACTTCCAAACTGGCGCGCCATTTGCTTTTCTGTGGAGTTCCGGGGCGAACAGGCTGCCTGATTGGCAGCGAAACCGGCAATCCGGTCCCGGATTCGTGGGTTCCAGAATTCGAGGGTGCCAGGATCCGATCCAATCCGGCACATCCGCAGGAGCAACGTCATGAGCCAGTCTCAAGAATTCACATTTCAGACAGAAATCAAGCAGCTGCTGCATATTCTGTCGCATTCGCTCTACCAGAACCGGGAGATCGCACTCCGGGAACTGATCTCCAATGCGTCCGACTCCCTCAATAAACTGCGTCACCTGCAGTTGGCCGAGGAGCAGTGGCGGGATGAGAATCCGCTGGAAGTCACCCTCCAGCCCCACAAGGAAGCCCGGATCCTGGTGATCCAGGACAATGGGGTGGGATTGACCCAGGAGGAGCTCATCCAGAATCTGGGAACGATCGCCCATAGCGGGTCGAAGGAGTTCTTCCAGAATCTGGTCTCGTCGGGAAAGGGGGACGGAAGCCCCGACCTGTCGCTGATTGGTCAGTTCGGTGTCGGGTTCTACTCGGCCTTCATGTTGGCCGACAAAGTCGAGGTCGTCACCCGCAGTTATCGCGAGACCACGGGCTGGCGTTGGGAATCGGATGGGTCGGGACGCTACAGCATCACTGCGGCTGGCGACGAGGTCCCCCGCGGCGCGCAGATCCGGCTGCATCTGAAGGAAGAGCTGGAAGAGTTTTTGGATCCGAACCGGCTCAAGCACATTGTGCGGCGATATTCGACTTTTGTGCCGTTCCCCATTTTGCTGGAAGGAGCCGTGCTGAATGAGCAAAAGCCAATCTGGGTCGAGCCCAAAAGCCAGGTCAGCGACGATCAGCACAACGCCTTTTATCAATGGTTGACGCACCGGACCGAAGAGCAGCCGTTGTGGCGACTGCATCTGTCCAGTGACTCGCCCATCCAGTTTCATGCGATTCTGTACTGTCCTCCGACCAATTTTGAATTGCTGGGATTCGGTGAGAACCAGCATGGACTCAACCTCTGTGCGAAGCGGATTCTCGTCCAGGACGATTGCCGCGATCTGCTTCCCGACTACTTGCGATTCCTGTATGGGGTGGTCGATTCGGCAGACCTGCCGCTGAACGTCTCGCGGGAGACCCTGCAGGACCACCGCTTGTTGCCCAAGCTGAAAAAAGTGCTGACGCGCAAGGTGCTCGATCATCTGGCCAGTCTGGCCACCGAGGACGCGGCGGCCTTCCAGACCTTCACCCGCCAGTTTGGATCGATCCTGCGGACGGGCATTGGCCAGGATTTCGAAAACCGCGAGCGGATTGCCAAATTGATGCGTTTCCAGTCGACGCAGACGGTGGGATCGGGACTGGAACTCCCTGAGAGCAACGAGTTCCGCCGTACCTCGCTGGACGAGTATCTGTCCCGGGCCGCGGTCGGGCAGGAGCAGATTTATTACCTGGCTGGTACGCAGGTCGACGCCATGAGCCGGCATCCTCATCTGGAGGCGTTCCGGAAACGCGGCCTCGAGGTGCTCTTTCTGGATGACCCGGTGGATGAGTTTGCCCTCACCCAGCTGCGCAGTTTTGAAGGGAAGGATCTGATCTCCATCGATTCGGCCGATGTGCGGTTCCCCGAGAGTACCAATCCGACAGTCGAATCCGAGAAACCGCAGGCTCCGGGGAATTTCACCCGGGTGTTGGAATTGTTCCGTGGGGCGTTGGACAAGCGGGTGGCCGATGTGCGCCTGTCGGAACGGCTGACCGACAGCACCTGCTGCCTGGTGAACTCGGAGGGAACCATGAGCAGTCAGCTGCAGAAGGTGCTCTCCACCACCATGAAGGGGTTCGAAATGTCGAAGCGGGTGTTTGAGGTCAATCCGCACGCCCGACTGACCGAACGGCTGTGCGAGTTGGCGGGCAATCCCGAAAACGACGAGTTCATCCGCGATTGCGGACGTCAGCTCTATTCCGATGCGCTGCTGCTGGATGGCTTGATTCCCGATGCCGAAGAGGTGACCAACCGCTCGTTGCGCTTCATGGAAGAGCTTTCCCGCACACGCTCGGTGATCGTGACCTGACGCGCTGGCGGAGTCCCGAGGCGGTGCGGTCCGTCAGACGAGGCGTTCGAAATTCATCGATGGCGAGCGATCGGTGATTTTCGGCCGCTCGCGCGGGTTCGTCTTCACTTCTCCCCGCGGCCATTCGAATTCCGAGGCACGATCATTCGAGGGTCGGGGTGGTCTCACGCAGTCCGCCTGGGCCCCCCCAGCCAGAGCGCGACGTCTTGCCGCCAACCAGGTCCGCCAACCAGGGCCGCCAACCAGGGCCGGCTTTCGATGGCGGAGGGGTTGCCGTCCGGATTACAACCCGCATTTCCGGCCCCGCCCAAGCGGGCGCGGGCCGGAAATGGCGGCGGTTTCATGTTCCGTCAACTTGCTGGCCCGCGGGTCCATCGGGAGCGGGGGAACCGCCGCTGACCGCCACCTGGACAATCCGCGACAGTTCGTGGGCCAGTTTCTGACAGAGTGGATCCAGGCTGGAGTGGGCCACCGAAATCTCGGCCAGGGTCTCATAAAGTCGCTCCAGGCTCGGGATCAACAGGGAATCACCGGGAATGCCTGGAAGAGAGGTCTGGCCGGGGGTGGGCAACAGGGCCCGCAGGTTCCCGAAGTGGCGGTTCAAATGTGCTTTCAGCCGCTCGTCAGCCAGGCTGGTTTGTTGGACCGTGCGGGTCGCATCAATCGCCGACGTCAACTCGGCCACGTGCAGAGCGGCCAGGTAGGTCGCCAGTCCCAGCGGAAGGGGCGGGGATGCGCTGGCGGTCATCCTGGTGCTGGCAGCACTGGCCTCCTGGAGGCTGGTGCCCGCAGCGTTCGGTGACGTAGAGTCCCTGGGGATTGAGCCAGCCGTTTCGTTTCTGTCGGCTCCCAGGCCGGACTGGTAGGTTGGCTCTTGCCAGGGGCTGCGGGACAGTTCCCAGTCGGCAAAGGTGGCCTCATGGACGTCGAATGCGAACTCGTCGTCCAGATTGGTGCCATCGAGATGCCAGAAACACGGGCCGGGCATCTCGGCCAGCATTTGGCAGCAGGGACAATCGGGATCGATCAGCCGCTCCTCGGGAGAAAGCACCTCGGGCATCCTTCGCCGTTCGTTGAGAATGACTGATCGTGGAGTGCGGTGTCCCGAATCGGCTCCCGCAGTCTCGAGCCAGGTCTCGCGAATATGCGCTAGACGCTCTGTCTCCTCGTGGAGGGCCTCGGCCGGGAGCGGGGGACAGGAGGGGAACAGCGCTTCCGGGGCCCCCCGCAATGCCTCGGACCAATGCTCCCAGCTGGACCACAGCAGTTCACGTACCAGGTGGTAGTACATGACGGCTTCGTGCAGGCCCACTCCCGCGTTTTGAAAGGCCTCGGAATTGACCGGCAGGGGGGGCGGGGCCAGGCCCGTCAGGGACCACGATTCGCACCGATTGTGAAGTTCCCGTTCCAGGTGAGCGCGGTTACTGAACAGGGCATCGCGCGGAGTCTGTCCTCCCAGTTCCTCCCGGGGAGAGAGCAGCCAGCGGGCGTGCAGATCCCGGATCTCGCGCGAGATCGGATTTCCTCCGAGGACCTCGACGGCCTGTTCATTCAGGTGGGCGCGGCTGACTGCGGGATGCCGCGCATCGATCCGGCAATCGGCACACCCCCTGTCCAATGTATCGGAATCTTCCATCAACGGCTCATGCAGCAGATCGCCGATGGCTGCCCGGGAGATCGCTCCCGGCGCTGTCAGTTCGGGCAGAATCCGGCAAGCGCTGGAATGAGTCTCGCGGGCGATGAACTCCAGCAGGCAGGGCCCGTAGAGAATCTCCCGCAGATTCGCCGGCGTGGGCTCCGACCGCCGCAGACGCCGGTCGGTCGCCTGTTGCCGCCAGTCCCAGAAAGCGTGAATGAACATCCATTCATCGGCGAGTCGGTAGGGGAGCGCGTGCGATGTGCGATACTGCCCGTTGTGGTAATAGACCACTCCTTCCCGATCAGGATCTGAGTAGTCGGAGTCAATCGCCACGAGGCGGGCGGCCAGATCAATCACAATTCGGCCGGCGTCGTGCCGGTGGTCCCGTAACCCGGGTTCCAGCCCCAAATCATGGCGGTCTCCCAGGTTCGGCTTCGAAAATCGTCCCAAGGCCAATTCCAGTTCCTCCAGGGTGAGGGGATCGGCGCTCAGGGCGGCAATCGCCCGATCGGCCTGGCTGCCGTGTACCGCTCCCGACCAATCCTGGTTCCATTCCCGCACCACCAATTGCACTTCACTCATGCACACACCCTCAGCTTTCAAAAAAGAGTTCAATGGAATCGCCCGAACACTGTGTACAAAATACTAATTTGATAGTGTTTGTCAACTAGCGATTTGTATATTTGACGAATTTTTTTGTGAACTCTCCAGGTTGGTGTGATCGAATCTATCTAAATCCTTGTGTGAGTTCTGGTTGTGGCGTCTCTCCAGGACGATTGCGGAGATGCCATGGGAGAGAAATCGACGGGATTAGACCCAGAGGCTGATCCCGACCCAGTCGAATCTCGAATTCAGATCACTGCATGTGATCGAATGAATCAGTGCTCATCCCGTTTTTGCGGCGGGTTGCTGGTGTGATTGTTTACCAGTTGAGATCAATTCGAATCACATGAACAGGCTGATCGCTGCGAGGAGCGAGAGGCCGACCACAACCAGCCAGTTGCCACCGGCCGATTTGGGCACCACACTCTCGAGGACGACTCCCAAGCCTCCCAGAGTCACACTGACAACCAGTTCAATCCAGAGGACGCGACTGCTGGCCCCCTGTTGAATTCGTATCAGGAAAAACAGGCTCAGCAGCGCGATGGCGGCCAAAACACCTGCCCAATAGCGCTGCTGGCGGTAGTGCATGAAGGTCAGTGTCGCCAACCAGAAGGTGAAGGCAAAGAACAATCGGCGGTCGCCGGTCCAGGCGCTGGCCACAGGCCAGCAAGTCGAACTCGCCAGCAGTGCGAGGCTGGTCGGGGTTGTGGCCGATCGCCGCAGGATCAGAGCGGTCACCCCAATCAGCAGTCCGGCGGGCCATCCCGAAAGAACGCCACAAATCACTGTTGTTCCCAGCGCGACTCCCCATTCCCAGATTGGCGAGTTGTCGAGCCGTTGGGGAGCTGTCTGGTTCATGGGAGCTTCACAGGGTGGGCGATTCATGGGTTGACGACGATCCGCACCACGGTGGGACGCCAGTGATGTGCAAGTGTCCTGCCAGAAACCGGTCGGTTTCAAGGAGAGACCCTGCGAATGTCTCCCCCTGCACATCATCCCCGATGCGCTGTGGCGATCGTAGTTTCTGGAACACCGTTTCGCCCGCGCTCTCGCCGCCCAGCCGGTGATGACCGGATACTCAGGGCTGGGGTGTGTGTACGCATGTATTAATTGATTGGGGCTCTGCTCGATCGCCTCAAACCTCCTGGACAGGCTGCCCAATCGCCCGCCGAACCTGCCGTGCCACCGAAGTGTCAGCCCCAAACCAAGCCGGAAGAGAGGGGCAAGCCGGGGCACTACAATCCCGTTGTTGACTACCACGTCAACCCTCGTAGAATCGAATCCTTCGGTTGAACTCCGGGATTGTCATCCCACCCGTTTCTTCCCCGTCATCCGTGGTCCGCCGGTGTTGTGTTGAATCTGTCAGAAGCCACCCAGAAAGCTCATGTCCTGATCGAGGCCACCCGTTGGATCCGCCGGTTTCGCGACCGGCTGGTTGTGATCAAGCTGGGGGGCTCGGCCCTCGAAGATCCCGAGGTGGTCCGCAATCTGCTCAAGGACGTGGTCTTCATGGAGACGGTGGGGGTGCGCCTGCTGCTGATCCATGGCGGTGGGAAGGCGATCAACGCCGCCATGAAGAAATCGGGGATCCAGCCCCGATTTGTTCAGGGCCGTCGGTATACAGATCCCGAGACCCTGGAAATCGTCACCCAGGTTCTGGCCGGCGAGATCTGCGGCGATCTGGTTGCGCAAATCAATGCCGCCGGCGGGCAGGCGGTTGGGCTGAGCTACCTCACCCAGAATGTCTTGCTGGCCGAGAAACTTTTCCTTGCCGACGAAAACGGTGTGCCCCTCGACCTGGGCTTCGTGGGCCAGGTGGTGGAAGTCAACCGGGAGTTGCTGCTGAAGACCATTGATGCCGGGAAGATCCCGGTCATTCCCTCGGTGGCGGTCGATTGGCAGGGGCAGAAGTACAATGTCAATGCCGACACCGCCGCGGCGGCGGTCGCCCGGGCCCTCGATGCCGAGAAGTTGATTTTCCTCAGCGATGTCTCCGGGATCTACCGCAACCGCCACGATCCGGGGACCTTGCTCTCCCATCTGACCGAGTCGGAGTGCCGGGGGCTGATCGCCGACGGCACCATCGACTCGGGCATGGTGCCCAAGGTCGAGGCGGCGCTCGATGCCCTGAAAGCGGGAGTTCAGAAAGTCCATGTGATCGACGGCCGGACCCCCCACTCGCTGCTGCTGGAGATTTTCTCCGATCAGGGAATTGGGACCGAGATCGTGGCCAACCCCGGCAACACCCCCACAACCCTGTCCGCAACCTCCCACTCTTCCCCCTCCCACCCTGCGACTGGTTCCATGCAAAAGCACGCCCTGCATCCTGCCGCCCGGCGATCGAGCCAGGCGACCATCGACATCTTCAATCAGTACGTCATCCCGAACTACAAGCGCTACCCCATCAGCCTGGTGCATGGGGAAGGTTCGTATGTCTGGGATGCCGAGGGAAACCGGTATCTCGACCTGTTTCCCGGTTGGGGCTGCAACATCCTCGGGTATTCGCCCCCGCGGCTGGTGCAGCGGATCACCGAGCAGATCGCCCATCTGATCCACGTCCCCAACACGTGGTACACCGAGGCCCAGGGAGATTTCGCCGCGGCCCTCTGTTCACGCAGTTTTGGCAAGGCGTTCTTCTGCAACAGCGGCACCGAGGCGAATGAGGGGGCGATCAAGCTGGCCCGGCTGCATGGTTCGGCCAAGGGACGCTACAAGATCATTACCTTCGAAAACAGCTTCCACGGCCGAACTTATGCCGCGGTTTCCGCCACGGCCCAACCCAAGTACCACGAGGGAATCGGCCCGCTGGTTCCCGGGTTCGTCTACGCACCACTCAACGACCTCGACGCGGTTCGCAAACTGGTCGACCGTGAGACCTGCGCGATCATGATCGAGCCGGTCCAGGGCGAAGGGGGGGTCAACATCCCCGATGAGACCTTCCTGGCCGGGCTGAAACAGATCTGCCGCGAGAACGACATGCTGCTGGTGTTCGACGAGGTTCAGACCGGGATGGCCCGGTTGGGAACCTGGTTTGGCTACCAACAATGGAATGTGCAGCCGGACATTCTGACACTGGCGAAGGGGCTCGCGGGGGGGGTGGCCTGCGGGGCCTTCATCGCCACCGAGGAAGTCGCGCCCAGTTTGAAGCCGGGGAAGCATGCCAGCACCTTCGGCGGCAATGCTCTCTCGATGGCCGCCGGGCTGGCCACAGTCGAGACCATCGTCGAAGACAAGATTCTCGACAATGTGCACAAGCAGTCGGTGCGCTTCCGCGAGCACTTCCTGAAGCTGCAGAAAGAACTCCCCATCATCCGGGAGGTGCGTGTGCGGGGCATGATGATTGGCGTGGATCTCAACATCCCCGGGATGCCTGCCGTCGGCAAGTGCATGGAGCGGGGTGTGTTGGTCAACTGCACGCACGACACGGTGATCCGTCTGCTTCCCTCCCTCAATATCCAGTCGCAGCAGGTGGATGAGGGGGTGGCGGTGGTCAGCGAGGTCCTGCGAGAAATGGCCACCCAACACCAGAAGTAAGCGGCCCACGAGAGAGCCTCGCTTCGCTGTCTGGCGGCCAGTCCCGAGGGTCGCGATTGTCCTCCGGCTGCCAGGTCACATCGATCCCGTGGCCATGGGCGACCCAGACTTCCGCGACAAAAACAGCCCGTCCTCCGGTACTGGAGGACGGGCTAAGTCGCTGCGTGGAGGGGAGACCGGACGCGGTTTCGACTGCAGATCTTAGCGCGAGTTGCGGCGACGAGTCCACGCCAGTCCCGCGATGGCCCCCGCGAAGAGCACCAGCGTCGACGGTTCGGGGACCGCCTGCAGTTGGGTGCTGAAGACGAACGCTCCCAGGGCCCGGCCGACAGCCAGTCCATTGTCGTTGTCGAACGAGAAGTGGATGCCGCCGTAGATGCGGCTCAGGCCCGCCTCGTCGGCAGCGG
>CAIOTJ010000129.1 GCA_903861195.1 uncultured Planctomycetaceae bacterium | reverse complement strand
ACCTGCAGCTCATAACCGGCCCCATCTCCCGAGGCGGCCGAGCCGTGGTAGCCGATGTTGACCATCGCGGCGATCCCCGCCAGCATCCCGGCCAGCACGTACGTCTGCACCTTGAGCCCGGGGACATTCAAACCGGCATAGCGGGCCGCGGTTTCGTTCCCGCCAATCGCCAGCAGCTTCCGCCCGGTGACGGTCTGTGACAAAAAGAACCAACCCCACAGAGCGACGGCAATGAGGATCAGCAGGGGGATGGGATAGATGAATTCGCCCGGCCCGAGGGGGACCTTGCGGCTGATGAAGCCATCGACAAACGCGGGGTGAAACTCGCCGATCGACTGGGCGCGGGTGGTGACGAACGCCACGCCCCGGAAGATGCTCATGGTGCCGAGGGTGATGAGGAACGGATGCAGCCCCAGCCCGATCACTCCCAGCCCGTTGATGAGGCCGCAGAGCAGGCCGGTGACCAGGCAGGCGGCGATGGTCGCCAGGACCACCAGCCAGGGGGGCCACCCGGTGAGGGTGCCCGAGGGGCCGAGGGCGTGCAGCAGGGCGGCCCCGGCCAGCCCCGAGAGAACATAAATCCCACCCACCGAGAGATCGATCCCCCCCGAGACGATGACCAGGGTTGCCCCGATGGCCATGATGGCGAAGAACGAGGTGTTCTTGGCGAGAGTCAGCAGGCGGTCGACATTGAGGAACTTGTTGCGGGTGACGACGTACTGCTCACCCGTCTGGGGATCGCGGACCCGGCGTTCGACCGTCCCACCGAGGGCGGCCAAGACGCCGCCCAGCAGCAGGATGATTCCCAACAGGCCCAGTTCGTTGGCCCCGGCCAGACGTCGGGGGCCCCGAATTGGGGGACTGGGCGGGGCGGCCGGTGATTCAGGAGGGGTTGCAGTGGTCACGCCCAGATTCTCGCGGCGCGGTTTCGGGGTCGTCAACAGACTGGACGTTCTTGGGTGGTGGGTGGTGGGTGGTGGGTGGTGGGTGGTGGGTGGTGGGTGGTGGTTTTTCGGCTGAACTGGCATTCAGCAGACAAATTTGGTGGACTGCTGGATCTGAAGTGTGTCCGGCCAATCTCCTCGATCTGCAGGCGTCGGTCTGATGTCTTTTCCGGTTGACGAGTCGTTCGCCGCGTCGGTCCGGGGCTGCGCTGTGCGCATTGCCCAGGAGGGGGCGGCTGCGCTCGGCGATCTGTTCGACCTGACCGCTCCGCGGGCACTGCGGTTCGCAGGGACGCTGACGCGGAACGGGCATGATGCCGAGGACGCTGTTCAGGCCGCCCTGGTGCGGGTGGCCCTGCACCCCAAGGCACTGGCGAAAGCCGATCATGCCTGGGCGTATCTCTTGCGGATCGTGCGGAACGAGGCGCTGAAGATCAACCAGAAGAAGAAAGAGCGGCCGCTGGAGCTGAAGTTCGACGAAGCGGACGACCCGGTGGAGCTCGACCTGGCCGACACACAGCGGTTTGTGCGGGAGGCGGTGGCGACACTGCCCCCGTCGCAGTCGGAAGTGATTGTGTTGAAGATCTGGGAGGGGCTGACGTTTGCCGAGATTGCCGAAGTACTGGACGAATCGCCCAACACGGCGGCCAGCCGGTACCGCTACGCCCTGCAGAAACTGAGCCAGAGTCTGCAGCCGCTGCTGGAACCCCGCGACTGAACCCCGAGCCTGGGCCCCGCTTTCCGAACAACCCTGCTTGCCCAACGACCTGCTTACCCAGCGACCTGCTTACCCAGCGACCTGCTTACCCAGCGACCCTTTGACCAGTCCCTCCCGCTGCTTTGTTCCGGCTGACCGGTTGGTCGGCCCGACATCATCCCGCCCTTGAATTCTGCCCATGGAACCGAACACACCCTTTTCGGAAGCGTTGCCCGTGACTGAGCCTCTGTCGGTGGCCGAGCGGCTGGCCGAGGAGCTGCTGCAGGCCCGGTCCGCCGAGTTGCCGACGGTTCCCCGCTCGTTGCGGCGGCATGTGCTGGGGGCCGCGACACGGGCCGAAGCGGCCCGGCGGGCCTGGAGGTGGCGCGTGCTGGGATTGGTGGCGGCTGGGGCGATGGTGTGCGGCACCTTCGTGCGGATTGCCGTGCTGGAAGCCCGCCGGCTGCGGCAGTCGTCAACTCAGTACAACCAGTCGGTGCCGGTGCAGAATTCGTTCCCGCAATCCACATTTCCCGTCCTCCCCGATCCCGCTCCGCCGCCACCGACGCGGGCTCCCGATTTCGTCTCGCCGCCGGTGGAAGGACCCATTCCCGATTCGGCCGTGCCGGGTGAGGCGAACCCGTCGACGGAGGCTGAGGGGAACCTGGCGGATCAGCCGGCTTCAGAGGCCGCCCCGGCGAAGCCCCAGCCCCCCGCCACGCCCGATCCGGCGAAGTCGGACCGGGATCCCAACGAAGTCCCCCGGCCGGTCGATCCTCGACAGGGGCCGATCCTGGGGCAGCTCGATACCGACACCGCCCCGTTGGAAGAGGCGTTCCGACAGCGCCGGGAGAAGCTGGCTCTGCTGACCCAACTGACCTCGGCCCGATAGCCAGGCCCACCGGATGACGAACCTGGCCGAGTTGTTCCACGCGCGGCAAACCCGGCGGGAGGCCGATCCGCAGTATGTGCCCGACCTGGTCGACGCCTTGCTGGGTGCGGCCCGGGCGGCGGGGGCCAGCGATGTGCACCTCATTCCCCAGGCGACGGGACTGGCGATCTGTTGGAGAATCGACGGGGTGCTGCAGCCGGTGACCGAACTGCCGGCGGCCCTCGCGCCGCGGGTGCTGGCCCGACTGAAAGTGCTGGCCCAACTGCTCACCTACAAGACCGATGTGCCTCAGGAGGGGCGCATTGGGGGCGGGGCCGGGGGAGAAGAGACCCGGCTCAGCACGTTTCCCACCCTGTTTGGAGAGAAGGGGGTCGCCCGCCTGCTGGTGGGGGCGGGAAGTTACCAGCGGCTGCGCGAGCTGGGACTGCCGGGCGACCTGACCCCCGCGCTCGACCGGCTGCTCGACCAGACCAGCGGCGTGCTGCTGGTGACCGGACCGGCCGGCAGCGGCAAAACCACCACGGCGTATGCGCTGTTGCGCGAACTGGCAGACAAATCGGCGGGGGGCCGCAGTCTGGTGTCTTTGGAGGACCCGATTGAAGTGGTCGTGCCTGGTGTGGCGCAGTCGCAGGTGAACCCCACCGCCGGCTTCGACATGCCGACCGGTCTGCGGTCGCTGATGCGGCAGGATCCCGAGGTGATCTTTGTGGGTGAGATCCGCGATGCCGCGACCGCCGAGGTGATGCTGCAGGCGGCCCTGACCGGGCATCTGGTGCTGACGACGTTTCATGCGGCGAGTGCGGCGGGAGCCGTCAACCGGCTGTCGGACATGGGGCTCGAGCCCTACCTGCTGCGGAGCACCGTGCAGGGAATTCTCAGTCAGCGGCTGGTGCGGCGGTTGTGTGCGTGTGCGGAGTGGTCGGACGACGCGGCCGACCGGCTGGGTCTGGCGGTTGCGCGGGCGAAGCGGCCGCGGGGGTGCGGCGAGTGCCATGGCACCGGCTATCGCGGGCGGTTCGTGCTGGCCGAATTGTTGGAACCGCAGCAGTCGGCGGTGAGCCGGGCGATCTTGTCGCGGGTCGAATCGGCCGAACTCGAAGCGGGGGCCGTGGCGGCGGGGATGCAGCCCCTGGGGACGCGGGCGTTGCGCGCGGTTGAGGCGGGGGAGACGAGTGCGGCGGAGGTGTGGCGGACGTTGGGGTTGGTGCGGGGGGCGTGAGGCGTGGACCGTGGACCGTGGTTCGTGGGACGGCGGGAGATGGGGACAGACGGTACGATGCGGGACGGGGCCAGGGGTTCTGACAGGGTGAAGGGGTGGTGATGACACGTCCGGTTTCGATCGAGGATCTGAGTGCGTTCAACGCCGAGTTGTTGGCGTTGGTGCAGTCGGGGTTCTCGCTGGAGCGGGGACTGGCCGATTTGGCGAACGCGTCGCCGGATCGGTTGGGAGACTTGGCGCGGCGGTTGTCGGGACGGATGGCCGAGGGGGAGACGCTGCCGGCGGCGCTGCGGCAGGAAGGAAACGCGATCCCTCCCATTTATGGAGCGCTGGTGGAGGCGGGGGTGCGGTCGGGGCGATTGACCGCCGCGCTGGAGGGGGCAGCCGAGTTGGCCCAGGAGGTGCGACTGGTCCGGCAGCAGGTGGGGCAGGCATTGCTCTCGCCGCTGCTGCTGTTGCTGCTGTCGTTCCTGCTGACGGTGTTGTT
>CAIOTJ010000128.1 GCA_903861195.1 uncultured Planctomycetaceae bacterium | reverse complement strand
GACCATGGAACGGCACTTCTACCTGGTCGACGAAACCGGGCACGTCGAATGGCAGGCGATTCTTCCCGACGACGTCTGCCGGGTTGCCTGCGATCCCCTCGGGCACAGCGTGCTCCTCGGCTTCCAGTCGGGCCGCATCGCTCGCCTCGATTGGCCGACAGCGCGGTGATTCCCGCCGACCACCCCGGCGCCGCGTTCCCCGCTGGCTCCCCCCGTTTCCGCACGACACGCACGGCCGTCGGCGCCACCCCGCGCGCTACCCCAGCAACCGCTGCAGTCCAAATCCCTGCAGTTCCTCGGGCTGTTCGTCGGTCAGCATCCACCGGGCCAGCAAGTCGGCCGTGCCGGGGGCCAGCAGGAGCCCGTTGCGATGGTGCCCCACCGCCAGCCACTCATTCTCGACCCCGGCCGCCCGATCGATAATCGGCAGCCCGTCCCGCGTCGCCGAGCGCACCCCGCACCACGCCCGCGTGAACCGCAGGTCCGCCACGTCGGGCAACAACCGCCGCGCCCCCTCGGCCAGCTTCGCCGAGAGTTCGGCATCAGGAGCCTCATTCCGCCCCTCGGCCTGCGTCCCGCCGGTCACCACCTCCCCCGTTTTCAACTGCAGCGTGAGGAATGGCCCGCCGATGGTGCACTTCATCAAGGGGGGCAGCGGATCGGTGGCGATCAACTGACCCCAGACGGGACGCAAGACCCCGGCCGGCAGCACCGCCTCATGTCCAGTGCACATGACCAGGTGCCGGGGCCGGCACTCCCCCCGCGACGTCCGGACCGACACCACCCGTCCCGCAACCCGCTCGATCTCGAGCAATTTCGTTTGAATCGCCAGGCGGGCCTTCCCCCGCCGCGCCGCCCGGGCGAACGAAACCGCCCCCTTCAGCGGATGCAGATGGGCGTCGGACGGGCAGTGAATGCCTCCCGCCGGGGCGGGGGCCAGCCGGGGTTCGAGCCGGGCCACCTGCTCGGCATCGATCGCATGCACCGTGTAGCCCAACTCCTGCGCCTGGGCCGCGAACCCGGGGGCATCCCCCTGGAACCGCTCGGGATTGACTGTGAGGAACCCATTCACCCGCCAGTCGAGGTTGAAATCGGGCTTGAGCGACAGCCGGCCCCACAAATCGCGGCTCAGCAGGGCCAGTGGACCGAACTCCGGGGGATGAAACGGCCCCTGGTCCGCCGGCCAGACCCCCCCCGCCGAGCCCGCCGTCGCCCCCCCGCCCAGCGTTCCCTGCTCGATCAGTTGCACCGACTGCTTTTGTGCGGCCAGGGCCTGGGCCAAGGCCAACCCGATGATTCCCCCCCCGACCACCAACACATCGGGCTGCGGAGCGAGACCATCGTCGCGGGACAATTCGGCCTGTTCGACCGGGGTCAACGTCGACCACCAGACCGATTCGTGTTTCAACTCAAGCGGGGGCATCGCGGGGGATGGCAATTCAGGAACAGAGGCAGCGGCAGACCGCCCGGACCATGGGAACGACTCGCTGTTCCTCACGCAGTCCAGCAGTGACGGTGGTTCTGCGACACTAACAGATTCCCGCCGCAGTCCACAAACGCGTACCCAAGTCCATTCGAGGGAGAGACGCGGGTCGTTTCCCGCAATCGCCCCATCTGGCGAGAGTGTTGCCGTGCTCTGTTGAATCCGCGTTTCTTCCCCGCGCTCGCAGCGCAACAGGCTCCAACTCCTCGAGGCCGACCGTCACAGAGGGTACACTCAAGAGCGACGACTTCCCGGCTCTCACACCCGGGTCCCGGTCCTTTCCCTTCCTGGCGGTCCTGCCCCATGTCTGACGATGAAGATTCCCGATTGGCCGAAGAGTGGTACGAACGCAAAACCGGAATGATGCGCGACCTGCTCGGCCCCGAGCACGACATGGTGCTGCATGCGACGGTGCCGTACTTCGTGGGGGGGAGTCTCGATCTGTACTTTTACCCGAAGGGGGTGCCCGGAGTCGGCGTGGCCACGAAGGAGCTGAGTGACCTGCCGAACGAAGGCTCGTCGAACGAGGTGTTCGACTCGTATGAGCTGGTGATGTTCACCCGGCACCCACTGGCGCTCGACGACAAAGACGAAGCCGCCACTCCCTTCGGCCGGGCGCTGCAGAACATCAGCCCGATCCTGAACTGCATGGCCCGCTACAGCGAAGAGGCCAGCCTCAATCCGCACGAGACCTGCGAGTTTCCCGAAGAGTTCGAGACGCTCGGGGGGAAATGCCTGATCTTCGACAGCTACGGCCAGGCGGCCGACGAACCGGCCGACTTCGGCCTGCTGCTGGTCATCGAGATCCTCCGCTCCGAGATGGAATACGCCCGCGAGCACGGCGGCCAGCTGCTGCTCGACCGCCTCAAGGAGGCCGGTCACTACCCCTACTCCGACCTCGACCGCCCGGCGGTGGTGTGACGGCCCAGCCGTACGACGAATTTTCCAATTTGTCGAAATCCCACCCGCCGACCAAGAAACCTCCCCGCAATCCGCCAGCGTTCAAGCAACGCGAGCCGTCGAAAGAAGCTCCGAAGAAAGACCCGAGCGGCCCTCGGGACCGACAGCATTGAAACCGATCGTCCGCACGAAAGCACCCGCGGCGTTCCTGACCACTCTGACCATTCACGTCGTTCATCACTGATTCCGACCGGCAGCCCTATGGAAAGGGGACAGGTCCATTTATTCTATTGTTAGATGGACCTGTCCCTATTTTCTGTATCGCGATCCACGCGTGAAGCGAACCCCTTCAGGGTTCCGGTGTTTCTATGGGTGGCCCTCACCTAGGGTAGCCGCTGCGCGTCAACCCTAGGCTATCGAAGATTTCCCCTTCAGGGAATGGCTTTGACGGAGGTCGAGCAGAGGCCGATCCCGCGGTGCCTTTCGGGTCAATGAACTCTCTCGGCCCCCGGCCGCGACGGACCTCCGTGTCCGCTCTGGTGGGTTTGGATCGGAAGAGAGACGTGCCGCCGGGCAGGCAAAAAACCTGGATCGGAAACCCCATGTGTGCCCCACCGAGAACACCATCCGGCCAAGCCATGTCCTGAAGGGACATTCTTGGATAGCCCAGCGGCTGTGTTGTTTTTCAAGGGCATGGGAATCAGAAAAGCGGAAAATGGTGGACAGGAGCGGCCAGG
>CAIOTJ010000127.1 GCA_903861195.1 uncultured Planctomycetaceae bacterium | reverse complement strand
GAGCGTTGGTAGATGGCGTGCAGTTCCGTCATGCAGGAGATCGATCGCAGGTACTTCTCGCTGAGAATCACCAGCACCCGGTCGGATCGTCCCAGCCGTTGCATGTACTCGGAGATCACCCCGCCGTAACGAATCTCCTGGCTGTCGCGGCGAACCAGAAAGCCCTGCTCCTCCAGTTGGTCGCAGAGGTCGTCCACCGCCTGTTGGCGTTGGATTCCCGCATCGGTCTGGTCATCTCCCCAGGCGAACGAGACGAAGATCTCGGGGGCCGACAGCACCCGCACCGGCCACTGCTTGATCTGCCTGACGGAGTCGATCACCGCCTTGCGGTCGGCCTGGCCGCGGGCGTCGGGTGTGGCCGTGCCGAAAAAGACCGACACGCCGCCTGTCGCCGCGCGAGGTTTGCGGGGTGCCGACGGCGAAGCCGGAGTTCCCGGACCGGGGGCTGGGGGCGACGGGGGCGCGGCTGTCAGCGGGGGGACCACGGCTTCCAGTGATGACTTGATCACCGGGGAGGTGGCGACGGAGCCGGGAAGGTCGGCACTGATGGCTGTCGGAGTTTTCAGTCCAGCCGTGGCCCCACCTCCGTCCTGCGGTGCGAGGATTTGCCGCAGGTCGTCGACGACTCTTTGCAACTCGGCACAGTGCGGTTTTTCCCGCGCGAGCCGATTGGCGAGATCGAGCAGCCGTCCCTCCCGGTCGGCCCGCAGCAGCAGGTCGAACAGGACTTTCTTGTTGCCGCCACCGCTGGCTGCGGGAGACGCCGGCGCTTCACCCCGGAAGAAATAGCCCACCATTTCGAGTTCGGTGGAATCGAACGCGTCGGCGGCGATGGTCAGCAGTTGCTGGGTGAGCTGGAGTTTGTCGGCGGCCATCGTCGAGTGCGGTGGGACAACGTGCGATCGAAAAATCCCGGGGCGGCTCCAGAGTGAACCCGGAAACGGGCTGCTGGAACTGCAATGGGAGCAGTTTAGCAGCGGGCTGAGGGGTGTGCCGAGAGTTGGTGGCGGGATTTCCGTTTCCGCTGACAGTGCGATCGAAGGAGGTGGGGGCTGCTCTTCCGGCAGGGTTTGGCCTCCCAGGTTGTGACGTCACACGGTCCCAGGAGTCTGGGCGGGTGTTCGAATTCGATCAATCAGGCTGCTATGCTCAAAGACAAGGAGGGTCGACCCCATGATTGAAGTCCAATACACCGGGGATGTCCTGTGGCGGAGGATTGAGCAAGCCGTGGAGATTGTGAAAGACCGCCAACGGCGGGTTGTGGCTGCGTTGAATGCGGCCGGCATTCGGTACGCGGTCATTGGCGGTAATGCCGTGCAGCACTGGGTGGCCCAGGTGGATGTCTCGGTTGTTCGGAACACCCGCGACGTTGATCTCATCCTGAATGAGCACGATCTCGCCCGGGCGATTGCGGCGCTCGAAGCGGTTGGATTTCGCTATCGCCGCTCTGCCGGCGTCGTCATGTTTCTGGATGGACCCGAGGCGGGGGCCCGGGATGCGGTTCATGTCGTGTTCGCAGGACGACCGGTTCAAGAGGAGTATCCAGAACCGGTCCCGGATCTGGAGGAGTTGGTCGAAATGGCCGAAGCGACCACTTTGCCGTTTGAAAAATTGGTCAAAATGAAATTGACTTCGTTTCGCCGCAAGGACCAAGTCCATCTGTTGGATCTGATTTCGATTGGAATGGTCGACAGCAGTTGGCTGGGCCGGTTCTCACCCATTCTACAGACGCGGCTTCAGGAATTGCTGGACGATCCCGAGGGCTGATCCCTTCGCTTGGCGAGGGTTTCACCTGACCGTTGGCGCCGGTTCTTCGGCGGTTTCATCCCCAGCCCAGCCCCGCGGGCCGGGAAATGCGCCCCCGACCATGTCGTTGATCGGCCCAACGGGCCAACCATTCACCCTGTCCCCGCGCGGTTCGTCCACGCTCTGTGCGCCCCAGAGGTTGGCACGAGACAGTTTTATCAGGGTTCAGGTGCTGGCGACCGCAACGCGCAAGTCATTATACAGAATTATGTTACGGAACACGCTTCGGTCCGCCCCCACATCTCGCCCAGCCGCAGCGTATTAAAACTACCAAAGTAGTTCAGCGAGCCGGGTCGCGGCTGTCGCGGCCCCGTTCGACTGGTGACCGGTCCCCCCAATCTGAGACGCCCCATGAGCAAAGACCAATTGGCCAGCCTGCAGTTGGCCATCATGCGCGTGCTGTGGGCTCGGGGAGAGGCCAGTGTGGCCGACGTGCGGCAAGAGCTGGCCGGGGGGGGCCGCGAGCTGGCCTACACCACCGTTGCCACCATGCTGGTGAAGCTCGAAAAGAAGGGGCAGGTCACCCATCGGGCCGAGGGAAAGGCGTTTCTATATCGCCCCTCCGTCCAGCAAGACTCGGTCAGCCGGTCGATGGTGACCGACCTCGCCCAACGGCTGTTCGCCGGGGATGTCACCCGCATGGTCAGCCACCTGCTCGACGGGTGCGAGGTGAGTGCCGAGGAGCTCGCCAGGCTGCGGCACCTCATCCAGCAGCGGGAACAGCAGGCGGCGGACCAGGAGGGGCTGGCATGACGATTGGGCTTCCCCCGGCCTTGTTGCCGGTTCTGTCGTGGGTTGGCACCTACCTGGTCCATTCCACCCTGCTGATTGGCGGGTTGTGGCTGGCGTGGCAGGTGCGGCCCCCTCGCTCGACCGCGGTGCGGGCCCGGGGCTGGCAGCTGGTGCTGCTGGCCGGGTTGGTGACCAGCCTGGTCCAGACATCGCTCTGGCCCCAGACGGGCTGGCGGTTCGCCGTCACCACGCTGGATCAGACGGTCGCTGAACGGGAGCCGGCGGCAACGGACTGGAATTCTCCCCCCGCCCTCGCCAATCAGCCAGACGAGACGCTCACGGCCGAGACGCTGGCGTCGGCGGCCGCTCACCCTGCCACCCCGCTGCATCTCGGCTGGGCGTGGGGTCTGGTGGCGTTGACCGTCGGTTCGCTGGCGTGGGGATTGACCGGCTGGGCCCGGCACTGGCTGGCGTTTCGCGCGCTGCAAGCCGGCTGTGTGCCGGTGACCGAGGGGCGGGCCTGGACGCTGCTGGAACAACTGCGGCAGCAGGTACCGGGCTGTCCCGAGGTGGAGCTGGTGACGGCTGACGAGGCGTGCGAGCCGGCGGCGTGGGCCCTGCCGCAGCCGACCATTCTGCTGCCGGAACGGGCCGAGCGCGAGCTGGATGACGGGGCCCTCGCGGCCCTGTTGGCGCACGAGCTGGCCCATCTGGCCCGGCACGACGCGGGCTGGCTGCAAGTGGCCCGCCTGGCGTGTGCCTGCCTGTCTGTGCAGCCGTTGAATCATCTTGTGCGACGGGAGTGGCAGCGGGCGGCCGAGTGCCTGGGGGATGACTGGGCGGTGCGGCAGACGGGCGATCCCCTCGCCCTGGCGCGCTGCCTGACGACCGTGGCCGGCTGGCGCACCGAGCCAACCGCGCCCCTCGCGGCATTGGCCGCCCTGGGAACGCGGTCCGATCTCACCCTCCGTGTGGAACGGCTGCTGGAGCGCCCCACCACACCGCAGGGGGCAGGCTCCGCTCGATGGCGGCTGGACTCGGGTCTGGTGCCGCTGGCTCTGGGACTGGTTGGGGTGATGTTCATTCCCGGGTTGTCACTCACGCCTGATGCGACCGAGTCCTCTGCGCTCGCGGCGGTCACCCCGGCAACGTCGACGAGCCTTGTTGTGACGCCCGAACTCGACACGGGGATCGACCGCCTGGCACCGGTCCCGTTTCTCACCGCAGCCGAGTCCCCTGACCGACCCGCATGGTCGGGCCACACTTGGGACGCGGCGACTGACGAAGCGGCCGTCCCTCCCGTGGTCGTCCCGGTGGCCTGGACCGTGTTCGAACGAGTGCTGGTGGGGGCGTTGGGGCGCGTTTGGGAACGGACCGTGGTGTGGAGATCGGCTACGGGTGAGGTCCGGTGGGTCCAGACCACCACCACCGCGGTCTGGTCTCGGCCGACTCCCCCGTCCGCCGCCGAATCTCCGCAACTCGAACGCTGGGCGCTCTGAACCAAGGGGGGTTCGATTCTGCCGACGGCTCGAATCTGTTCCGGATGAGGCGGTTTCCGCGCCTCACCAGAAGGCGTCCCCCCGAGCGATTCGTCTCCCCAGTAATTTGCCGGCCTGACCCCCGGGCGATCCCTTTCAAGGGCAAACTGCTGTTGCCCTGTCCTGCCCGATGCTGGTGAAATAGGGAAAGTGGGTTGAGATTGCCTGCGACAGCCGATGAACCGGGGCGGGGTTCTGGGAGGTCTGTCGCTTTCTCTGTGCAAAGGAGGGTTCGGATGTTGCGTTGGACGGCGTCTCGGTGGTGTTTGGGAATGTGTCTGGTGGGTGCGGCCGGGCTCTGGGCCGATGAACCGGCCGCGCCGGCTCCCGCGGAAAAACCGGCTGCGGAAGCGATCGAACTGGTGATCGAGGGGGCGGTGCTGACCCCGTCGGCCGACGGAGCGCAGTTGGAACTGAAGCTCGAACCGGCGAAGAAGGAGGGGGATGCCGCGCCACAGCCCGCACCGGCGAACCCCGCCCCCAAGGGACTGCAGTTCCAGATCCAGGCATCGGGAGGCCAGCCGCAACAGCAGCAGCAAACCAGCGTGACCCGCACGATATCGGTGATCACCACGACGGGGCTTGATGATGCCGAGGCGAAGCAGGAGCTGGAGGCGTTGATCGACCGGCTGACCAAGGGGGCCGAGAAGCTCGAGGCGGAAGGTCAGAAAGAGGCCGCCGTGAAGAAGCGGGCCGCCGCCGACATGCTGCGTCGGCTGACGCAACCCGCCCCGGCCAAGGTGGGGATGTTTCAGTTTGGCGTCCCCGGAGGTCAGTCCCAGGGAATCATCCGGGATCTCGAAGTGAAGGTCTTGCAGGGCGTGGAAGGGGAGACGGGCCTGGAGGCGCGGATCCAGGGGCTGAGAGAGAAACTCGCCGGGGCCGAGCAGACGGGCGAAAAGATGTCGGCCGAGCTGAAGAAAAAACTGAAGACCGAAGTCGAGTCTCTGGTCCAGAAGATGGTGGGAGAGCAGGGGAAGGTGTTTGCGTTTGTCGAGTCGGAAGGGGTGGAGGTCGGCAAGGGTGAGCCGGGCCAGCCGCAGGTGATGATTCTCTCGACCGAGTCGGCAGAGGCCGGGGGCGACCTGGCCAACCGCGTCGCGGCTCTCGAAACGGCGTCGCGGCTGCTGAAAGAGACCGGCAACCACGACGCCGCCAAGCGGTTGGCCAAAGAGGCCCAGTCGCTCAAGCAGAAGCTGGCCGGGAAATCGGACAAAAAGGGGTCCGACACAATCGCCGCCCTCGAGCAGGAATCGCGGGAAATGAAAGCGGCGGGCCAACACGAGATCGCCGAGAAGCTCTGGGACAAAGCGCAGACGCTGAAGGCGAAACGTGGCGGCAAGAAGTCGCAGGGACCCGACGAGAAGCTGGTCCGCACCCTGCGCGAGCTGCAGGAGCAGATCACCGATCTGCGGAATGAAGTGCGGGAGTTGAAGGAACGCGCGGGACGGTAAAGACACCGCATCATTCCGTTGTTTCCGGCGTGATCTGCGAGCCGTGGGATCTGGGTCCCACGGCTTGCTTCATTTGACGGTCGGCTCGATCACGTATTGGCCCGCCGAAGGGAGATTTTTCGGACGGTAGTCCGTCCTGCCATTCACGCGCGTCAGCACCGATTGATGAATGACCGGATCGCTCGGCTCACCATTCCTGTCGAAGTTGTGCACCGGTCGCGGCCGCCAGAAATTCGGGGGGAACCAGGTGTCCCGATTGCGGTGATCATTGAAGCGGCGACTGGGCAGCAGCTCCACCACATTCCAGAGTTTGACGAGCGACTCGTGAATTTCACCCAGCGGATCGGCTGCCGGACCATAGCGCTTCGGGTCGCCCCCCATGATGCGCTGTTTCATCTCGGGATCAATGCGCAGACCCAAGGGTTCGGCCTCCTGCAGCATCCATTCCAGAGGCACTTTCGCCAGTTGGCTGTTTTTGTAGCCTCCCCCCACATCCGAGTGGACCCCGGGGAACCACACCTGCTTCAGCGACTCAAGGTACTTCACCGGTTGCTGCGGCGTGGGATTTCCGGGGCGGAACAGATTCGCCCGGAACATGGTGCGCCGCTCGTCCAGGGCCAGAGCATGCCGAATGTGCACCAGGGACGGACAATTCGCCGTATAAGGCAGAGACTTCAGATCCCAGATCGCACCGAAGGCGCTCACGGTGTCCCAGACGCCGCAGAAGTGGATCCTGACTCGACAGTGGGTGCCGGACCCCCATCGCGGATCATCCTGTCGGCAAAACGTCTGTCGAAAGTTGTGGCTCGTTTCAAAAAAGTTGCCTTCTTCCTGGTCACGAGTCCGATCAAAGTTCTCCCACAGCAGATCCTCCAACCCCAACAGTTCACGCCTCAGGAGCCCAAACGAGAAGAGCGCCGCCGCCAGCGCCCGTGCCGTGTACGCCCCCCGCGAAAACCCAAACAGCCAGATCTGGTCTCCCGGCTGGTAGTGCGTCACCAGAAAGCGATACGCCTTGAGCATGTGGTGACGAATCGACAGCCCGATCGCTCCATCCAGGGCCTTGCCCAACGTCCGGCCCCAACTCGTCAGAAAGTCCGCCGCCGGGGTCGTGCCGACGCCCGAATCGTAATACGTGAGCTGCTGCTCATCTCGCACCAACATCGAATACAGCCGCCGCACATTCGTCGCGGGGCCGGCAATCTGATTGTTCGTCCCGTCGCAACAGATCACGAGATTTTTGGGCTTCAACATGGCAGCGGCTCTCGATTTGGTTCGGTCAGGCCTGGTGTGACTTCGGGTTTATGCACCCGATTCAGTATCGTCCCGAAGCCACTTGGTCTCAAGTGGCTGTTCCCCTTGGTTGATGCGGGGTGTTTCCCCGAGTCACGCCCGCCGTCAGCCGACTGCCTCCCATTTCTCTCGCCTGTTTCTCCCCCCCACTCCGGCACGGTAGACTGAAGTGATGAACACATCACTCTCCACCCCCCATCTCATCATCGGTTGCGGCTACCTCGGTCAACGGGTGGCCGCGTTGTGGCACCAGGCCGGGCACACCGTGCACGCCCTCACCCGCAGCGAGGCCCGGGCCGACGAGTTCCGCCGCCAGGGCTGGTATCCCGTGTTGGGAGACCTCACGCAGCCGCAGTCGCTCCCCACGTTCACCCACATCGATACGCTGCTGCTGGCCGTCGGGCTCGACCGCCGGGCCGGGCACTCGCAGCGCGAGGTCTATGTCGATGGTCTCGCCCATCTCATCGAGCACTGCCCGGTCGCCCCCCGGCGGGTCGTCTCGGTTTCGAGCACCAGTGTCTACGGGCAGGACGCGGGAGAGTGGATCGACGAAGACTCGGCCACCGAGCCGCAGGCCGAGAATGGCCAGGTCTGCCTCGCCGCCGAACGCCTGCTGCAGGACCGCTGGCCCCATGCCCAGATTGTCCGTTCGGCGGGAATCTACGGGCCGGGCCGGTTGATTGCCCGGGTCGAGCAGCTCCGCACCGGCACACCCCTCTCGGGCCGTCCCGACGCCTGGCTGAATCTGATTCACGTCGATGACCTGGCGACCGCCGTGCTGGCGGTGGCCGACCGGGCGGCCGTGGGCAGCACCTGGCTCGCCGTCGACAACCGCCCCCTCACCCGCCGCGAGTTCTATCAGGCCATCACCCGGCGGGTGGGTGCGCCCGAGCCCCACTTCACCGAGGGGGACACCCCTACCGGAGGGGGACTGAATAAGCGCTGCTCGAACCGCCGGCTGCGCGAGGATCTCGGCTGGGCTCCGCGCTATCCCACGATCGAAGAAGGGCTGGCCCAGGTGTTGGAACAGCCGGCACCAGCCCCTGCGTCCCATCCGTCGCGACCAGCGGTCATGCCTCCCCGGCCGGAGCGATCGTGACCAGCCGGCGCAAGTTCCTGACGGGAAAATTCCTGACGGGGCAACTGCCGTGGCCCGCCGGGGAGCCCACGCCGTTCCCTGAATCGGGCTCTGGGCCGGCGGCCGAGGTGCCCGGGCTGCCGACCAACACGATCCGCCTCTCCCAGACGGCGATGGCGGCCGATTTCGAGGTGATCTTCAACCCGGGCCCGGCCGCCCGGCTGCAGGCCGCGTCCGACGCCCTGGCCGAGGTCGCGCGACTGGAACAACTGCTTTCGATCTACCGCCCCTCGTCCACGCTGTCGCAGTTGAACGCCCAGGCGGCCGCCGCCAGCCCCGCCGGCATTCCCACTGATCCCGAGTTGTTCGCCCTGATCGCAGACGCACTGGCGCTGTCCCGCGACACCGAGGGAGCGTTCGATCCGACAGCCACGCGGTTGGTGGCGCTCTGGCGGCAGGCGCAGCGGAACAGCCAGCCCCCCACCGGGGCCGAGGTGGCCGCCGCCCGGGCCGCGACCGGCTTTCAGCACGTGCGGCTCGATCCCCACCAGCAGAAGGTCGCCTTCACCCATCCGCAGACGCAGCTCAACTTCAACGCTTTCGGGAAGGGGTACGCCCTCGACCGGGCGGGGCAGATCCTTGACGAATGGTGGGCCGCACCGGGGGCAGGGGCGAGTGACACGATCGAAGCCCCCCACGCCCCCCAACCGGCACAACCGGCTGCGGACGACACCAGGCGGGCAGAGCAGGCGAGCGAGCCCCACACCCCCTCCGAGAACGCCTGGCTGCTGCATGGCGGGTACAGCAGCCTGTTGGCCCGGGGGTCGTTGGCGGGGGTGGATGGGTGGCCGGTGGGCATTCGGCACCCGCAATTTCCGCAGCAGACCCTCGCCACCCTCTGGCTGAAGAACCGGGGGCTCTCGACCAGCGGTGCGGGTGTGCAGTTCTTTCGGCACCGGGGGCGGAAGTACGGCCACCTCATCGATCCCCGCACTGGTTGGCCTGCCGAGGGGATGCTCTCGGCCACCGTGCTGGCCCCCACCGCCGCCTGGGCCGAGGCGTTGTCGACCGCCTTTTTCGTACTCGGGGTCGAAAGAGCCCAACAGTATTGCCATAATCATCCAGAGATCGGCAGTTTGCTGATTCCCACCCCGGAACCGGGGCAACGGGCTGTGTGGGTCGCCTGCGGGCTGACCGAGTCCGACCTCATGTTCCCCGACTTTCCCACTTCCTGACGCGAACCCTGTCGAAGCGCCGTGCCTGCTCGCCCCACCCAGATTTCGCTGTTGGCCTGCCTCTTCCTGGTGCTGTTGCGGGTCTCCATTGGTTGGCAGTTCCTCTACGAGGGGATCTGGAAACTGAAGACCCAGGGAACCTCCAGGCCCTGGACGGCCGAAGGTTACCTCTCCAACGCCAAGGGGCCGTTCCGCAATTACTTCCGCAGTCTCTGCGATGACCCCGACGGTCTGAAGAAGCTCGACTACGACGCCCAGATCGCCCGGTTGGACGACTGGCGGAACCGCTTCACGCAGTACTACGGGCTGACCGACGACCAGAAGTCGCGGCTCAACCTGCTGCTGGATGGTGCCGGCGAATTTCGCGCCCGTCTCGACGCGCTTCCCGAGGGAATCGACCTCGCGAAGTTCAAGCCCCTCGGCAAGTACAAGACCGGCGTCGACAAGCCGACGGTCGCGTTCGACGCCAAGCGCAAACTGCTGACCTCCAACTTTCGCCTCGTGGGGGAAGAGAAAGAAGCGCTGTTGGCGCTGGCCGCCACCCCGGCCACGGAACCCGCCGCCGACGGGGCCGCCCCGGCCGCGGCTGGCCAGATCTCCCCCGCGCAACTGGCCGCGTGGAGCAAGGCGGTCGACCGGCTCTATGAAGAAAGCGGCAAGCTGGGGCTGAAAGAACGGATGCAGGTCTGGCTGAAGGAAGATCCCGCCCGCCTCGGCCAGGAAGTGAATGGCCGCAAGGAACGGATTGGCGAAGTCGAGGTCTACCGCCAGATGCTCGACCGCTACAACGGCGAGTGGGCCACCGCCCGCACCGACTACCAGTTCGAACACCAGGACAAGCGGTGGTCGAAGCTGATGGAAAAGAAGGCCGAGGTGCTGGGGCCGATCGACGGGGCGGTCAAGGAATTCGAGACCAAGGCCTACGCCCTGCTCGATGTGCAGCAGAACCAGAAGGGACCGTTGCCGCCGAAGATGACGCAACTGCGGCAGGTCGACCTCACGACCATGTGGCTGCTGACGGCCCTGGGGCTGCTGTTGATTGTCGGGCTCTTCTCGCGGCTGGCCGCCCTGGCCGGGGCCGCTCTGATGGTGCTCTTCTACCTGCCGATGCCCCCCTGGCCGGGAGTTCCCGAGGCCCCCGGTCCCGAGCACTCGCTGTTTGTGAACAAGAACCTCATCGAGGCGCTGGCCCTGCTGGCGATCGCCTCGCTGCCGACGGGCAAATGGCTGGGGCTCGATGCCCTGGTCGGGAAACTCTTCTCGCGGTCGGCCCCTCAAAAATCGTAGTCCCAAGAGGGGCGATGCGAAGGGGAGCCCACATGCTCCTGGCGTCCCCCTGCTGGCGTCCCCCTGCTGTCGGTCACCTGACGCATCTCCTGCCTCTTTTTGTTGTCGAACCGTTCGAAGGACCTGTCATGCAACTGACCGCGGAACAGCGCGCGATTGGCG
The DNA here is from genome assembly GCA_903861195.1 of uncultured Planctomycetaceae bacterium. GTDB lineage: Bacteria > Planctomycetota > Planctomycetia > Planctomycetales > Planctomycetaceae > UBA10511. Next base: position 9,171 of record CAIOTJ010000127.1, on the reverse strand, counting down.
TTCAGAACTTCCAGGATGCCGTCGACCAGGCGGGAGTCTCCCGCCGGGCGTTTTTGAAGGCCGCCGGGGCGACCTCGGCCCTCGGGGCGTTTTACTTCGGCTACGAGAAACTGCATGGCACGCCGTTGAAGGTGGGATTCATCGGCACGGGTGACGAAGGCTCGGTGCTGCTGACCCAGCATCCCCCCGAGTACTTCGACATTGTGGCGATTGCCGACCTGCGGCCATCCAACCAGAAGCGGGCGTTTGTCGGCGACAACAACGAGCACCGCGTGGGGCTGAACAAGAAGCTCGGTCACGCGACCGCCAGCAAGATCAAGGTTTACGACAACCACGAGCAGCTCTTGGCCGACCCGCAGATCGAAGCGGTGGTCATTGCCACTCCGCTCAACACGCACAGCAAGATCGCCATCGACGCGATGAAGGCGGGCAAGCACGTGCTGTGCGAGAAGCTGATGGCGCACAGCATCGCCGAGTGCAAAGAGATGATCCGCGTCTCGCGCGAGACCAACCGCGTGCTGGCGGTCGGGCATCAGCGGCACTACAGCATTCTCTACGCCAACGCGAACGACCTCGTCTCGCAGGGATTGCTGGGAGACATCAAGTTCATCCGCGCGAGCTGGCACCGCAACAACAGCTTCCCCAACTCCGACAGTTGGTCGAAGAAGGTGCCGCAGGAAGACTCGCAGTTGGCCGACGTGCAGAAGTGGGGCTTCGACTCGCTCGACCAGCTCATCAACTGGCGGCTCTTCCGCAAGACCGGCGGTGGACTGATGGCCGAATTGGGCAGCCACCAGCTCGACGCCTGCAGCATCTTCCTGTCGCAGGGGCGGTCGGAAGTGCACCCCGTGGCCGTGCAGGGGTTTGGCGGGAAGAACTTCTACGGTGTGAAGGGGGTCGGGTCGGAAGACAAGCAGAAAGATCCCCGCGAGATCGATGACCAGGTCTACGTGACCCTCGAGTTCCCCGGCCGGAACTACGAAGAGGACCACAACGACATCGCGATTGTGACCTACTCGTCGATCAACACGAACCGGCTGGAGCCGTACGGCGAGACCATCTACGGCAGCCGGGGAACGCTGACCACCGAGCTGGAACAGAAGGTGATGCTCTACAAGGAAGAGGGGGGCGACACCGGCGGGGGTGGCCCCGGGCAGCGGCTGCGGGTGGTGCAGCGCGAGTCGGGAGGGGGCCCTGTCGTGTCGACCAGCCCCAGCCTGGCCCCGGCGGCGGCCGCGGCGGCTTCCGGACCGGCCAGCGAAGAAAAGGTGAGCCGGGGTTACACCGAAGAGATGGAACACTTCGCCTGGAACATCCGCAACAACGTGCCGCTGGGAACGCCGCGTGAGCAGGGGGGCCTGCGTTGCCCGGGCGAACGGGCGATGGCCGACGCGATCATGGCGATCACCTCGAACCTGGCGATGAAGCACAAGAAGCGGATTGAGTTCAAGCACGAGTGGTTCGACCCGTCGAGCCCGGCGGTGCCCGAGACCGACCCCGAAATCATCGGCTAAACCCCCATGGCCCGCTGGCCCGACGACACCCGCTCGACCCTCACCACCTTCGCCCTCATCTTCCTGCTCTTGCCCGCGTTGTGCTGGCTGGCGTGGTGGTTTGTGCGCGGGTGAGGGGGCGGCCGAGCCTGCATTGAACCCCTGTTCTCGATCCTGTCCGACCTGGTCCTCGACCGATGGTTGGACGGGATTTTTTTTGCGATCTCCCCGATCGTCAACGGACCTCCGGCCAATCCCTTCTCCCGTCGCCTGCCGGCTTCCCAGTCCGTGATGTTCGTGTGGGGATCCGTCAAATGACCTGTCGGCTTCCGTTCGCCGTGCCCCCCGGCTTCCGCAGGCAACCGAAGCAACGGTGTGGCAGGGTGATCCAGCCCACATGACTCCCCCGGGAAAATGCGGTATAACGGCCGAAACTGGTCAGTCCATCCTGCGAGATCCCCGCCATGATCTTATTTTCTTCGCAATTCACTCCCCGCGATTCCGAGTCTCTCTCGTCGCCGCAACGGGCACGATTTCTGAGGGGAGTGTGGTTTTGCGCGCTGCTGCTTGGCCAGCTGCTCCTCGCCCCATCCCCCCCCACCCACGCCGCCGAGCCGGTCACCCGCTTTCGCGTGCAGGTCGATCGGGGGGCCGATCTCGGGCAGAGCTTTGGGACCCTGTTTGAAGCGGCCACAGCCGATCGGTCGCTGGTCATCGGGGCGGGGTTCGCCAATCAGTACAACACCCGCCTGCGCGGCGACCGGCATGCCGTGCAGTTGTTCATTCGCCCCGCGAAACCGCTGCGTGAGCTGACCGTCGAGGAACTCCCCCGTCCCAACACCCTCTGCGGCACCTACCTCGTCGCCCGCGACGAACAGCTCTATTCCACCTTCGGCGGTCTCACCCGCTGGAGCCCCCGCGAACACGCCTGGACCGCCGAGCCCGAGATCGGGGGCACTCAGGAGGCGCAGCGGGTGGGGGACGGGCTGCTCGAATTCGGCGAAAGCACTGTCCGCTACAACGGCACCTCGCTGCTCGAGCCTCCCGCCGTCGGGAAGTTCGAACGCTTCTTCTACGCCCTCGGCCGGCTCTGCTTCTACCACATCCACCGCAACGACCTGCCCTATCGTCCGTTCCAGTCGGAGGAAGACGGGTTCTCGCGCCTGTATGCCTGCCCCTGGCAACCGGGCGAGCCCGCGGTTGATTTGAGCCGGGCCGAAACCCTGCGGCTGCCCGTCGTGGGAGAAACCACCTTCGCGTGGGGTCAGCTCGGCGACCGGATTGTCACCGGATCGAACATCGGCGGGTTTTATGAATGGCGCGGCGGGGCCTGGCGGCTGACGCGCGAGCCGACGTTGGGGGTCAGCTTCCAGCTCTACTCGTCACTGGCGTGGGGCGACCGGATGCTGCTGGGGCAGTACCCCACCGGCCGGCTGTTCGAACTGGCGGGGACCGAACTGCGCGACCTTCCCGGCTGGCCTCCGGTGCCGCCGGAGGTCTCCGCCTCCGTCCGCGAGGCCCAGACCACGGTCCTCTACGGGGGCGAACTTTTTGTCGGAGTCTGGCCGTGGGGCGAGTTGTGGCGGTATCACCCCGATCGCCGTGAGTGGAACCTGGCCCGCCGCATGTTCACCCATCCCCCTCTCTCGAACCAGGTGCTGCATCCGTACGATGCCGAGAATCAGGGGAACGCGGTCAAGAACCAGTGGGGGCAGCGGGTCGCCAGCCTGGTGACGGTGGGAGACTCGCTGTTTGTCTCGACGTCGGCGAAGGATCCATGCGAATGGCGGCCCGAGGCCGAGCCGTTTCTGGCTCCCGACAAATGGCAGAGCTATGGAGCGGTCCATCAAGTGCGGATGCCCGGGCACCTTCAGGCGGCGACGCGCTGGACCGACGGTCCGACCACGCTGGAGTTCGAATTGCGGGGAGCCGAGGTGCGGCTGCTGCAGGATGGCCGCGAGCTCGCCCGGTCGACCCTCGAGGGAGAGCTGGCAGACCTGCTGCGGCAGCGCGGCCCCCTGACGCAGGTGACCTGGAAGCAGGGGCTCTACGGAGCGTTTGGCGGACGGTCACTCAGCGGGACGATCGAGTGACCGGCCCCCTCATGTGATCGACGCCATGCGGTGGGGACAAGTGATCTTGTCGTCAGGCGGTTTATGCTGCACCGCGTCCACGCACAGGACGGACCGGGATGACAACGGGGTGAGGAGTGCCCGGGGCGCGGCGCAGTGGCGGATGACGGCAACGGCCGCCCTGCTGTGCGTGGCGATGCGTTCGAGGGGGCAACCGCGCTGCGGTTCCCGAAGCCGTCGTGACCTGGTCCCCGTCTGCTGACTCCCCGGCCCTCGCCGGCGTCACTCGTTCCGGGAGTGGGGCCTGCAGTCCGTGATCTCACACGAATTCAGAGGGCCGGGCCGACGCCGCGGCCGGGGGTGGCGGCTGAGGGTGATTGTCTGGCAATCGGTTTTCAATTCCCTTACAGTTGCACAGCAATGTTGGGGACGTCTCGACGTGCCTCACACCCTTTTGGACGTGGTGATGCCTCTTTTGGTGACGAGTCTGGTTGGTGGTTTGTCTCTTGTGGCGGCGGTCACGGCCGGTCAGTCCACCGGGGTGCTGTCGATCCAGTGCCTGCTGGTGATGCTGGCCTCCCTTTTGGGGGGCTACATCCCTTCGCTGTTTCATCTCACGCATCGTCGCATGCAATTCCTGATCAGCCTCGTCGGGGGGCTGATGCTGGGGGTGGGGGTGCTGCACCAACTGCCCCACGGCTATGGGATCGCCCGCGATGGTGGACTTGGACTCGACTGGTGCGTCCGCTGGCTGCTGGGGGGAATGGTCCTCACGTTCTTTATGATGCGCTGGTTTCACTTCCATGCCCACGTCGGCATGCCCGGCGGCGACGATGAACTGGCGGGAACAGCCGATGGCGACGAACTGCTGCCTCAACTCGGGGTAGTCCCCCACGCCGACTGCGGCCAGGACCACGATCACAGTCATGACCACAGCCACGATCACCAGGGCCATTCGGCTCATGGTCATCACCACGGCCATTCCCACGCACCGGCCAGTTGGCTGGGAATTCTCATCGGCCTGTCGATGCACACCCTGCTCGATGGCATCGCTCTGGCCGCCCATGTCGCGGCCGATGTAACCCATCTCGGCGCCCTGGGGCAGGGGTTGTGGATGGCCGGCGTGGGGACCTTCCTGGGGGTCGCCCTGCACAAGCCGCTCGACTCGCTGTCGATCACCACGCTGATGGCGGCCCGCGGCTGGTCGCGGAAGGCGCAGTTGGTGGTCAACCTCGGCTACGCCCTGATGTGCCCCCTGGGTGTGCTGCTGTTTCAGTACGGCATCACCCGGTTCGAGGGTCAGCATGCGGCCATCGTGTCGGCCGCCATGTCGGCCGCCGCCGGGGTCTTCATCTGCATCGCCCTCAGCGATCTGCTGCCCGAGATTGAAATGCACTCGCACGACCGCTTCGGGCTCTCGGCCACCCTGGTCGTCGGCGTGCTGCTGGCGTGGGCGATTGGCTTCCTGGAACCGGCCCACACGCACGACCACGATCATGACCACGCCCCCGGCTCAGCCGAAGCCCCCGCGACCGGTCACGATCACGATCACGATCATGACCACGATCACGATCACTAAGGGCTCGGGCCGAAATCACTTGCCCGCATTTCGGAACATTCGGTTTGACTTGTCCAAAGAGCACGTCAGCTTCCGATCATGTCAACCGCAGCGGGGCCTCAAGAGTTTCGTCAATCACAACAGACTTTCCGCCCTCCTCCCGAACACAACATCGATCCCAGCCATGTCCTGAAGGGCATTCTTCGATAGCCCCGAGTTTCCGCCCTCCTCCCGAACAGAACGTCGATCCCAGCCATGTCCTGAAGGGACATTCTTCGATAGCCCAGGGTTCGCCGCGCAGCGGCTACCCTGGGTCGGGGGGCCCGGGCTCGAATCATCCCTGAAGGGGATGGCTTCCAGCGTACCGTCGGAATGAACCGCGGGCCAAATTCGACCCGCCGAATCCATCGCGGAGACCGGGAATCAATCCGGTTCCCGCAATCCCTGCGCGAAGCGAACTCCTTCAGTCCCCTACCCAGGGGTAGCCGCTGCGCGTCAACCCTGGGCCATGGAAGAGTTCCCCTTCAGGGAACGGACTCGGCCAGGGCCGGTGCGCGCTGGGGCCGGCCATGTTTCGACGTGAGATAAAGCTGACATTTCCGATCCAGGTGAAGCGCTGAACAACAGGAATCCATTCGGGGTTCGGGCCGCAATCGATCGCCTTCGTTTCGGAACATTCGCTGTGAGTGGGCGGTGCACCACAGCAATCACCGATCAGGTGATTCCGTCGCGGATCCTAAAGTCCTGTTCCTCGCGGCCCGGTTACGGGTTCTGCACCGGAACATCCAACTCTCCGCGGCGTTCCAGTTGCTTGTAACGAAACAGGGAATAGGGGACGGACGCCAGCGCTCCCAAGAGGATGATCGGCAGGCCGAGGAACGCCTTCCAGCCCAAGAGCGGCAACACCACCGCCGCCGCAATCCCCAGCAGTCCCGACCAGAAAAACAGTTTCGCTGCGACGCGGTGCGTGTCGTTCCAGACCCGCTCACTGGCGATCGTCCAGGGGGTGCGGACCCCCACGAAGAAATTCCGCCGCACCTTGTCGAGCACCGTCCCCAGCAGCATGAAGAAGGCCGCCAGGATGACCATCACCGTGGTATCAACGGGCGGGTGCAGCCCAACCGCCGGCAGCAGGAACACCACGTGCAGGCTGGCGAACATCAGCATCAGCATCACGATGATGACGTCGTAGGTCGGGCGAAACGACTCGATGTCGAACTGGCGTGGCGAGAGCCAGGGAAGAATCTGGAAAAATAGCAGCAGCCCCAGCATGATTGCGGGCATCAGCCACGCGGCCCACTGCTTGTCTCCCCAGCCGTCGATCTCGCCTCGCCAATTCCAGTGCGTCGGAATCCGGTCGGGCATTTGCGGATAGAGCAGCGCCGAAATCAGCAAGACGGCCCCCCAGATCAGCAGCGGGAGCCAGAACCCCTTCAATTTCATAGATCACCAGTTGTCTTCAGTCGCCATCAGAAGTCGCGCCAGGTGAGGATCAGATCGGCATCCGGGTTCAAAGCGCATCGACCCAATCCAACCGGGGCGACAGAGCGCCGCTTCGCAAACAATCCCCGCTCCGGGTTCGCCGTTCGCCCCCACCGGCCACGATTTCCGTTCGCGTCACAGAAGACATCGCTCGCCATCCGGCGTCACAGCCAGTGCCCGCCCAGCCTTCTGTGCCCGCAGCATGAAATGACCTCGGCTCCGATGCTACGGTGACGAATAGGGCCAGTCAATCGGCTGGAATGGGGAACCGCGGCACGCCGCCGCCAGCACCGCCCCGTCCTCCCGGCCGACTTCAATCGGGGCGGATTTGGAACCCCTGAAACTGCCCGCTCTCATCGAACCGGATCAGCAGCCAGTCATCATCGATGGCGAACAGCGACTCGTGTTCAGGACCGAGGCGATAGATCAGCTCTTGCCCGGGGGAGGCGAGCGCGGCGTCATCTTCGCTCGGCCCCAACTGGGCGAGAATCGCCTCGCGACTCGCGGCACGGCCCCCGGGTTTCAGCACGGTCCGCACCACACCCCCCAGCATCTTCTGGCGGGGCGTCAGATCTCCCGCAACAAACCCGGAAGATGCGGGATCACACCAGGTGGTCTGGTCGAACGGCAAAAGAAACGACCCGTACGGCAGACCTCGTTTCAAGATCATCGCCACACCGCTCAACCCCACGCCAGCGACCAGCAGCAAGGCCAGCGTCAGGGTCCAGCGCCGCAAACTCTCGCGCACCGAAGGGGTTTTCGACAGCCAACTGCCGAGGACCGCCAGGCTCGCGCCCAGGGCCAGTCCCGCCAAGGTCACGAACTGCAGCAGCCAGACCATCAGGGCCGCCCGGCTCAGGCGCGGGCTGAAGTGCATCGCGAGCGGCTGGGCCAGAACGACCAGCAACAGCACAGCCAACACCAACTGGTACCGATAACGGGACAGAAACATCACCATGTCAATCGGGTCCCCCGAGGATCAATTCCAGTGACAGAGCTCTCGAATCAAGCGGCTGCTGGTCCGGTCCAGCACCCGATCCCCTCGTCACTCTTCCCCGCCTGCGGTCTGCAACAATCGCCGCCAGATCGTGTTGGCGATCGCCTCCATTCCCTTGTCGCCGGGATGAGCCGCCACCCCGGCATGTTCGATGGAGCGTTCTGCCTTCGCCGCATGTTCGGGATCGGCCCCCAGCTTCCCGAGATCGACGAACACCGCTTTCGCCCGCTGGGTCGCTTGCTGCATCAAGGTGTCTTTCTCGGCATCGGGCCAGAACGAGTTGCGGACCAGAATGGTCGGTTGTCCGTGGGCGGCCAGCTTTCGCAGCAGGTTGTCGAACGCCCGCGAGAAGTTGTCGCGCTCGGCCTCTGTTTTGGGTGAAGTGGCGTTCTCCCCCAGGGCCACGATCACCAGGTCGGCCTGAAACTCCAGTTCGTCCCGCAAGCCCTCGTCGAGGTCGAAGTCGAGCAGACGGCGTTCGAAATCGGCCAGGTTGCGAATCTTCACTGCGGGTTCGCCCCCCGCCTTTTCGCTGATGCGGGCCAAGAGCCGATGGACGAAATCTTTCTCCCGGGTACTGGCCGCCATTCCCCAGTTTCCGGTCCACCCGATGTCGGCTTTGGGGCCATGCAGGGTGATGCTGTTCCCGAGGAACAGGATTTTTCCCACCCGCAGCCGGCCCAGCTTGAGGTCGGACGGGGCGCGAGCCGAGACCCGGTCGACCCCCGCAGCCAGACCGATCCACACCAACGCCCAGGCCAGCAGCAACCCCTGCCGTCGAAAGACTTCACGCATCGCAGATTCTCCCCAGGACCGGTCCGCCGTGTGCGGGAACTCCCCACCCGGCGACTCCCTCCACGCATCGTACCCGGTGGGCTGATCAACCGGAACAATCCCCGCTTCCCCAGTCTGCCCCGCAACACGTTCGACGCGTGTCGCAACCTCCCCAAACCCGCCCCCTGTCTTGGCCTCCGGTTTGGATAAAAGGTGTCAGGAACCTTTTCCTATAAAGGTTCCTGACACCTTTTGACGTTTTTCAATCCGCGTTCTGAGGCCAATCACGACGGTCCAACGTCTCGGGATCGACGCCACATCCGACAAATTCCCCAACGGGGATACTTCCCTCAGCCTGGGGTTGCCGCACTTGCGGCTACCCCAGGTAACGTCCCCAAAGAACGCGCTTTCTATCCTGTAAGGATTGCCTCGCTCACCGGGAAACAGACATGTGAATCCGACGATTTTCCATGCTCCGAAACGAACACAACCCTTACAGGGTACAGGTGATCTTTGGGGGTCTCATACCCGGGGTAGCCGCTGAGGCGGCAACCCCGGGCTGAGAGAAGTAACCTCTGCGAGGTAGGTCGTCGGTTGGTGGGTGGTTTTTGGCCAAAGGACAGAAAAAAGGTGTCAGGAACCGTTGCCATAAAGGTTCCTGACACCTTTGGACGTTTCGAGAGACGTGGCGGTCGATTGACCACCCAGCCTTCGAAGCCTTTGTGCTGTCATCGCAGACAGGGCAGGAACCGAGACCGCCGCAGCAAATCCAAGTCCCGGGCCGCCGAAATCGTG
>CAIOTJ010000126.1 GCA_903861195.1 uncultured Planctomycetaceae bacterium | reverse complement strand
CATCGCGGCGAACAACTCGGCTCCCCGCGCCCATTCCTCGGCCGAGAGTTTGCCATCACCATCGCGATCGAGACGGCGGAGGAACTGCGGCGGTTGACGCATTCCGCCCTGTCCCATACCCCTCATCATGCCAGGTCCCATGTCGCCCGGCCCCCCGCGGCCTTCTCCACGCCCTTCCGGTCTTCCCTCAGGTCGCCCTTCAGGCCCCCCTTCACCCCGCCCCTGGCGCAACATGCCCCCCAGTCGATCCAGGGGAATCTTGCCCACCTGGGCCCGCTCGAACAGGGGCTTGAAGCGTTCGCGAACCGGCTCGGGGATTTCGTCCAGTTCCAGCGCGTCGTCCCCATTCTGGTCCCATTGCCGGAAGGTGTTCAACATCCCCGCTCCCGGGCCACCCTCGCCAGGGGGCATGCTGCCCCGCATCGCCCGGCCCATGGCGGTCCCGAATTCCTCAAGGCTCAGCTCCTCTTTGCCCGCCTCTTCAAAAATCTTCCGAGCGTTCTCGCGAACCCGTTCGGGCAGTTCTTCGAGAGTGATCTTGCCATCCCCGTTGCGGTCGAAATTGCGCACAAACGCTCCCGGCTCAAAGTTCCCCCCGCCTCCAGGACGGGCGTCGGGCCGACGCTCACGTGGCCGGACTGCCGGAGGGGGAGTGGGGGTCTCAGTGGCTGGAGCCGCCGGCTTGCCGGTCGACTCCACCGCCGGTTGACCTCCCTCCTTCGCGGCGGGTGGCTTCTCGCGGGGCTTCGCTGGTTCGTCCTTCGATTGGGGGCGGGACGCCATCAGGAACTCGGCCCGCGTCAGCACCCGATCCCCATCCTTGTCGCCCCGACGCAGCATCTGTTCGAACGCCGCTTTGTATTCGTCCCCCACTTCGTCAGCGGTGAGCTTGCCGTCTCCATTCTTGTCGAGCTGGGCAAACAACTGGTCGGGGGGCTTGCCAACCAGCACAGGTTCATCGGCCGCGCCGACAAACGACGCCGTGCAGAACAGCAGAATGCCCCCCAGGGCAGGGGGGAGAGACGAGTTCACAGGCATGGGAATTCCCGAGTGGGGGTGGAACGTGCGGCAGCCAATGGACTGCCAACCTGCCCATTAAACACTGTCGAGCGGGGGAATGTTACGCAAAAAAGAGGACCAGCTTGGTAGCCGACGCCTTGGCCGTGCGGTACACTCGAACACCGCGGCGATTTTTCCAGGTTTTTGTGGTCCCTGTTTTGAGCTGGTTGGTCCGCATGACTGCCTATCTTCCCCTGTCGGGACAGTGCCGGTTGTCTTTTCCCGTGGCTTGGCTGAGAGGCTTGGCCCTGGTCTGGATGGTCGGTCTGGGGCTGCTCGCTCCATCGTCGGCCGGTGCACAGACTTCGGGTGCACAGACTTCGGGTGCACAGACTTCGGGTGCACAGACTTCGGGTGCACAGACTTCGGGTGCACAGGACTTCGAGGCCCGGGAAGAAGCGGCCCTGCGACAGGCGGCCGCCGTCATCGCGCCGTCCCTGGTCAAGATCGAGACGGTGGGGGGTCTGGATCGGGTTCAGGAGGTGTTGCTGGGAACTGGTCCGACGACCGGCTTGGTGGTCGGTGCCGACGGCTACATCATCTCCAGCGCGTTCAACTTCCTGTCACGTCCCGCCACGATTCTCGTCACTCTGGCCGACGGACGGAGACTGCCCGCCACGCGGGTCGCCACCGACCATCTGCGCATGCTGACCCTGCTGAAAGTCGAGGCCGACAATCTGGTCCCTCCCACCGCGGCTCCCATGGCCGAAGTGCAGGTGGGACAATGGGCCCTGGCGCTGGGGAAGTCGCTCGATGAAACGCCGAGTGTCTCCCTGGGAATTGTGAGCGCGCTGGGCCGGGTCTGGGGCAAGGCGATCCAGACCGACTGCAAGGTCTCACCGGTGAACTACGGCGGAGCGCTGGTCGACGTTCAGGGCCGGGTGATGGGGGTGTTGGTCCCCCTCTCTCCCACCGCCACTGGCGATGTGGCGGGCGTCGAATGGTACGACTCGGGAATTGGCTTTGCGATTCCTCTGGAGAATGTGCTGGCCGCCCTCGAGCGGCTCAAGCAGGGCAAAGACCTGTTCCCGGGCTTGATGGGGGTCACCCTGAAAGGGCAGGACCTGTACGAAAAGAAGCCCCAGATCGACCGGGTGCGGTATGGATCGCCCGCGTTTGAGGCCGGTCTGAAAGATGGCGACCTGCTGGTCGAACTGGATGGGCGGGGGGTGCGGTCCCAGGCGCAGATGAAACATGTGCTGGGGAACAAGTACGCCGGCGATACGTTGAAAGTGACCGTGGAACGGAGTGGAGAACGGCTGACCCGCGATCTGGTGTTGACCGACCGCCTGGTCCCCTACGAGTTGCCGTTCCTGGGACTCTTGCCCGTGCGGGCGGGGGCGGGAGACAACAATCTTCAGGGGCTGGGGGTGCGGTATGTCTACCCCGAGAGTCCCGCGGCCCGGGCGGGCTTTGAGCGCGGGGACCAGATCCGCGAGGTGGGGGGGAAAGCCGTGAGCCGAGCCGATGACCTGGCCGACCAGATCTCGCGATTGCGCCCGGGAGACACGCTGGCGATTACGGTCGATCGGGGAGGAGCCACAAAGCCCCTGTCGCTGACAACCGGGGTCAGTCCCGTCACGGTGCCGGTCGACATCCGCCCCTCGCCGCAACCTCCCCGCGAGAAAGAGTTGACCGATCCCAACCTGAAACTGGGACGCTTCACAGCGAAGAGTGAAGCGCACGACCACGAGTATTGGGCGTTCGTTCCCGACGACTACAACCCCGACTTCGAGTATTCGCTGTTGGTCTGGCTGCATCCTCCGGGAGACACCATGGAGGCGGCCCTGCTGAAGGCGTGGCAGACGCATTGCGAAGAGTGGGGCATAGTGCTGCTGGCCCCCAAGGCGAAAAACCTCGCGGGGTGGACTCCCGACGAAGGCGAGTTCGTCAAGGATCTCACCGAGCAGTTCCAGCAACAGTACCGCATCGACAAGACCCGCACGGTGCTGCACACCCATGGCGGCACCGGGATGTTCGCTTTTGGGTTGGCTTTCAAACACCGTGCCCTGTATCGGGCCCTCGTGGGATCAGCCATTTCATTGCCCGGCCCCCCTCCCGACAACGAGCCCGAATCGCGACAGCAGTTTCACCTCACAAGTGCCGACGGCGATCCGTTGCATCGCCTGGTGCTGATGACCGCCAAAACGCTCCGCGACCAGAAGTTCCCCGTGGTCCACACCATCCTGTCGGGGCGGGGGGGACAATATCCTACGGGAGCCGTGTTGCTGGAAATGGCGATCTGGATCGATTCCCTCGATCGCATCTGAGACCCGAGGCCACGCGACGGAGAGCTCCACACGACTGTCGGGGGCCCGCCAATCGGCCTCGCGTCAGTCATTCGGAGGAGCCCGCCCACTCCGATCGACCTCGCGCCGGGTGACCTTGTGGGGCGGAAGCCGAACAGAAACGATCGCAAAGAACGCCTATGGCTTGTTCGGCCCGGCAGTGGTGGGCTTGGCGGGCTGTTGCTTAACCGGTTGTGGAGCGGGTTGCCTGGCGGGCGCGAGGCCGATTTCGAGGGTCACGGGCGTCCCCTTGGGGGGAATTTTTTCCGTCCACGCCTCAAAAGCCAGTTCGGCCGCCTGGTCGCTGCTACGGAGCGCGATGTCGATCATCGCGGTCGGGAAATTCGAGACGCAGATGTACTGCCCCTCTTCGGCGGCATAACTCTTCTCGCCGGTCGTTTCATCGACCCCCAGCACGCTGCCCACAAACACCCAATCGGCCCGCATCCCGCGCGATTGCCCCCGCTCATGGAAGAAGCTGATGGCGTCGCGCCAGGCCCGATCTTCCGACATCGCCAGCAACTCCTTTTTCTGGCTGTCGGTCATCGGGCCATACCACACCAGTTCCTGCTGCTTGCGGTCGTACCGCAGCGGCGATGATTCTTCGAGGGTGATCCCGGACGGAAGTTTCTCCAGCGGCTTCACCCAGAAGCGGTTGACCGTTTCGCGAATCCAGCTCTGGGCCGAGACCCGCTGGGCTTGCCCCTTTTCGTCTTGCCAGATCAAGAAGATCTCGAGCTTTTCGCCGTGGGGAGGCTGGAATTTCGGTTCATAAACCGCTGGTCCCCCTGGAGTGGCCTTCAGGGCCAGCAGGCCGCTGTGAATCACGAAGGCGGCTGCGTCAATCGCCACAATCGACTCATGCTCTTTTGACCGCTTCCGACAAGCGAACATTTCCAATTGTCCCTGGCGGAGGACCACCTCGGCCTGCACCAACAACCGGCGATTGGCCAGATCAAGTTTCACCGTGCCCGATTCATTGAGCGGGACGGGGTTCCCCTTGGCGGCCGGGCGGGCGGACGCTTTCGGAGGGGCAGGGGCCGTTTCCTGGGCGGTGGTGTGGTCTCCGCCGGCGAGGCCGAACAGCAACGCCCCCGGGAAAATCCAGGAGCAGAGGGAACGGCCGACGGTGCAGACGAGCTGTGGCATGGGGCGTTTCAGGAGCGGGGGCGGGGAGTGGGGAACCGCAATTCAGAAAGAATCTCAGAGAAGACCTGCAGCGTTTCGGGATCAAACAACACGAAGCGCACCAGGGCTGGCTGTTGGAATTCGCAGAGGAAATCTCCCACCGTCTGCAGGGCAACGCGGGCAGCCTCACGCTTCGGATATCCATAGACTCCGGTGCTGATGGCGGGGAAGGCGAGGCTCTGGCAAGCGTTCTCGACCGCCAATTCGAGACAGCGGCGGTGCGCCCCCGCGAGCAGGGCGGGTTCTCCCCGTTGACCTCCCTGCCAGATGGGCCCCACCGCATGAAACACACAGCGGGCGGGCAACTTCCCCCCGCTCGTGGCCACCGCGCTCCCCGTTGGGCAACCCTGGGGATGAAGGCGGGTGGTTTCCTGCATCAACTCGGGACCGGCCGCGCGGTGAATGGCTCCGTCCACCCCCCCCCGCCGGCCAACTGGGCGTTGGCGGCATTGGCAATCGCATCGACCTGCTGGCGGGTCAGGTCTCCCGCGACCAGTTCCAGACGACAGAGGCCGAGGGAAACGAACATGCCAGGTGACGAAAACAAAAGGGATGGAGCGGGGTGGATGTCACTTGAGGGGACCCGAGTCGGGACCCCCTTCTTCGTCTGAGTGTAACGAAAAAACGCTCTGTCGGCAGCGAATCGAATTGCGGGACGGGGGGGACGGGGGGGAGGAAACGGTCCTGGCCGGTCCCCACGTACTCCACGGAACCGCGCAGACTTCAATCTGTGCGCGAGTCGGTTATAATCTCGGGCGTCGGGGACATTCCTCGTCTCACGGCGGAGTAGCTCAGTTGGTTAGAGCAGCGGAATCATAATCCGCGTGTCGGGGGTTCAAATCCCTCCTCCGCTACCATATTGAAAATTCTCCTGATTTTTTTAAAAACAGAACTATTTTATATTGACATACAATTTCTTTGGAATATAATAGCATAGAATTTTTATTCACCGGGGGTG
>CAIOTJ010000125.1 GCA_903861195.1 uncultured Planctomycetaceae bacterium | reverse complement strand
TGCACCACCCGCACCCCGCGCTCCACCAGCCGGCGGGCCAGCAGGGCACTCGCGGCGAACGTCCCCGGTGTGGTCACATCGGGCCCGTACGCCTCGAGCGTCGCTTTCGTCTCACTCGAGAGGTCCACCAGTTCGGGGACGCTCGACTGCATGCGGAACGCCATTTCGTACTGGCTGATGCGGGTCTGAATCTCGGGATCCCCCAGTTCGCGGAACTGCCGTTCGTTGAGTTGCGAGAGCACATTCAACATCGCCCGGCGGTCGTCGGCCTTCACGCCCGGCGGGTTCTGGATGTAGAGCACCGGATCGCCCACGCTCCGCAGCGCGACGCCGCTGTAGCTGGTCTGCAGGAACCCGCTCGACCACATGCGGGTGAAGAGCGCCTGGGCGGCCGCTTTCGCGCTCCAGGTCGGCGTCAGCACCACGAAGGCGGGCAGATTGTTCGTCTCGGCCCCCAGGCCGTACGAGACCCACGAGCCCAGGCTGGGCTTCCCCGGAACCTCCGACCCCGTCATCACGAAGGTGCAGGCGGGATCATGGTTGATGGCGTTGGTGTGGACCGACTTCACCACCGCCAACTTGTCGACATGCTTCGCGGTGTGCGGCAGCAGTTCACTCACCCACCGCCCGCATTGGCCGTGCTGGTGGAACTGGAACTTCGACGGGGCGACCGGCAGCCGTTTCTGGCCGCTGGTCATCGTGGTGATCCGCTGGTTCTGCCGCACGCTGTCTGGCAAATCCTTGTCGAAGTATTCCGAAAGCCCGGGCTTGTAATCCCACAGATCCATCTGGGCGGGGCCGCCATTCATGTGCAGGTAGATCACCGCCTTCGCCTTGGGGGGAAAGTGCGGAAACCCCGGCAAAGCGGGATGCACCCCCCCGTTGGAATCCCCGGCGGACGCCGTCGGTCGCAGCGTCGTGCCGGCCGCCAGGCTGGCGAGAGCGGCCGTTCCCAGCCGAACCCCCGTGTGTCCAAAAAACTGCCGTCGGGTCGCCAACAAATCGTGCTGAAAGAGAGGCTGCATGGCGGATCAGTTCCTGGTGACGGTTTCGTCGAGATTGAGAATGAGATTGGCGACCAGCGTCCACGCTGCGAGGTCGGTGGCGCTCGCCTCCGACCGCACCGCGGCCTCCCCGACATGAATCACCTGCCGGGCCCCCTGCGGATCGGCCGCATACCGCTCGCGGTAATGGTCGACCGCCTTGGTCAGCAGGGTCAGTTCCTCGGCGACGGGGGGCCGCGAGAGCACGGTCCGCATTGCGAACCGCAGCCGGTCCTCCGTCGAACTCCCCCCTTCCTCCAGAATTCGCTCGGCGAAGACCCGGGCCGCCTCGAACTGCTGCGTGTCATTCAGCAGTTGCAGCGCCTGCAACGGCGTGTTCGTCCTTTCGCGGCGGGCACACAACTGCTCGCGGTTCGGTCCGTCGAAGTTGCTCATGAAAGGAGGGGGGGCCGTCCGCTTGAGGAAGCAGTACAGGCTGCGCCGGTACAGGTTTTCACCATGATCCTGCAGGTAGAACCGGGTGTTGCTGTCGGCATAACCCACCGGCTCCCAGATGTTGGGAGGTTGATAGGGACGCACCCCCGGGCCCCCCATTTTCAGGTTGATCAGCCCACTCACGAACAGCGAGTTGTCGCGGATCTGCTCGGCATCCAGACGGAACCGGGGACCCCGGGCGTACAGCCGATTCTCGGGATCCTTCGCCAGCACCTCGGGGGCCACCCGGGCATCCTGGCGGAAGGCCGCGCTCAGCAGCATCTGCTTGACGAACTCCTTCGTGTTCCAACCCACCTCGCGGTATTGCACCGCCAACCAGTCAAGCAACTCGGGATGGCTGGGAGGTTCTCCCTGGGCTCCGAAGTCGTCGCTGGTCTTCACCAGACCGGTGCCGAAGAACTGCTGCCACAACCGGTTCACCGTCACGCGGGCCGGCAGGGGATTCTCCTCGGCCATCAGCCACCGGGCCAGATCGAGCCGGTTCGGCCGACGGTTGGGGTCATCCATTTTCAACGGGGGAAAGATCGCCGGGACGGCGGGGGTCACTTTTTCGCCCGGCTTGTCGTATTGACCACGGGTCATCACGAAGGCATCCCGCGGCTGGTCGAGATCCTTGAAGATGAAGGTGCCCGGCAGGCTCTCTTCCAACACCAACCGCTGTGCGCGGGCCAGGTCGAGCCGGGCGCGGGCCTGCCGCCACTCGGCACTGGCAGGCCGGGCCGCCGTCTGCAGGAAGTACTGCTTGAGCCGGGCTTTGATCTCGGGAGCCACTTCCTTCTCGGGTCCCTCTTTCAGGGGTGCCGCGAGGTCCGCCGGTATGCCCGGGGTGTCGATTCCCGTCCGGTCTTTCCACCACGCGAGGAACGACACCCGCGGGTCGGCTTCGGGAGAGAGTTCTCCAGCGACCGCGAGCCGATCCCAGTCGACCACGCCGCCAAACTGCCCGAGCGTAATTCCCCGCACCGCCTCGCCACCGGTCAGTTGCCATTGCTCGCCGGTCAATTCCAGCCGGTTCCAGGCCCCGTCGGTTGGAATGTCTCCCACCCGCAGGCGTTCGGGAGAGCCGACAGCCCCCCCGCCCATTTTCTCGGCATTCCCCCACAGAGCCCGGCGGACCCCCTTGGTGGTGTTCAACTCGAGCATCAGGGTTTGAGGTGGTTCTTTCGGATCGATTCGTACAAACATACTGAACCGCGCTTTGGCGGGCACGGTGACCGGGACACCGAAATTCTCGGCCCGGTCGGTGTACGAACTGGCGAACGCCTGCCGCAGCGCCCGCAGCCCCGAGACGACCGGAGTCCGCGGGGCCACACTCCAGGTTGAGGCGTTCCGCGACGAACAGGAGAGCCGGGCATTCAATGGAAATTCGTCATCGAACCAGACATCCTCGACCGCCGCGGGGGCGGCTGGCTGGGTCGCCGGATCGACAGACTCCTGTTTCGCCAGCCACTCGTCGAACGCCTGGCGGGCCTGCTGCTCGGCCTGGCGCAATGCGGCCAGGTCTTGTTCTTGCTCGGGGTTCGGCAGCCGCAGGAAGGGATCGGTCGTGTTGATGTTCCGGTCCATCGCCGGATCGGCCGCACTGTAGAAGAATGAGTAGAGCGAATAGAACTCGCGCTGCGACAGCGGGTCGTACTTGTGGTCATGGCAGACGGCACAGCCCCCGGTCAGTCCCATCCAGGCCTGCAGTGTCGTGGCGGTGCGGTCGACGGCATAGCGGAAGAGAAACTCGGCATCGATCGAGCCCCCTTCACTGGTGGTCACGTTGCACCGGTTGAAGCCGGTCGCGATGAGCTGTTCGCGCGTGGGATTGGGCAGCTTGTCGCCGGCGAGCTGTTCGATGGTGAACTGGTCGAACGGCAGGTTGCGATTGAAAGCCCCCACCACCCAGTCGCGGTAAGCCCACATCTCCCGCAGGTTGTCGAGATGCAGGCCGTGGGTGTCGGCATAGCGGGCGACGTCGAGCCAGTGCCGGGCCATCTCTTCACCATACCGCGGCGACGCGAGATAGCGGTTCACCATGTTTTCGTACGCCTGCGGCGTGGTGTCGGTTTCGAACGCCTCGACCTCGGCCGGCGTGGGGGGCAGCCCGGTGAGGGCGAAGGCCACCCGGCGAATCAACGTCGGCTGGCTCGCTTCGGGGCGCGGCTCGAGCCCCTTCTCGCGCATCCGGGCCAGCAAAAAACGGTCGATCGGGTTCTGCTGCCAGCCCGGCTTGTCCGCCGCGGGGACCTCCGGCTTGACCGGCGGGCTGAACGACCAGTGCCGTTGGTACTTGGCTCCCTGTTCAATCCACTTCTTGAGCAGCTCTTTTTGTCCGTCGGTCAACGGCTTCTTGGTGGAGGGAGGAGGCATCACCAGCGACTCGTCGGTCGAGATGATGCGCTGCCACACTTCACTCTGGTCGAGGGAACCAGCCGTCAGGGCGGGCCCCGAGTCGCGCTGGGCCAGGGCGGCCTCGGCCACATCCAGCCGCAGGTCGGCCTTGCGGGCCTGGGCATCCGGGCCGTGGCAGGCGAAGCAATGGGCCGAGAGAATGGGCAGAATATCGCGCCCAAACTGCACCTCATCGGCCCCCCGGACGGCGGAGGCCTGCACGAGCGGCCCCAGCAGGGGGAGCAGCCACAAGAACCGCCAGAGCCACCGCGACTTCAGGGGCTGGCGGGGAGGAGAGGCGAAAGGGAAGGTCATGGCGCAAACCTCGGCAGGACAATCGGCCACGAGGACCGGGGACAAACTCCCCCGGCCACCGGCGAGCGTTTCACACAACTGGCAGTTTACCGATGGGACCGGCCCGGCGAGTAGGGACGGCACGCAGGGGCGGGCGGCCCGCTGCGCACAGCGCCCGTCTGCCCGGCAGGGCCAATGGGCCGCGACCATCCGTTCTGCGGTGTCCCAGTCCAGGCGCAATCGCCGCGCTGCTCGCCAGGCGACTGCCGGAAAGTCCCAACCCCGTAAACTCCAATCAGGGGGGCTGGCAGGAACTGCAATCTCAATTGTTCGCCCGACACGGGGGGAGTGTGGTACGCTCCAGAGAGCGTTCGTCACCTCGTGCAAACAGTCGCTTTTCGGATCTGACCCATGCCTGCGTCGGCCCCTTTCCGCACATCGACCGATCCCCTCCCCCGCCGCGATTTCTTGTGGGACGTAGGGGGCGGGTTTGCCGGGCTGGCCCTGAGCGGCCTGCTGCAGCAGGAAGGGCTGCTGGCGGCCGACGCCACGGGGGCCGACGGGTTGGCCCCGGCCGCCGGGCTGGGGGGACGCAGCGACATGCCGAATTTCGCGCCGCGCGCCAAACGCGTGGTGCAGCTCTTCATGGGGGGGGCCGCCAGCCACGTCGATCTGTTCGACTACAAGCCGGCGCTCGAGAAACACCACGGCGAGCCGTCGGATTTCGGCGAGCCGGTCGAGGCGTTCCAGAATGGCCTCGGCCCGTGGATGAAGCCGGTCTGGAAGTTCCAGCCGTATGGCCAATCGGGCAAACCGCTCTCGGAAGTCGTGGCCGACCTGGGCCCCTGTGTCGACGACATGGCGTTCGTCCACAACCTCGTCGGCAAGACGGGTGTCCACAGCCAGGCGACGTATCTGCAGGCGACCGGGTTCCAATTGCCGGGCTTTCCGGGGATGGGGTGCTGGGTCAGTTACGGCCTTGGCAGCCTGAACGAAAACCTGCCGACGTTTGTGGTGCTGCCCGATCACCGGGGGTTTGCCTCGAATGGCCCCAAGAACTGGGACACGGCGTTTTTGCCCGCCCAGCACCAGGGAACGATCATTTTCCCCGGCAAGCCGACCCCCATCGCCGATCTCTACCCCGACCGCCGCAGCCGGTTTGTGACGTCCGACAGCGAACGGGCCGCCCAACAGCTGCTGGGGCGGCTGAACCGCGACCATGCGGGGGAACGCCCGGGAGACTCGCGTCTTGAAGCCCGCATCCGCAGTTACGAACTGGCGGCCCGCATGCAGTTGGCCGCCCCCGAAGCGCTCGACCTGGGGGGGGAACCGCAGCACATCCTCAAGCTCTACGGCCTCGACCATGGCCAGACCAGTTGGCCCAGCGAGATCAACCCGGCCGAAGAGATCGAGTACTTCGGCCGGAAGTGCCTGGTCGCCCGCCGGCTGCTCGAGCGGGGGGTGCGGTTCGTGCAGATCTGGAGCGGGAATGACAATGGCTTCCCCCGCCGCAACTGGGATTCGCACGAAGATGTCGAGCGCGATCACGGCCCGTTGTCGCGCGGCATGGCCCGGGGAGCCGCCGCCCTGATCCAGGATCTCAAGCAACGGGGCATGCTCGACGACACCATCATCCTCTGGACGACCGAGTTCGGACGCATGCCCTCTTCACAGGGGGGGAAGGGGCGCGATCACAACCCGTACTGCTTCACCAACTGGCTGGCGGGGGGTGGAATCAAGGGGGGCACCACCTGCGGCGAGAGCGATCAGTGGGGCTACAAACCCCTCGACCGCGCGAACCCCACGCAGGTCTACGATATCCACGCGACCATCCTGCACCTGCTGGGGATCGATCACACCCGGCTGACGGTCCGGCACAACGGCATCGACCGCCGCCTGACCGACGTGCATGGCCACGTCATCGATGGTCTGTTGGCCTGAGGCGACCGGACCAACCCACACATTCGCCTGGTCCTCTGTCGCCCGAGCCGCAGGCCGATCCAGACGATTCCAACCTCTCTTCTGCAGCATCCCGGAGCACAGGCGTGAAGTCCCGTTCGACCTCCCGTGGGGCCAAAGGGGCCCGCCCGGCCGACCGCCGGCTGATCACCATCGACGATCTGACCCGGTTGATTGGGGTCTCCGATCCGCGTCTCGCCCCCGATGGCTCGGCGATTGTCTTCGTGCGGAAGCATGTGGGAGACAAGAACCAATACGTCACCAATCTCTGGATGGTGCCGACGGGGGGGGGCGAGCCCCGGCAATTGACCTGGGGGAACAAAGACCGGCAGCCACGATTCTCGGCCGACGGGTCGAAGCTGGCCTTCGTGGGGGAACGCGAAAAGGGTCATCCGCAGGTCTATCTGCTGGATCTGGCGGGCGGAGAAGCCCGTCCCGTCACCCAGTTTCCGGAAGGTTCGTTTGGGGCGGTGGCGTGGTCTCCCGATGGGCGCCGGTTGGCGGTGGCGTTCCGCGAACGGGACCCCGACTGGACCGAAGCAGCGAAGAAATCGCGGACCGACAGTGGGGCCAGTGATCCGCCACGTGTGATCGACGATCCGTGGTACCGTCTGGATGGCGACGGCTACTTCAACGCCACCCGGCACGTGCTGCACGTGGTCGACAGTACCACGGGCGAGATTCAGCACACCTGGCGGGAAGACCGGTTGGGGACGTTCTCGTTCGACTTCTCGCCCGACTCCACCCGGCTGGTGATTGCCGCGAACCGCCACAAGCGGGCCCTGCTGCAGCCCGAACATGACGAGCTGCTGCTCTTGGCGCTCGACTCGGGGAAGGTGCGGGCCATTCCCAACCTCCCCCCTGGTCCGAAGGGGACACCCGTGTGGTCGCCCGACGGACGGCACATCGCCTATGCGGGGCGTCTGGGTCCCGATGGCTTCTACAGCGTCGAGAATCTCGAACTGTGGGTCTGCGATCCCGAGACAGGCAACCCGCGCAGCCTGACCGGGGGAACCGATGAATGCCTGATGGCGGTCTGTCTGGCCGACTCGGTCGAGGCGGCCTTCGCACCGAAGTTCGTCTGGACGGCCGACAGCCGCCGGCTGCTGGTGAAGATCGGCCGGCATGGCCGGTCACAAATCGCGTCGGTCACCCTGGGGGGCAAGTTCCAGTTTCTGACCAAGGCCGCCGCCGAGCACGATCTGGGCAATCTCGCCCGCAAGGGGGGCCTGGCGGCCATGTGCTTTGGCGATGCGACGCATCCGTCGGAGATCGCCGTGGGCCGGTCCGAGGGAGACCACCTGTCGATCGAGGTCCTCACCGCCTTTAACCAGCCCCTGCTCGATGAACTGGAACTGGCGACCCCGAGCGAGCATTGGGTCGAAACCGCCGACGGCACCCAGGTGCATGCCTGGCTGCTGTTGCCCCCGACCTCGAAGCGCCGCGCGAAGATGCCCGGCGTGCTGGAGATTCACGGGGGACCGCACGCCCAGTATGGCAGTGGGTTCTTCCACGAGTTTCAGCTGTTGGCGGCCCAAGGGTATGTGGTTTGTTATTCGAATCCGCGCGGCAGCAAGGGCTATGGACGCGATCACACCGCGGCCATCCGCGGGGCCTGGGGGAGTGCCGACTGGGTCGATATCCAGGCAGTCACCCGGTTCCTCAAGTCGCAGCCGATGGTCGACCCGAAGCGCCTGGGAGTGATGGGGGGGAGCTACGGCGGTTACATGACCAACTGGGTGATCGGCCACACCCGGGAGTTTGCCGGGGCGATTACCGACCGGTGCGTCTCGAACCTGGTGAGCATGTTTGGCTCGAGCGACCTGCCCGACGAGCCCGACAGTTACTTCCCCGGCAACTCGTGGGATCGCCCCGAGGCGCTCTGGAGCATGAGCCCGCTGAAGTACCTGGGGGAGGCGCGTACTCCGACGTTGATCATCCACAGCGAGGGCGACTTGCGGTGCAACGTCGAGCAGGCCGAGCAGGTCTACACGGTGCTGCACCTCAACCAGGTGCCGGTGCGGTTTGTGCGGTACCCGCGCGAGTCGAGCCACGGCCTGAGCCGGAGTGGTCCCCCCGACCTGCGCCGCCACCGACTGGGTCAGATTCTCGACTGGTGGACCCGCTGGTTGAAGTGATGTGGTTCTGGCCGTTTGCGGAACACTGCGATGATTTCTCTCATTCCCAGACAGTACGTCGAGTTGGTACGGCGCCTGCGGCGTTATCTGCTGCTGCTCGGGTCGCTGCAGGGGCTGCTGCTGTTGGCCATCGTGGCGGGGGGACTGTTGACGGATCGGATGCCGCATCGCCTGCGCGTCTTCGGCTACTTCTTTCGTCCCTGGCAACTCTGGCTGATCCAGGCGATGGTGTTGGTGACCGTGGGCCTGTTGATTTGGCGGTTCGCTGTTCGCGTGGTGTGTCCGCAGTGTCTCGGGTGCCTGGCCTGGACTCGTGCGCACCGGGTCTACTACTGCGCGGCCTGCGACGAGTACACCGACGATGGCACGATGGAGCGCCTGGCCCGCACACCCGCAGCGCCTGGTCCGACAATCGGCGAATACCCGGAATGAACGGCCTCGCGGGGACAGCGCAGCCTGAGACACCTGTTCCCCCCCAACCAGATTCCCGACTCACCCTGGATCCGTGCCATGTTCACCGTGAAGGCTGAAGATTTCCGCCGCATAAGGCGGCGAATCTGGTGGTTCACAGGGCTCGTGGCGCTGCTGCAACTGGGGTTGTCACTTCTCATCTGGGGACGGTGGTTACTCACTCCGATGGTCTGGGTTCCCGGGATGCGACCTTTCCGAACGTCCGGGATCTACGTGGCCGCCGCCGCATTGAGCATCCATTTCCTTTGGCTCCTGCTGCCGTTCTGCCTGGTGAAGTTTGGCATTCAGGTCGCCTGTCCCGGGTGCCAGCGGGCGCTGCCCGCGCGGTTTCGCCGGGGGATGCTGTATTGCCCGCACTGTGACGAGCACTTTGACGATGGGACGATGGCCAGGCTGAGCGAACAACCGGCTTCGCCGGTGCAGCCTCCGTCGGACTGAGTGGACCTCGCGGAAGGCCGGGCACCGGGGCGGGGCAATCTCTAAAACTGCGCCAGCCGCAGCAGTTCCTCATCTCCTGTCAGCTCTTGATAACGGGCCCGTTGGTAACGCGACACGAATTCCCGCGCCCGGGGGTGCGGTGCGTCGGCACGCTGCGTCAGGCGTTCGAGCAGGTCCGCATCGGTTTCGTGCGGACCGGGATTCACCCCCCAGCGGATCAGCGAGCGCACAAACTCCTGGCGGGCCCGGTTGAGCAGCGGGTCGGCTGCTGTCAGAACCAGCGCACCGCGATGCGCGCCCAGCGCCTGTTGGCGACGGACCCGCCAGCGCCAGGCCGCGAGAGGAATCAACACCAGTAGCGCCGGCAGTCCCACCAGTTGACCCAGCGCCTTCACCGGATGATTCCGCAACCGCAGGGCCAGACGCCGCGC
>CAIOTJ010000124.1 GCA_903861195.1 uncultured Planctomycetaceae bacterium | reverse complement strand
TTCTCCGGCCATGAAGTCGGTATGACCCAGTCCCACCGCATGGCCGATTTCGTGGGCCATGACGGTGAAGAAGTCGAACGTGCCGGTGGGATTGCCGTTGCCGTACAGGTCGTCCCACGCCTCGGCCGAGTCGAGCCAGACCTTGCCGCCGGTGATCGTGTACACCCCATCGATCTTGCTGAATGTGCCACCACCCAGGGCGAGTGTGCCGCGGGGTCCACTGCGATAGCCAAGTGCCGCCAGATCTCCCACCCCAATCGAGATCACCGAACTGGCGGGGGCGGTGGTGTCGCGGACGAACCGCAGCCGGTCGTCCGACGCCTGGGACCAGCCAGCGAAAGCAAATTCGGTCACCGACATCTGGGCCGCGGTGATCGTGCTGGAATAGCCCCCCAGCGACCGGAAGTCGTAGCGGATGTCGATGACATCGGGCGTGCTGGGGTCGGCATCCTGCCAGTTGTACTTCGGCCCATTCCCCGTGTAGAAGGGGCTGCCGCTGGCGTGGCCGTCGTCTCCCAGCCCATACAGCGCCCGCAGCAGGTTGCCGTCGGTGCTCGACACCCGGGAGATTTCCTGGGCGTACTTGAAGGCGTGGGCCGGGGTCCCGCCGCAGCCGCAGTGGGTCTGGAACCAGAGGGTTTGGCTGGTCCCCGAAGGAACCGAGATCACCTCTCCCGACGGGGCGGCCTGCGTCACCGTGACCCCCAGGGCATGCCCGATCTCCCGGGCCATCACGGTGAAGAAGTCGTACTTTCCAGCGAGATTGCCGTTGTTGTACTCGTTGTCCCAGTTCTCGACGGCGTCGAGCCAGACCACACCCTGCGAGATGCTGCGAGAGCTGGTTCCGTTGGTGAAGGTCGCACCGCCGAGGCCCAGCGCCTTCTTGACCTGGCTGACATTCCCGACCGCGGCCAGATCTCCCATGCCGATGGTGAGGATCTGCCCGGCGGGGCTGGTGATGTCGCGGACGAACTTCACCAGGTTCTGCGAGGCCGAGGCCCACGACTGGAGGGCCAGTTCCACCAGTCCCTGCTGCTGGGGCGTGATCTGGTTGGTGTAGCCGTTGACGTCGCGGAAGTCCCAGCCGATCTCGATGACGTTCGCCGTCGCCAAGTCGGCATCGGCCCAGGTGTAGGCGTCGGTGTTGCCGTCCGTTTCGTCGTGGTAGTCGTGGATGAACTCACCGCTGGCGGCGGTGGAACCATTCGATTCCCCCGTCCCCGGAGATGTGCCGGGGAAAGTCTGATGCCAGCCCTCGGGCAGCACCTGGGACACGACGTAGGTCCCCGCCGGGAGGTTGGTGAAGGCGTACACCCCCGCCGTGTCGGTGACGGTCGTCAACTCCCCGGTATCGAGGGCGCCATTGCGGTTCGAGTCGAGGTAGACGGTCCAGTTCGCCAGCAGCGGCTCTCCGGCATCGCGCAGTTTGTTCTCGTTCTCGTCATTCCACGCCACGCCATGCAGTTCGGCGGGAGGAGGCGGGGGGATGTATTCCCACTGGGCGGTGGCGGTGTCGACGCCAGGATTGTCGGCCCGGTCGTGCAGGGAGGTCAGATCGACCGACAACCGGTAGACCCCCGCGCTGTTGGTCAGACTCGCCAGTCCCGAGACGCGGAAGGTCACCGCGTCCCGTTTCTCGAGCTGCAGGTTCGCCGGCAGCAGATTGGGACCATGGTCGCGGGTCAGGGTGACCGCCGCGGCGGGGATCGTCGCTTCGAGGATCCCCTCGGTCAGCACAATGTCGACGTAGTCGGGAATGGTCGGCCCCGCGGCAGGGGGGAGGTTCCCCCACGAGGCGACGAAGGCCGGGGTCTGGTCGATGAAGACGAGGTGACCAGCCGTCGAGGCGTTCCCCGCCGCATCGGTCACCCGCACCCGCAGTTGGTGGTTGCCCACCACATCGAACACGAGCGGAATGCTGAAGGTGCCGGACGAAGTGGTCTGCGAGCCCAGCACGCGGGCCACGGTCTCGTCTTCCACCGTGACGGTGACGGCCGATTCCCCCACGGTGCCGGTGAGGTCCCCCGTGAAGGACCGGGTGATCTGGTCGGCCGCCGTCCCCGTGTCGGGACTGAAGACCAGATTGGACGCCGCAGCCGGGGCGGTACGATCGGTCGTCCAGGTGGCGACAAACTCGCCCGTCCCGGCATTTCCAGCTTTGTCGAGCACCCCCACACCAGGAATGGCGAGTCGGTACTCGCCATCGGTTTCGGTCAGGTTTTCCAGGCCCGAAACGCGATACCGCAGGTCATCGAGCTTCTGCACCGCCAGACCACTGGTGACCAGTGAGGTGCCGCCGCGGCTCAACTGCAGATCACTTCCCGTGAAACAGCCGGCCGTCAAGGCTTCGCTGAAAGCGACTACGACGCTGCTGACCACCTGATTGGTCAAACTGGCAGGCAGCATTTCGACCGACACCACCTGGGGAGCGGTCAAATCGAGAGTCCACGAGGCACTCAGGCGCCCCACCCCAGCCAGCCCCGTCTCGCTATCGACACCCGTCGCCAGGACGGTCAGTTCATAGGTCCCTTCCTGGGCGTTCACCCCTGCCAGTCCCGAGATCCGGAACGACTTGCCGGAGGTCTGGGTGAATGTCAGCCCGCTCGTCGACAGATCAACGGCCGTGCCATTGCGGGTGAGGGTGAGGTCGGTGATCTCAAACGTCGACGGGTTGATCGCCCGGCTGAAGGTGACCTGCACTTCCCCGACGGGCAGATTGCGCATGCTCACAAGCCCCCGGTCGACTTCGGTGACTGTGGGGGCCGAGTCGGCTTTGACCCAGTCGACCGCGCGGGTGCCACTTCCCGCATTGGCGAACAGATCGGTCACCCCGGCCGCCTGGACTTCGAATCGATAGCTGCCATCGATGCCGGTGATGGCATCGAGCCCGCTGATCCGGAAGGTGGTGGGGGAGAGCGCGGTGACTGTCACCGCCGAGGTGATCAGGTTCGTTGTGCCGCCGTCGCGGTACAACGCGAGATCCTGCCACGAGAATGTTCCCTCGGCGAGCGCCTCGCTAAAGGTGACGTCCAGCTCCGCGACGGCGGTGGTGACGAGGGGAGCGGGCGAGGTCACGTTCCCAATCCGCGGCCCGGCGACATCGATCGGGGCATAGGTGACCGTGTAGACCCCGGTGCCGCCGAAATCGAGCAGGTGCAGGCGGTTTTCGAGAATGGGCCGCCGGCCCCGTTCGATGAACGTGCGGTCGGTGAGCCAGGCATTCCCTCCCGAGATGTTGTCGCCAATTCGGATCACGGTTCCATCACTGCGCGAGATGCTGGCGATGCGGAAGCCCCCCGCCTGCAGGTCGGGAACGTTGATGTAGTTCCAGCCGGTGCCCACGCTGGCGGTCAGCGTGACGGAAAGCTGGCTGATCGTGGGGGCTTCCGAGAGTGCGGCGGTGGTCACCGTCTCGACCAATTCGACCCGTCCATCGCTGAGGTACAACGTGTCGGGGGTGTCGTCTTCGTCGAGGATCTCATTGACGAGATAGTCGAACTTGCCGTCGTCGAACGTCCCCGTGGCATAGGCCAGGTGGATCATCTCGTGGATCTGGACGTCGTCGATCAGTGACAGACGCTTGTCACCCAGTCCATCGACATGTTCGAAGCTGGCGGTGTAGTCGATGAACTGTCCCTGCAGGGTGCTCGTCAGCAGCCAGCGTCCCTGTGCGATCTCGCCCGGGCCGATTTCTCCGAAGTTGGCGGTCAGCGACGGGGTCAGGTTCTGCCCCTCGACCTCGGTGCCGATGATCTGGAAGTCAATGAACAGTCCCTTTTCGTTCTCGACAATCCGCGGCTGGGCCGAGGTGATCGACACATCCCGGGCGGTGCCATACCCCACATTGTGGATCTGCACGGCGAGGTTGTAGGGCTGCGTCGCCTCGACGGCGTCGGTGTGCGGATCGTCGCTGAGCACGTCGCGCTGGTGGAAATAGTGGACGATCAGCGACGGGTTGGGCAAGACGGTCACATCGACCGCTTGCAGCGGGATGGCGACCCTGGTTCCCTGGGTCTGGTAGCGCAGGATGGCCCCCACCGAGTAGGCGGCGGCGGCCTGGGGGGCGGCGTCATCGGTGGGGACGATCCGGAACACTGCCGTGCCGCGGCCACCAGCGGCGACCGATCCAGTTCCCGAGACGTCGGAGAGATTGTTGAGGGATTCGAGCGTGACCACAAACCGGCTGGTCTGATCGAGTCCGTTCGCGTCGGTGATTAGCAAATCGAGATCGATCAGATCAAGCGGATCGGCGCTGTTGTTCTCCAGTTCGAGCGTGGCCCGGAAGGCGTCGCGGGTCTGCACGAGGTCCTGGTCAATCCGCACCTTGACCCGGGCACAGATCCCTCCCTCCGGCGCTCCGTCGTCACTTCCGATCAGCAGCCGCATCCCGGCCAGGAGGGCTTCTTCGGGGAGAGGGAAGCCTTCCGCCTCGGACGCGGCGAGGGCATCCCTGCCGGCGGTGTTCTTCTGGATGAAGACATCGCGGGCGATGAAGTCGGCGTTGGCCCC
>CAIOTJ010000123.1 GCA_903861195.1 uncultured Planctomycetaceae bacterium | reverse complement strand
GAAGAGAGCAGGCACCCACAGATCGATGCCGGGAGGTGTTCCTGACCGATGGGCAGCCAAATCAATTGGCAAATCACCGGTCGCGTCTTCCGATCCGGTCATGCGGAAATCAAATCAGTCCGCATACATCCGAATCGACTGCACCACCAACAAGGCGAACCTGAGTCATGACCCGACCCAACTCCTGGTCCCCACAGGGTCTCAGGTCTGATTCTCGCCTCACCCACAAGGCTCGCGCTGGCTTTCCAATTCGCCAACACAGTGCCCTTCGCAGGCGGATTGAGGTTCGCCCCCTTCCCCTACGATCTGGGGGGACGCTCCCATCGACCCTCGCGCTGCCTGGCAGCCGACGCCTCAATCTCTCCCGGCACCCGACCGATATACGGATCCCGATCCAAATCGGAAGCAATTAGACCCAGAAGTTCACGAGACTCTGGGCTGGACTTCAGGGGAGGGGCGAGCGGAGTTGGGGGCAGCGCTCCCCGACACGAGGGACCTTGGCAGCGATGCGACCCCTGCCGCGGCAACGAGGCCGGCCCCGCCAAATCTTGCTCCCCGGCAAAAGCCCCAGCCAGGCTCCCGGCAGTGGCGGACGCCGATGTTCCCGGACCATTCCCTAAATGAACATAATCGCCACACGAGGCGATGGCCGTCGCGGGGCCAAATTCTCCACCGGCTCCCCACCCCAGGGAGATCAGCAGCAACAGGCAGCTGATGCGAAGGCAATTCATCAACTGGGTGGCGCAGAAGGGAAAGTGAAACGAAAACTGTTCAGGCCAGAGTCGCCATTGGTACAGTCTCGGCTTGAGCTGGAAAACGTTCAAGAGAAAACGGTAACCCGAGATTTGTACGCCGAGCCCTCCCCGCCCGTTGGACCGCCCGGTGGCATGGGTCCAGCCGAACCGTGCTTGTGGCACCCACAAACAGCCGCCCCCTCGATCTCCTCAGGACCGATA
Source organism: uncultured Planctomycetaceae bacterium (assembly GCA_903861195.1). Taxonomy (GTDB): domain Bacteria; phylum Planctomycetota; class Planctomycetia; order Planctomycetales; family Planctomycetaceae; genus UBA10511. Next base: position 14,292 of record CAIOTJ010000123.1, on the reverse strand, counting down.
GAAATCGATGAAATTCACACGGATCTGCCGCGGATTCGCCTGCCGCAGGCCCCAGGGAATCGTCCATTCGAACCCCCCGACGGTTTCGTTGTCCTGTTCAGGCAGCAATTTCAGGTCGAGCCACAGGGGGTCATTTGCCGTCAGCACCACCTGCTCGTCCGGGGGGACCCATTGCCGGATGCCACCCCGGTCATTCCCAGCCGGGACAGCCGCCTGCACGGTCCACTCTCCCCCCGACACCGTCAGGCTTTCCAGCCCTTTCAGCCGCAGTTCGACCAGAACCGCGGCGGGCCAGGTCCCGGTCAGGCGCTCCAGGATTACCTCGGAGATGCCCCGGGGACTCTGAATGATGATGCGCTGCCGCTCACGGTCGGCCACGACTTCGACCCGGTCCCCCTCGGACCGCCCACGTCCCGCCACGCCGGGGCTCACAGGTTGCGGCGCGGCGTTCATGATCAAGTCACCCTGCAGTCTGTTCTGAGGTGGTGTGCTGCAAAACCAGCTCACGGCACAACCGTCGTCCCGCGAAGACAGCGGCGCACCCGCTCTCGGCGAGCGGCGGTGCCCGACAGCCAGGCAGTTGGGGGTGGACGAATTGGCACCCGGTCCTGCGTCTTCCCGGCCCATGAGGCGCAGCAGAATGCTGTTGCGCAGGTTGCCGATTGGCAACCGCAACCGGAGTCTCAGTCGTCGTCCGAATCGTCGTCCTCGGAAGCCGGGCGACCACGGCGTTTGGCCCCCGATGAGGACTGTGCCTTCGTTTCTTCGTCTTCTTCATCACGGGCTGCTTTCCCCCCCAACTCGCGGGGGAGCTCGCCAATCAGCTCGCGATACGTCTCGGTGAGATTGCGGCGAGTGCGCCAAGGCCCCGCGGCCCGGGTCGATTTCCCCTCGCCGGAAGCCCCCTTGAGAGTCGGAACGGAACTGACAACCTCCCCTTCCAGCAACTCCACCGTGTGCCGGCTCACAACATCTCCGGCATGCTGCCGCTGCCACATCCAGGGAAACAGCGCCAGGGGAGAGAGCGGCGGACCCAAGGTGCTCAGAGGGTTTTCGGAGTACGAGGGATCGTCCCCGACCCAAGGCTCAAACTGATGATCGTTTGTCCGCTGCAGGTAGCCAATCAATCCCCCCCTCGCCGACTTACCTGCCACGCCACCGATCCCCAGCCCCAGTAGCAGTAGCAGCCCCAATAGCAGCATGGAGCGCCTGAACCACAGCCACCCAGGGCTTGGCCGGCGGAATGCAGAGAGGGAAGGGATCATCGGTGGTTCCAGGATCGATCGACGGCAGTCGCGCACCCAAACCGACCGTAGCTCCGCAGGGGTTTCCGCGGATCGAACGGACACTTGGATTACGGCGGATCTCCACTTTACAGCATGTTGGCGGGGAAGGGGATGGACCAGGTCCTCTCACTGACCGACCGGCCGAGGTTCTGACCCAGGCAAAACGGTGGTGGCCTTCTTCTCTTCCACCCAATGATCTCCCGAGATCTCACGAAGGATTCTCCGAGCGCATGCCCCCCGTGCACCCCAGTGCTGTGCTCCGTGGGACGTGCCTTCGGTTGCCTCAGGCGATTGACTGCTCCCGGTCGCCCGCTCCAGAACTCTCGGCCTCGAGCAGGCTGATTCTGGAACGAGATGCAGGGGCACCCGGACGGTCCGTCGCGGTCAGCCGGCCCCCCCCTCCGCGCTTTCCGGCTTGGGAGGAGGAACCCGCTTGAGAGTTCCCTTCTGGGCCTCGGTCACAATCTCGGCCAATAGCGACACATCCTGTTTTTTCAGGATGTGTTCAATCCGGCTGGGGGGGACCCGCATGCGTGTCAGGTAGGTCTCGGCTTGTTCCCACAGCTTCGCCCGTTTTTTTCCCTCGGCCAGGTAGAGGTTGCTGACCAGCTCGGCGAACCGTTGCTCATCCCCCTCTTCGCGATTGTCGTAATACCGCTTGATCACCTTCCTCTGGTAATCGCTGTAATCGCTCATCTCACGCCCTCTTCCAAAGCGTCTTCTGGGTCAACGCAGTGTCGCCGGGGCAACCCGCCCCGGGACGTCGCAGGTCGTCCACCCCGCGAACAAGTCTCATCGGTTGGCGGGGGTGTAACGGGCCACGATCGATTTCGCCGATCGCAGGCCATCGACCGCCGCACTCACAATGCCCCCCGCATATCCAGCCCCTTCCCCCACTGGATACAGCCCGTCAAACCCGGGACAGACCCGCGACTGATGATCCCGATCGATGCGCACGGGAGAACTCCCCCGCATTTCGGGACCGACCAGCACCGCGTTCTTGAGAAAGTCTCCCCGCCATTTGCGGTCCATGATCGGCAGTCCCGCGCGAATCGCATTCGCCACTTCCGGGGGCAGCACCTGCCGCAGATCGAGGGGCACGTTGCCGCGCTCGTAAGAGCACGGCAGCTTCTCTCCTGCGGCAGGAGTCCGACCCTGCACGAAGTCGCTCGCCCGCTGCACGGGGCAATGGTAATTGCGGCCCGCCAGTTCGAACGCCAGCGCCTCGTACTTCTGCTGCAGCTCGACCCCCGCGAGGGGATGGGGGCCCACCAGCTGCGCCGGGTCGATGGTCACCACCAGCCCGCTGTTGGCATAGGGTGTGTCATGCCGCGAGTTGCTCATGCCGTTCGTGCAGAACCGCCCCTCTTCCGAAACACTGGGGATCACCCAGCCCCCGGCACACATGCAGAAGGTGAACAGGTCGGGCTGTCCGCGGGCCACCAGGGTGTAATCCGCGGCCCCCAGCAGGCTCAGGTAGCTCGCACGCCCGTATTTGTGTCGGTTGACCTGTTCCTGGGGCTGCTCGATGCGCAGCCCCATTTGGAACGGCTTGGCCCGCAGGGGCACCCCGCGGCCCAGCAGGGCGCGGTAGGTGTCGCGGGCGCTATGACCAATCCCCAGCACCACCACCGGTGTCTTCAGGTAACCACTGGAGGTGAATAATCCCCGCACCCGGCCGTCGACCATGTCGATGTCTTCCACCCGGCAGCGGAAGCGGAATTCCCCCCCCAGGGCGTCGATCTTGCGGCGGAAGTTGCGGACCAGCATCGGCAGCCGGTTGCTTCCCAGGTGCGGCCGATGCTCGTAAACAATCTCGGGCTTCCCCCCACACTCGACAAATCGCGACAGCACCCAGTCGACATCCGAGCCGCTCATCCGGCAGGTCAGCTTGCCGTCGCTGAACGCCCCCGCTCCCCCTTCGCCAAACAGGTAGTTGTTCTCGGAATCGAAGGCGCCGCCCCGGTCGAACAGCCGGATGGCGGGAACCCGTTCCTTCACCGCATCCCCCCGTTCGAGCACCAGCGGGCGATAGCCCCGCACCGCGAGGTAGTACGCCGCCAGCAGACCTGCGGGCCCCGAACCCACCACCACCGGGCGTTCTTCGAGCGATTCGGAACCCGGCGCGGGGTCGTCGAAGTGGTCGGGTTGCCACGCCTCAATCTGTACGGGCTGGCGCGACCGCGCTGCCAGTTTCAGACGTTCCGAGTGCGACAGCCCCGGCAGGTCGACCGCCGTCGAATAGACAAATTCCAGGTCATCCCGCGAGCGGGCGTCGAGACTCTTCCGCAGAATGCGCCAGGTTCCCAACTCGGCGCGGGGAATGCCCAGTGTCTTCGACAGAACCTCGGGAAGCGCGTCTTCGGGCTGCTCGACTGGCAGCCTCAGGTTGGTGATCCGCAGCATGCGACAAAAGTGCCACTTCGTCCGGTGAAACCCGGCTGAAAAATCAGTTCTTGGAAGAGAGTTGCTCGACGATCTTGCGCCGCAGACGCTTCTCGGCTTTGGGGCTGTCGCCGGTGTGCTGGTAGAGCACCTTCCCCGTCCGGTCGAGCAGAATCAGGTGGGGCAGGGTCTTCAACCCCAGATCTTCGGCAAAGTCCGAGCCGTCAAACAGTGTCAGGAACGAGAATTTCTTCGCATCCAGAAATTTCCGCGCATCGTCGAGTTCCTCCTCGACATCGAGCGACAGCGCAATCACCCGCAGCCCCCGTGGGCCAAACTCGGCATGCAATTGCTCCGTTCCGGGCAGAGACAGCTTGCTTTGGGGAGACCAGCTGGCCCAGAACTCAATCACCACCAGCTCCCCCCGAAACTCGTCGAGCCGCCGTTCTTTTCCCGCCCGGTCGGTCAGCGTCACCCCGGGGAGTTCCTCGCCCGTTTCGACGGTCGACTGCACCTCGGGTTCGAATTCCTGCAGGTCGTGCAGGGGGGGCAGGGCCACCTCGAACCCGGTCTCGTCGACCGGGGCGTCGGGCTGCAGCCGCGTGAAGTCGACCATCGTGAAGAGCGGTTGCTGCCGGGCCCCGGGGAGTTGCGGTGCCGAGGTGGCCATCCGCCGCGGCAGATCGGTCTGCGGGTCGAGATAAACACGGATCATCACTGTCGGGCTCGCGGCCCGGCTGCCAGTTTGCTCTTCGGTATCGCTGACAACACGGGTGATCACCTCGACTCCGGAACAGGGAGTGCCGTCGATCGTTTCGGGAGGCAGCTCGCGATACCGCGTTCCCGGGGCGAGATCGTCGAGCCACGTACCGGCGGTCGCAAACGGGAACAGCAACAGGGCCGCCACATGCGGCGCTTGAAACCCCGGCAGTTCCCCCTCGTCCGAGGCATACTGTTCGACCACCTGCCGCGGCTCGTTCACAATCCGCAGCACCTTCCCGTTGAACGCGGCCCGCAGTGGAAATTCGGTCGGTTCCACAGGTTTTCCCTCAGCCTGGTCCCCCTTCGGCTTCGCGGGGGCCGGCGCGGGTTTGACAGGGGGCAGTGCGCTCACGGCGGCGTTTCCCACGAGCGAAAACTTCACGCGGGGCTCTCCGTCGTCCGAGTCGGCCAGACGCTGCCACACGACCCGGCCCTTCCTCACGGTCTTCTTGCGGGGAAAGGTCGCCGGGTCGGGAAGTGTGGCCTCTGCGATGGCGATGCGTCCCCCTCCCGGGGCGGGGGCCGGGGCCGGGGCCTGCGACGGGTCCACCTCAATCACCTCGCCGGCCGCCTCGTACGCCAGAGACTTCAGGGCGGCCACCTTGCGCAGCGACTTCTCCAGCCGCTCGCGGCCCGGCCCCTCGTCGGCCGAGACCCCGCCCCCCGCCAGCGGAACCATCCCGGCACACAGCAACAGCCCGATCCAAGGTGAACTCGACATGCCAAGCCTCGTGGGAGGAGAGCGCTCGAACAGCGGCGACTGGTTGACACACAACAATCGCCCGGCGGGAAATTCTATCAACTTGGCCCATGGACACGGCAGCACGGCGTGGTTTTTCCTCGATCTCACCCCGCGCCGGGAAGGCGGTCTGTTTGTTGGCCCCGCCGGGCCGGGCCTGCTAAGGTGCCCCTTATGATGGAACAGACCCCCTCCCCTCCCCGACCCGATCAGCCCGACTACCTGCGGGTGCTGCGCACCTTTCTGGTCAATTCTCTGGTCCGTGAAATGCAGTTCCGGGGAAACTTCGTCATCGAACTGCTGACCCACGCCTTCTGGTTCACCATGCAGGTCGTGCTGTTCCGGGTCATCTTCGGGAACGTCAGCACGGTCAATGGGTGGAGCCGGGGGGAATACTTCGGCTTTATGGCCACGGCGATGATTCTCAACGCCCTGATGGAGGCGTTTTTCGTTCCCAACCTCGCCAACCTCAGCGAGCTGGTCCGCACGGGGGGGCTCGACTTCGCCCTGCTCAAGCCGATCGACACCCAGTTTCTGGTCTCGTTCGAAAAACTCGACCTGGGGGCGTTTGTGCAACTGCTGCTCCCCTCGGGACTGCTGGCCTACAGCTTCGCCCAGACCGGGCACCTGCCCAGCCTGGGCGACGCGGCGCTGTACCTCGGTCTGCTGTTGTTGTCGGTGGCGATCTACTACAGCCTGATGCTGGTCTTCGCCAGCACCAGTGTCTGGCTGGGGCGGAACCAGGGACTGTACGAGTTCTGGTTCTACATCACGATCTTCGCCCGCTACCCCCGCGACATCTACCGCGGCTCGTGGGCCGCCGATGCGCTGCGGTTCGGCTTTTCCTTCGTCTTGCCCATCCTGCTGGTCGTGACGGTGCCAGCCCAGGTCATCGTCGGCCGCATCTTCCAGCCTGGGTTCCTCGCGGTGCTGGTCGTGGCCGCCGGCATCAGCCTGGTGCTCTCCCGCTGGGTCTTCCATCGGGCCCTGCGCGCCTACGGCAGCGCCAGCAGCTAAGCGTTGGGTGGCGGGGTGGCTTCCCCCGATTGTCCTTTTCGAACCGACGTTCCCACTGGAGATCCGCGGATGCCCCGACGGTTGTGGTGGTTGCTGATGCTGGCCCTGCTCTGCTCGTTCTCGCCGGTGACGCAGGGGGCCGAGCCGACATTGGCCGAACTGGTGGGAAACGCCCGCCGCATTCTCTTTCTGGGAGACAGCATCACGGCTGCGGGGCCCGCCGTAGCGAACTTTGACGCCTGGCTGCTGACCCAGAAGCGTCCGCAGACTTCCGTGGTGATCAACGCCGGGCTCCCCAGCGAGACCGTCTCGGGACTGAGTGAAGAGGGACATGCCGGGGGCCAGTTTCCCCGGCCCGATCTGGCCGAACGGCTCGAGCGGGTGCTGAAGGTCGCCCAGCCCGACCTGGTGATTGCCTGTTACGGCATGAACTGCGGCATTTACCAGCCGTTCGACACGGAGCGGTTCGCCCGATACCAGGCGGGGATTCGCAATCTCCGGCAGCGGGTCGAGCAGGCCGGGGCCCGGCTGATCCACGTCACCCCCCCGTTTTACGACGACCAGACGTCCCCCCGCCCGTTTGTCTACAACGACGTGTTGGGTCGGTATGCCGACTGGCTGCTCGAACAGCGCTCGCAGGGTTGGCTGGTGGTCGACCTGCACCACGCGATGACGGCCGAAGTGGCCCGTCGGCGACAGAGCGATCCGAAGTTCACCTTGCAGCCCGATGGAGTGCACCCCAACGATGCCGGGCACTGGTTCGTGGCGACCCGGCTGATCGCCGCCTTGGGCGATGACGCCGCCGCCTCGGCCGAGTCTCCCCAGGCGATGCTGCGGCAGGCGGGGCTGCCGGTCGAGCTGCTGCCCCTGGTGACCGAGCGGATGCAGATTCGTCGAGACGCCTACGTCGGTGCCGCGGGGCACAAGCGTCCCGGAGTGGCCAAGGGACTGCCCATTCCCGAGGCGGAACAGGCCGCCGCCCGGCTGAACGAGAAGCTCCAGTCACTGGGAAAATGACGGCCGCCAGCGGCGGTCCGGGGCCCGGTTCCCACAGAGGGAAAACCGGCTGCGGCGAACTCCCTCTTCGGCATCCAACTCGGTAGCCTAAGGGTTGTCTTTGGTCTCTGTTCGTCCCCGTCTGGCCCCCATGCCCCGCATTCAGCTGCTCGATCATCACGTCGTCAACAAGATTGCCGCCGGCGAGGTGATCGAACGCCCCGCGAGCGTGCTCAAAGAGCTGCTCGAGAACAGCATCGACGCCCTGGCGACCCGGGTCGAGATCGACGTGGCGGCCGGGGGGACCGAACTGCTGCGGATTGTCGACAACGGCGAGGGCATTCATCCCGACGACCTGCCGCTGGCGATTGCCACGCACGCCACCAGCAAGCTGCGCAGTGCCGACGATCTGTTCCACGTACAGACGATGGGCTTCCGGGGGGAGGCGCTGGCCTCGATCGCCGAGGTCAGCCGGTTTCGCCTGCGCAGCCGGCAAGAGGCGTTTCCCACCGGTTCGGAAATTACCGTCGACGCGGGAGAAGTCGGGCCCATTGTGCCGGTTGGTTGCCCGGTGGGGACCACCATCGAGGTCCGCGACCTGTTCTGCAATCTGCCGGTCCGGCGAAAGTTTCTGCGGCAGGCGGCGACCGAGTTCGGCCACGTCAGCGAGCAGTTCACCCGCATTGCGTTGGCCAACCCGCGGGTGCACCTCGTCTTGCGCCACAACGAGCGCACCGTTTATGAACTTCCCGCGACCGAAAACCTGCTCGAGCGGATCGAACGGTTTTTTGGCGAAGAACTCGCCCGGGCGTTGATTCCCGTCGAGGCCGAGTTCCGGGGCTCCCGGCTGTGGGGCTTCATCGGCCACCCGTCCGAAAGCCGGTCCACCCGCAAGGGACAGTACCTGTTCCTCAATGGCCGGTGGATTCAGGATCGGTCATTACAACACGCCCTCACCGAGGCCTACCGCGGGCTGCTGATGGTGGGACGCAATCCGATCACCTTTCTGTTCCTCGAGACCCCGCCCGAGACGGTGGATGTGAATGTCCATCCCACCAAGGCCGAGGTCCGCTTCCGCGACAGCCAGACGCTCTACCGGCTGGTGCTCTCGACCATCCGCAACCGGTTTCTGGGGATGGACCTCAACAGCTCGCTGTCGGTGGGGGCGGGGGGTGTCAAACTCGAACCGGTCAAGCCCCGCACGGTCGATCCGCAGCAGCAGCAAGAGGCGGCCCGACACCTGGTCGACTGGGTCAAGCAACAGACCACCCTCTGGCAACAACCAGGAGGTTCTCCAGCCGCCGACCTCCCCCTGCCCGAAATCGGCGGCCACGGCGAAGCTGCCGAATCCGCTGTGCCCCCTCTTGGTGCCCCACCGTCGGGAGACCTGTCCAGGGCCGAGTCGGCTTCTCCACCCCCGGAGTTCTCCGCGTCGAGCCGTGCAGATTTTGACGGGGTAGCCTCCACAGGCCCTCGCGACAGTACGGCGAGTTGGGGTCAGTCCGCTCGTCCATCTCCCTCCCGTTCCGAATGGTCGAGCGGAGGCTCCTCTGGTTTCGGGGGTGGTGGTCGAGGGGCGAGTTCCTGGCCCAGTCCCGCCGAGTTGTCGCGCCCCTTTCGCGAGACCGATACGGGTGAGACGCCGGAACCGTTTCCGTCTGGTCCGCCTTCCAACGTCGATGTGGGCACGGAACCGGTTGCGGGGAGTGACGCCCCGACTTCCCCGGCGGGACCTGCTGCCGGGGAATCAGCGACCGGTCTGGAACAGGGGGGTGCAGCAGTACCGGGCGCGGTTGTCGAGAGTGCCGCGGCGGCTGCCGAGACCTTCCGCCGCCAGGCCCCGCCACTGCCTGATCAGGTGCGGGCGATGCAGGTGCACGATTCGTACCTGGTGCTCGAGACGGGAGATGGGCTGACGTTGATCGATCAGCACGCCCTGCACGAGCGGATTTTGTACGAGCACTTGCGCAAACGGGTGCTGGCCGGGGGGGTGGAATCGCAAAAGCTGCTGGTCCCGCTGCCGGTGGAACTGCCCCCCGCCCAGGCGGCCGCTCTGCTCGAACATCTCGACCTGTTGGCGAGTTTCGGGTTGAAGCTGCAGGACTTCGGCGGGAATACCCTGCTGGTGACATCGTTCCCCGTCATGCTCCGCCGGCTCGATCCGGCGGTTCTGCTGAAGGATCTTTCGGAACAGATCCTGGAAACGGGGCGCGATCCCTCCCGGCGGGACATGCTCGACAGTCTGCTGCACATGATGTCGTGCAAGGGGGCGGTCAAGGCGGGGCAGCGGTTGACCTCCGACGAAATCGACAGCCTGCTGGCCCAGCGGCACCTCATTGATGATGCCCACCACTGCCCGCATGGCCGCCCCACCGCGCTGACCCTCAGCCGGGCCGAACTCGACCGGCAATTCGGCCGGCTCGGCTGAGCGGACCGGCACAGGGGGGGCGGCACAGCCGCTGTCGACGTCGTTTCGACTCGGCCACGCCCCGCGACTGGACGGGGGCTGGCTCGGCCCTCTACGGCCCAGTCACCGCCAGCGTCACCTCGGTAATCACGTGTGTCCCGGGGGTACCGGGGGGGAGGATGCCGGTGCCGCGGAGAGTCAGCTTCGTCCCGGCGGGAAGCTTTGCATTCCCAGCGATCTGCAGCGTGGCGACCGCGGCCGATTGTCCCTCGGCGATTGTCAAAGGGACCAGCTGCAGGCCAGCCGGGGGATCGCGCAGCTCGATCTGCAACGGTCCGCTGAACAACGGGGTGCGATCGAGCTGCAGCACGATTTGCGCGGGCTGGCCCGCCGTCAGCGCCAGCGACCGCTCGCGGCTGCGCAGCCGGGCGACCGTCGGCAACGGCCGGATCATGCACCGCATCTCCGACACCTGCAGCATCGTCTGCCGTTGCCCCCAGCGGTCGGTGAACTCGACGTCGCCCTGGGCGTAAATGTTGGAATGCGGCTGGATGTTGATGTGCATCGTCTCGGGCAGATACAGCGGCAGCATGATCTGCGAAACCCCCGCGGGAAACTCGGCATCCTGCACGTGCACGCCGTCGTGGTCCATGATCTGCCGGTCCCCCATCTGGATCCGGATCGCCCCGTCGAATCCATTCAGCCGTTCGACCTCCATCAGATACGGATAGATCGTCCCACGGTGGGCGTACTGGTACGCCTCGTTGCAGAACAGGCGAAACACCTGCTTGTGACGGACGGTCAACTGCAGCGCGTCGGTCGTCGGCGACCCCAGCGAGACCCCTTCGAGATCATGCCCCAGATGGAGGGCTCCGACGGTGCGCTCGATTGTGGTCTCCCCCAGTTTCGCCCGCCCCCGGATCCGCAGCCGCACATCCCCCGGGCGGGTGTCGTCGCTGGCGATCAACGCGAGTTTGAAGGTGTCTCCCTGCGGGGGAATTTGCAGCGGCTCGGCTTTCATCCCCTCGGGCAGCCCTTCAATTTCCAGATCGATCGGCACCCCGAAGCCCCCCTGGCGGTCGACTTTGAGTTCCAGCTCGGCCCGGTTTCCCTGCACCACATTGACAATGTCGGTGGTCGCGGTGAGGGAGACATCGGGACGGATGGGAGTGATCGACAGGGCGTAGACACTCTCGCGCAGGGCCGGGCCCCCTTCCCGCACACGCACCACGTACTCGCCCGCGGCGGGGGCCTTCCATTCGAGACGGCAGGGGCGCGGGTACAACTCGACCGCGCTGGCCCGCGCCAGTTCACCCCCGTTGAGATCGAGCACCTGCACGATCGGCAGGCTGCCCATGCCGGCGGGAATCTCGCGGCAGGCGATGGACAGCCCCTCGCCCGCCTGGGCCGCGATCCGGAAGCCATCGACATCGTCGCGACTCGCCAGCCGTCCGTAGAGCGTGACGGGTGCCACCGCCGGGTTCGCCTGGCCGGGGGCGTCGTTCGGCTCGTGCTCCAGCGCCATGGGATGAGGATGCACCTGCAATTCCACCGGCCCGGCCCCCAGGTCGGCCGGGGTGAACACCGTTGGCACTCCGGTTGACATGGGGAGCGTCTGCCGGCGCAGCCCCGCCAGCCGCGTCTCGGCACTCGACAGCGGCAGCAACTGGAACTCGAGCGGCTGTCCCCCCTGCCCCCCGGCGGGAAACGGGGTGAGGATCGCGGGGGAGGTGGAGAGCGTGGCGCGATAGACGTACTGCGGGCCCCCCTGGAAATTCAGGTTGGCCACCAGCAGGCGATGTGTGCCCGAACGGGTGGCCCGATACAGCACGACCGGATCGCTTCCCCGGCGCAGTTCCTCCACCGCCGCCGGCAGTCCCTGGGGATCGTACAGCTCGATCAACGGGTCGAGGGGAGATCCGAGACGGTTGGCGGCGACGTCGATGCAGACCAGCTCTCCCTCGGCCAGAGAGAACGTGAAGTGATCGTGATCCTGCTCGCCGGCGATCTGGCCGTTGAGGGTCACCGGCAAAGTCAGCAGCTCGGCGGTCTGGGGAGTCGAGTTCGACTCGCGTTCGATGTGTTCGGGAAGATCTCCCACAAGGAAGGGGCGGCCCCCGGTTCCTCCCCGGGCCGACGAGACGCGCCACAGTCGTTGCCCCGGTGCGGCATCGCCGGCGATGGTGATCCGCGAGGCGAACTCGCGGGGGTAGTTGATGGGTGTCCCCCCGGGCTTGCGGCGGGGAGCGGGCTCGTAATGGCCGGTGGCGGGATCGCCCAACTCGGCAGGGGCCGCGAGTCCGTCTCCCACGAGGTGCAGGCGGGTGTGGGGTGGCAGAAACTCACCCCCGACCCGAACGTCGACCGTGGTTCCCCGGCGGCCCCCGGCGGGGAAGATGTGCGTGCTGGCGGGCTCGGTGGGGACCTGTTGGGCGGCGAGGTGGGCCGGCAGGGCGGTCAGCACCAGCAGGGCGCACATGGCACCCCGGGCCCACGCGGCCCCGGGAATCGCAGGGAGGAGGCGGGAGGGTCGCATGGGAATTGACCAGCGGAAAGAGAGTGCGGACTCGAGCCGAACCCCGGGGAACGTACCCCCGGCGAGGGCTACAGCAGCTCGTGGACCGGGCGGCCGCCGTTGGCGAGTTGCACCGGCCGGCCGACGGGGGTGTGCACGACGATGTCGGGGTCAATCCCCAGCATCTTGAGCACGGTGGCCGACATGTCGCCGGGGGTCACCGGCCGGTCGGTGACGTACGCCCCCTGTGAATCGGTGGCCCCAATCACGTTTCCGCCCCGCACACCCGCCCCCGCCATCACAATCGAGAACGCCTGTGGCCAGTGATCGCGGCCCGCCATCGTGTTGATTCGCGGAGTCCGGCCGAACTCGGTGGTCAGCACCACGAGAGTTGAGTCGAGCAGGCCGCGCTCCTTCAGATCCTTCAGCAGGGCCGAGAGTCCCTGGTCGAGCGCCGGGACCAGCAGATCCCGCAGGCTCATCGTGTTCTTGCGGTGGGTGTCCCAGTGGCCGTTTTCAATCGCCACAAACCGGCAGCCCGCCTCGACCATCCGCCGGCCCAACAGGCAGCACTGGCCGAGGCTGGTCATGCCGTAGGTGTCGCGGGTCTCCTGGCTCTCGCGGGAGATGTCGAAGGCAACGCGGGCCTTCTGCGAGGTCATGAGGTTGTAGGCCTTTTCCTGGAAGACATCGACCGCCTGCACGGTCTGGCTGGATTTCTCGGCCGCCGCTTCGAGCCGGTTGATCTCGCGCAGCGCCAGTTGCCGGCGCTGGCTGCGGTCGGTGGCGACCCCCTCGGGCAGCACGATGTCGCGGACCGAGAACTCGGGCGAGGCGGGGTCCGACTCGATCACAAACGGGGCGTGGCTGGCTCCGAAGAACGCCGGTCCGCCGCTGTTGAGGAAATTGGGAACCGAGATGTACGGCGGCAAGGCCCCGTTCCCGCCCCCCACCTTCGAGACCATCGAACCCAGTGCGGGGTGGACGTTGTTGTCCTGCTTGTTCCGGTTGAAGTTCCCCCCCACGCCAGGGTGGACGCCGGTCATCATCACATGATACCCGGCGGTGTGATCGGGATCGGTGTGGGTCAGCCCGCGCAGAATGGCGAACTGGTCGGCTACCTGCGCCATGTGGGGCAGGATGTTCGTGAGCTGCATCCCCGGGACGTTGGTCTGGATGGGGGTGAAGTCTCCCCGGATCTCGGCGGGGGCCTCGGGCTTGGGATCCCACAGGTCCTGATGGGCCATCCCGCCAATGATGAAGATGAAGATGCAGTTGACGTCGTTCCGCTTCTCGGCGGGAATCTCGGCCGCCGAGAGGGCCTGCAGCCGCAGGGTCTCGGCCAGGGTCAAGCCCCCCAGCGAGCCGACCTTGAAAAAGCCGCGGCGATCGATGCCGTCACAGTAGGGATGCGCCATGGGACGGGGTCCTATTTGATCAGCACGAAGTCGTAGGAATTGAGCAGGGTCCACAGGTAATCTTCGGCCGCCTCACGCGGCGAGGCCGCGTCAAACAGTCGGCCGGCGACCATTTTCTGACGGGCGTCGGGCAACCGGCCCAGCGCGGCCAGGGTCAGCTCGTCGACGATCTCGGCCGGAGTCTTTCCCGCCTCGATCAGCCGGGCCACCCGCCCCTGGGGATGGGCGATCTTCGCCTCCACCTCGGGGGCGTTCATCAGGTGCAGCGCCTGGGCCATCGTCGGGTCGCTCGACCGGCCGCACTCGCAGGGGGTGTTCCGTTCGGGACGGCCGAAAATCTCGAGGAAGTACGAGGGAAGCCGGTTGTTCCACAGGGCGATCGCGCGGGTTCCCTCGGTCCGTCCCGGGAAGCTCTCGGGAACGCCCGTCACCTGGCTGATCGAGTCGAGCAGCACCTCGGCCGACTGCCGGCGGATGACATGGTGTGAGAAGTTCTGCTCATCATCCTGGTTGTTCTCGGTCGGCTCACTCGACAGTTGATAAACCCGGCTGTTGAGGATCAGCCGCATGACGTGCTTGAGATCGAACCCCGACTGCACCAGTTCAGCCGCCAGGTAGTCGAGCAGCGGCCCGTTGGTGGGGGGATTGGTCGAACGGAGGTCGTCCTCAGCCTCGACCAGGCCCCGCCCCAGAAAGTGCTTCCAGAGCCGGTTGACCGCGAGCCGGGCAAACCAGGGGTTCTCTTTGGCTGTCAGCCAGTCGGCCAG
>CAIOTJ010000122.1 GCA_903861195.1 uncultured Planctomycetaceae bacterium | reverse complement strand
CGCTCTCCCCGGTATGTGCCGGAGGTCACCCGATCGATCCAGGTGGGGTTCCCCAGATACCACTCGATGGTGCGTCGCAGCCCTTCCTCAAACGCGACCTCGGGCGACCAGCCCAGTTCCCGCTCGATCTTGGTGCAGTCAATCGCATAGCGACGATCATGGCCGGGACGATCGGCCACGAACCGGACCAGTTGCGAACAGGGACGATGCGCCAGCCGGGGGCACAACTCGTCGACGATCTGGCAGATGCGTTCGACAATCGCGCGGTTCGTCCGCTCGCAATTTCCGCCGATGTTGTACACCTCGCCGGGCCGGCCCCGCTGGATTACGGCCTCAATGGCCCGGCAATGGTCCTCGACATAGAGCCAGTCGCGAATGTTGAGTCCGTCTCCGTAAATGGGCAGAGGTTTCCCGTGGACCGCGTTCAGGATCATCAGCGGGATCAGCTTTTCGGGAAACTGACGGGGGCCGTAATTGTTGGAACAGTTGGTCGTGAGGACCGGCAGCCCGTAGGTATGGTGAAACGCCCGGACGAAGTGATCGGAGGCCGCCTTGCTGGCCGAATAGGGGGAATTGGGTGCGTAGGGCGTGGTCTCGGTGAACGCCCCCGTCGGCCCCAGCGAGCCGTAGACCTCGTCGGTGGAGACATGCAGGAACCGGAATTCGTTCTGGTCGGAAGGTGGCAGCTCGCGCCAGTAATGCAGGGTGGCCTGCAGCAACTCGACGGTTCCCAGCACGTTGGTCTCGACAAACGCCCGCGGTCCGTCAATCGAGCGGTCGACATGCGATTCCGCCGCGAAATTCACAACGGTCGTCGGACGATGCTGTCGCAGCAATGTCAGCACCAACTCCCGATTCGCAATGTCTCCTTCGACGAATCGATGGGTGTCGTGACTGAGGACTCCCTCGAGGGAATCCAGATTGCCCGCATACGTCAGCTTGTCGAGCGTGAGTGTCTGGCGCTGTTGATCCAGCACGCGCCGCCGCACAAACGTGGAGCCGATGAATCCGGCCCCACCAGTCACCAGCCACAGATCGCGATTCAAAGAAGACATGGTGTTTGAGAAGTGTGCGATCCGGACAACACGGGTGTTGGTCAAGACTCTCGCTCCGTCTTGTCCGGGGGGCGGCCGACCGCCCCCGCCAGACCTCAATCCAACCCTTCCAGAGTCGGAAAACCCGCGGTTCGGAAGTTGTATCGGGAGGAGGGGAGGGGAGGCAAGCACCTGCCAGACAGAGGTTTCGCCCAGCGCCTCAGCGAAAATCGGGTATGGTCCGGCCTGGGCGTTGCCAAGCCAGGAACCCGATGGGCAGCGAGGTGCCCCCCCTCAGGGCGAGGTCGGCCAGCGCTTGTCCGATCACCGGGGTGAACTTGAATCCATGGCCGGAAAAGCCCGCCCCCACCACCACCCGCGAGAAGTCGGGATGTCGGTCGACAAGAAAATGGTGATCGGCGGTCAGCGTGTAGAGACAGACCCCGTGGGCGGTTGGCTCCAGGCCCGCGCCGGGAATGTGCCGGCGCAAAAACCCCCGGATCTTCTCCAGATCGGCCGGATGTTGTGACCGGTCGACCCCCAGGAGATCGTCCACCAGATCGCCCCCGGTATGTTCGGCCAGCTTGAAGGTGGCGGGGTCACAACCCCCCCCATTGCGGCTCGGGAATCCGTAGAACTGTCCCTCGGGCAGGTCAAAGAAGAAGGTGCCAGCTCCCTGTCGCAGGGTGAGTGCCTCGGGAGCTGGAAACCAGAAGACCGGCTTGCGGCGCACTTCCAGTCCGGGGACCAGGTCGCGACTCCAGGGGCCGGCGCACACGACCAGCGACCGGCTGCGAAGCCGCCCCTGCCTGGTCTCGACCGTCACTCCCCAATCGTCCTCGTGCCAGGCCAGCAGCGGGGTCTGGAAGCGCAGGTCGGCCCCGTGGTTGCGGGCCTGTTCCAGTTGGGCCAACACACACCGCTCGACTTCGAGGTATCCCGCCTGTCGTTCCCAGACCACTTCGAAACCGTCATCGAACTGAAATCCGGGAAACCGGGTGCGGGCGGCCGCCGCCGTCAGACGCTCGAGCGGCAGACTGTGCTCCTGGGCCGCGGCCACGGTGCCCCGGATCGCGACACTCTCGGGCGGGCCCGCCAGAAACAATCCCACCTCGTGAAACAGCGGGCTCGCGAGCCCCTGTTCGAGACCCCGCCACAGCTCGTAGGCGCGGGTGAGCAGCGGGACATAATCGGGGTGCTCAAAGTACGCCTTGCGGATAATCCGGGTCTCGCCATGCGAGCTTCCCCGGTCATGTGCGGGGCCGAATTGGTCGAGCCCAATCACGCGGGCTCCGGCGGCGGCCAGTCTCCAGGCGGCGGCCGAACCCATGCCCCCCAGACCCCAGACAATCACATCACAGTCGGGCGACGTCGACATCTCAAGACCTGGGAGTGGGGGGTGATGGGGTCGTGTGAGACACCGAACGGAGCCGGCGGGAGGCGGGTTTGGTGTGCCGTGGGTGACGGGCTCTGCCAAAGTCCGCGTGGCGTGCCCGGCCGCGTGGGGATCGTGACCCGGACCGAACAAAGCGGGACAGTCAATCGGCCTGCAATCTCACCGGGGCCCCCCAGGTTCGATTGAAGTTGCAGTCCGACTTCAAGTTTGGCATCCTAACGTTTGACGTTGCTCTTCCAAAAGACCTGTCCCAGAGGTCCACCGCCCGTCGGGCGGGGGGGCCATCTGCTCCCCGGGGGGTTCTCCCACGGGCCCAACCTCCGAGAGCTGATTATGCACGGGAAATTGTCGCGGATTGTCGTGTGTCTGTTCTTGGGGGTGTCGCTGACCGCCTCGATCGCCCAGGCCAAGCCGCGAACGTGGACCGACGTCAGTGGCAAAACGGTCAAGGCCGACTTCGTGCGCCTGTTCAATGGCGGGGTGGTCTTGAAGATGTCGAGCGGGCAGGTGAAGACAATTCCCTTCACCCAGTTTTCGGCCGAAGACCAACAGTTTGTGCGCGACCTGGTGAAGGGGACGCCCGACGAGGCCCAATTGCCCAAAGAGGGGGCCGGCGGCGGCGCGGCGGGGCCCGGTGGAGTGCCTGGAGGACGCGGCGTGAACGTCGGTGGCGCACCGGCGATTGGTGGACCGGGCATCAATGGCCCCGGCCCCAATGGCGGCGGATTCCCCCCCAATGGAGCACAGCCAGGCGGTGCCGCCGGACCGGGTGGTTTTCCCGGAAGTGCTCCCCCTGGTGGGGTTCCGGGGGCGGGTGGGGTTCCGGGTGGACCGGGTGCTGTGCCCGGTGGTGGACAGCCCGGTGCGTTCCCGGGAGGGCCGGGAGGCTTCCCGGGATCGGTTCCTCCCGGAGGTCAGCCGGGGGCGTTTCCCGGTGGTGCTGGGGGGCAGACTCCCAATGGCCCGGGTGGTTTTCCAGGTGCGGCTCCTGGCGGCGGTCAGCCGGGGGCCTTCCCCGGTGGTCCTCCGAATGGGGCGTTTCCGGGAGGGGCTGGCGGCTTCCCGGGCAATGGCCCGCCCGGTGGAGCGGGTGGGTTTCCCGGCGGTGCTCCCGCTGGAGCGATGCCGGGCGGAGGAGCGGGATTCCCGGGTGGTGCCCCCGGTGGAGCGGGCCCCGGGGCAGGCCCCGGCGGATTTCCCAGCGCTCCCGCCGCAGGGGGAATGCCGGGCAATGCCATGGCCTCGGGGGGCGGCCCCATGGGTGGCCCTCCGGGTGGCATGCCGGGGCGGATGGGACCGATGGGAGCCTCTGGCGGAATGCCCGGCGGAATGCCCGGGGGAGCCGGGATGATGCCCACCGGTCCCGCGGCGCAGCCTCCCTTGGGACCCCAGATGGTCCAGGTCAAGACCTGCAGCAAGTGTTCAAAGCAAGTGCCAGACAATCTCACCGCCGGCGACAAATGCCCCCATTGCGGAGTGTTCTTCGGCAAGGATGACACCAACGGCAAAACCGCCTGGAGTTTTTCGGGCATGACCGGTTCGGCCCGCCGGGGAGCCATCCGGTTGGGGATCACGCTGGCCTGTCTGGCCGTGGGAGCCGTCGGCTGGGCGTTCAAGAAATCGAAGGGTTGAGTTTCTCCAGGGAATAGGGCCGACGCCCATTCCCGCGCGGCATCCCGGAGCGCACACCAACCACCCGGCCGAACCATTCCTGAAGGGAATGCATACCCTAGCCCGGGGTTGCCAAGCGAAGCGCTGGCTACCCCGGGTGGGCACCCCCAAATGTCGCTTCATTCCTGAAGGGAATGCATATGGGGGACCTGGTTTCGACTCCTGCTCCCTAAAATCGCCCCCTTCATTCCTGGCACACCCGCGACCCGTTTTTCAATGCCCCTGTGCTATCATCCCTCTGCTTCGATCCCTGGTCCCGATTGAAATGTCACGACCGTGGCCCAATCCCTCGCACGTCTGTGTGTTCATCTCGTTTTTTCGACAAAACTGCGTCGTCCGATGTTGGCGGATCAGGGCCTGCGGCTGGAAATGCATGCCATGTTGGGGCAACTCTGCAACCGGTTCAAGTGTCCGGTGATCACCGTGGGGGGAGTCGAGGATCACGTCCATATTGCTTGTTTCCTCGGTCGTCAGACGGCTCTGTCGGACTTGATCAAAGAGGTCAAGCGTGAATCCGCCGTGTGGATCAAACACGCGCTCCACAGCAATCGGGCTTCGAATGGCAGCAAGGATACGCGGCGTTCTCCATCAGTTCCTCCCATATCGATGCCTTGGTGGAATACATCCAGACTCAGGAACAACATCATCGCACCGAATCGTTCCAGGATGAATTGCGCCGGGTCCTCCAGAAAAATCAGGTGGAATTCGACGAACGCTACCTGTGGGATTGAAGGGAACCGCCGTTGGCCCCGCCTGCCCAAATCGATCTTGATCGTGCCCGCACGACCCGCTCGCATCACCCCCCCCGGGTCACACGCAATCCTCAACCCCGCGCGGTCACCCCGCCCCCCGGCATATGCAATCCCTACAGGATTGAGTTCTGTCTGGGGCCGGTAACCCGGGGTAGCCACGTGCCGTGGCAACCCCGGGCTAGGATATGCAAGTCCTTCAGACTTGTTCCGGACCCACCCGTATTCCATTGTGTCGGGCCGAATTGTGGTTCCATCGTGGGTTCGCCAACGACTTCACCCCACCCATCCCACGCTACCGGATTGACGCCCTACGCTCCCCGATCCGCCACCCACCACCCGCCCGTCTTCGTCTGTGCCGGGCCGAATTTCGGCTCCCTCCTGGTCTCAACGACCGATTCCCGCCAACGGCCCCACGGTCTACGGTCCACGGTTCACGGTCCACGCCCCACGATTGGCGATGTGACAAATCCTCCTACGTCGCGGCTCGGGATGTGGGCGGATGTTTACTGCTGGGGGGAGCCGCTGGGAAGGGGCTTTCCTGCGGGCAATCGCGAACGATTTCGCCTGGCGGGCTCCGTGCTGGGCTGGTGCGGTGGATCTCCTCCCGATTCCCCCAACCGGGAATGACGCAACTTTGACACTCTGCTGACATTCCCCCGAATTCAAGTCAGTAAAACGCTTCCGTGGACGCCCATCGTGTCAGGGATTCCAGTTCGTTTCCCACTGGGCCTCCAGCGTGCGGTTGAGAGAAACCATGCCTCACAAGCAGTTGAATTCAGAAACAAACGGTGTCGCGGTTCTGGAGACCGACGAGGTTGTTGGTCTCTTGGACAGCCAATCGGCGGTCGTGGAACCCGATCTGGGGGTCGCCCCGGAGTCGGGCGACGACCTGCCCCCTCTGCCGCAGCGCAAGGCGTTCCGCGGCCGGTGGGTGCGGGGAGTGAATTGGACCATCACGGTGTGGATGCTGGCGATGCACGTCGGGGCGGTGGCCGCGTTCTTCTGGTTCAGTTGGTCCGGGTTGGCGATCGCGGTCTTTCTGCACTGGGTCACCGCCTGCCTCGGTGTGACACTGGGGTACCATCGCCTGCTGACCCATGGCAGTTTCGTGGTCCCTCGTCCCCTGAAGTATTTCTTCTCGTTGTGCGGCATGCTCTCGGCCGAGGGAAGTCCGATGCAGTGGGTGGCCATCCATCGGCTGCACCACGCCCATTCCGACGAAGTTGAAGATCCGCATTCGCCGAATGATGGGTTCTGGTGGTCGCACATGATGTGGTTCCTGCCCTACGATACGGCCGAAGAGAACGATCGGCTGCATCGCCGCTGGGCTCCGGACCTGTACCGTGATCCGGTGTATCACCTGTTCCAGAAAACCTTCGTGCTGGCTTCGGTGATCCTGGGCGTGGGGCTGTATTTCGCCGGTGAATGGGCCGGTGGCCTGGGCGTTTCCTGGGTCCTCTGGGGGCTCTGCCTGCGGTTGGTGCTGGCCTATCACTCGACCTGGTTTGTGAACTCGGCGACCCACATGTGGGGCTACCGCAACTACGAAACCACCGATCTCAGCCGCAATCTGTGGTGGGTCGCGGTCCTCAGCTACGGCGAGGGATGGCACAACAATCACCACGCCCACCAGCGGTTGGCCGTGCATGGGCACAAGTGGTGGGAGTTCGATGTCACCTGGAACGTGATCCGCCTGCTGCGGGTGCTGGGACTGGCCACCAAGGTGCAGGATCGCATCCCGCAGCCCAAGGTCGCTGTCGCGAAATAGTGGTTCCTCCTCGCCGGACAACGGCGGGTTGCAAGAGCTCTTCCCAGGAGGCCCCAGTGGCCTCCTGTGTCGTTCTTTGTCGGGACAAATCCGACGCGGCCCCACGCGGTGATCTGGACTGGCGGTTTGACCGCGGTCTGGGCAAGTTGCACAATGCCCACATCTGCTTGTCCCGCGTGGGAAGAGCTCTCCCCATTGTGTCCGGCCTCGATCGGTCTCTCGCACATCATGAAACGCACCCTGTTCGCCCTGCTGGGGTTGTCGGTCTGGTCCCAGGCACTGGTGGTTTTGCCAGCGCCCGCCGTTGGGGCCGAGTTCTCGCTCAAACTCCGCCGGGTGGTCGAAGAGCCGGCCGGTTCGGGCAACCTCAAACGGGCCTACGAGCAGCAGAGCTGGAACCCGGCCCAGACCGCCGTGATCATCTGCGACACCTGGGATCTGCATCACTGCCAGAACGCCGTCCGGCGTCTCGAGGAATTCGCCCCGCGGATCAATGAACTGGCCAAGCGGGCGCGGGCGGAGGGGGCGATCATCATCCATGCCCCCAGCGACTGCATGCCCGCCTATGCCGGCCACCCCGCCCGTGTCCGGGCCGAACAGGCCCCCCGGGCCGCCAACCTGCCGGCCGACATCGCCAACTGGTGTTCGCGCATTCCCTCCGAAGAGCAGGCCCTCTATCCCATCGATCAATCCGATGGAGGCGAGGACGATGACCCCAAGGAACATGCCGAGTGGGTTGAAAAACTCAAAGCCCAGGGACGCAACCCGGGCACCCCCTGGAAAACCCAGTCGGCCCTCATCGAGATTGATGGCGAGAAAGACTACATCTCCGACAAGGGGGATGAGGTCTGGAACATCCTGCAGGCCCGGGGCATCCAGCGGGTGATCATGACGGGGGTGCACACCAACATGTGTGTGCTGGGACGTCCGTTTGGCCTGCGGCAATTGGTCCGCAATGGCATCGCGGCGGTGCTGGTCCGCGACCTGACCGACTGCATGTACAATCCGGCCCGTTGGCCCTACGTCGATCACTTCACGGGGAACGACCTGGTCATTTCGCATGTCGAGCGGTTCGTCGCTCCCACGATCAGCAGCGATCAGATTCTGGGGGGACGCCCGTTGCGATCGGGTTTTGACAAACGTCCGCACAGCCACGTGCTGGCTGTCACCCGCCCTCGGACTGACAAGGCGGGCCTGGAAAAACAGTGGAACCTCACCCGGCTTCCCGCCGATTGGACGAAGATCTCCGCCGGCATCATCACGGACCAGGCCGGCCCCGCCTGGATTCGGACCGCCATCAAGATCCCCACGGCCTGGGGGACGGAGGGAATCCGGATCGTCATTCCGGCAGCCCCCGCGGCCACCAAGGCCTGGCTGAATGGGACGGCCATCGAGTTGCAGCCCGGGGCCGAAGGGACGTCCGAAGGGGTGCTTCCCACGGCGGCCGTGGTGCTCGACGACGCCAACCTGCTGGTCATCCGCCGTGAACATGCGGCGGGAGACGGCGGGTGGCCAGCCGCCATCGTCTTGCGGGCCAAGGAGACCACGGTCGAGCTGAAGGGGGGCTGGCAGTTTCGCCTGGGAGATGACGCCGCCTGGTCGAACATCCCCCTCCCCGCCCGCTTCGGAATTGGCCCCGACCTGGTGTTTCAGCCGTGATGACTGAAACCAAAACGCCGTATCGGCCCGCGCTGGTTTCCCCTCGCAGGCAGGGACGCTATTCTCACGCATCAGTGGGGACTCATGGGTTTGGCCTGCCCCCCACTCCCTTGTGTTGCTCCGTGAACTGACAGGAGAGATCCGATGCGCGTTTCGAGACTGGCGGCTGTCTGTTGGGTGACCTTGAGCGTCGCCCGAATCGCATTCGGTGCCGATCCCGCTGAGACTCCGTTCCAGTACAAGTTCGAGGGGATTCTGATTCCTCCTGCGTCCGCGGATGAGCCGCGGCGTGAGAGTGTCTCGGTGGAATTGGCCGAGACCTATCTCGAGCAGGGAAGCCTCGCCTGGAACGGGCATCGCAAGTGTGTCAGTTGTCACACCAACGGGGCGTATATGCAGTTCCGGCCGGCGCTCTCGGCCCGGTTGGGAAAGCCCAGTCCCGCGATCCGCGAGCACTTCGTCGCCAGCCTGGCGGCGTTTGAGAAGAAGTCTCCCGAAGAACAGCAGACCAGCGTCGCCCCCGCCCAGGCCATCTATCTGGCCGCCGGTCTGGCGGAATGGGACGCGCATGTGACGAAGAGCCTGTCTCCCGAGACCGACCGGGCCTTGAAGTTGATGTTGGAATTGCAGCGTGACAGTGGGACCTGGGGCTCGCTCGACTGCTGGCCTCCGTATGAATCGAGCGCCTTTCACCTGGCCACCACGGCGGCGATGGCGGTGGGGACCGCCCCTGGCTGGCTCGCGGGATTGCAGGATGAGGCCGTGAAGGCCCGGGTGGAACGTCTCCAGCAGTACCTGGCAACCGAGAAACCCCGGCAAGATTACGACCGCACCCTGCTGCTGTGGGCGTCGACCCGGTTGCCCGGTGTGCTGACCGCCGAGCAGCAGAAGGAACTGGTCGAACTGGTACTGTCGAAACAGCAAGCCGACGGCGGTTGGTCGATCCGCACGTTTGGGGCCCCCGAAGAGTGGGGGGCGGGCAATCGGGCCGAGAAACTGCGGGCCGAGCCGGAATTCGCCACCCCGCCGAGTGATGGGCACCAGACAGGGTTGGCGATTGTGGTGTTGCGCGAGTCGGGAATCTTGGCCACGGATCCGCGGATTCAGCGCGGTGTCACTTGGCTGAAGGGAAATCAGCGGGCCTCGGGTCGCTGGTGGACCCGCTCGTTGAACACCGACTCGTGGCACTTCATCACATACAGCGGAACCGCACTGCCGCTGTTGGCGCTGTCGCACTGCGAGGCCTTGCCGGCCAAAGTGGCGACTCCCTGACCGCCGCGAGCATCAGCACGGATGTCTAGGAACCCGTCCTGTCGAATTCTCGTCAGGACGGGTTGACTGTTTGAGGGGTGCGGAGACTGTCATAAACCAGTCATTCGACCAATCCGCAGGCATTCGGGAGCCAATGTTCCGGCCGGTCGGGAAGGGCTATTCCCACTCGATCGTGCTGGGGGGCTTGCTGCTGATGTCGTAGACCACCCGATTGAT